>NZ_CP045652.1:1235121-1543902 GCF_009557615.1 Sphingobacteruim zhuxiongii
TAGTAAACGAATAATCACAACTCTTAATACTCATTATGAAACGCGCTTTAATTACAATTATAGTCATTGCATTAGCCCTAGGCGGGATAGTTTACTTGTTAAACAAGAACAAGGCTAAGGTAGAGCAAGAAACAGCTGTGGTAGCACAGAAAAATGCAGCAGTAGCTGTACGTATTGACACTGCAAGAAATCAACAAATGAGCTTGGCTTACCAAGCGAACGGTACTTTCATGCCTAAGCAAGAGGTTACCGTAGCTGCTGAAACAGGTGGTCGCGTTGTTCGTGTCCTAGTTGACGAAGGTTCTCGCGTTTCTGCGGGTCAAACTTTGGCAGTCGTAGAAGGCGATAAGCTAAATGTAAATGTAGCAAACGCACAAGCTTCTTACGATAATGCACAAGCGACATTACAACGTTATGAAAGTGCTTTAGCAACTGGTGGTGTTACACAACAACAAGTAGATCAAATGCGTCTTCAATTTGAAAATGCGAAAAATAACTTGAAGAGTGCAAAATTAACTGCTGGAGATGTTACTATCAAAACATCAGTAAGCGGTATTGTGAACTCACGTAAAATTGAACCAGGTGCATATGTTAGTGCAGGAACACCGGCATTTGATATCGTTAATGTAAGTACGTTAAAACTACGTGTGAATGTTGATGAAAAGAATGTGGCTACGTTACGTTTAGGTCAAACAGTTCAAGTGTTAGCGAGTGTTTATGTAGATAAAACATTCTCTGGTAAAATTACTTTCATCGCTCCTAAATCAGATGGTAGCTTAAACTTCCCTATTGAGATTGAAATTGCGAATAACCCGAACAATGATTTACGTGCAGGTATGTACGGTACAGCAGTATTTGGTGGCGAAGGTACAACATCAGCATTAGTGGTTCCTAGAAACGCTTTCGTTGGTAGTATCTCTGATAATAAAATATTCGTATTGAAAAATGGTAAAGCAATCGAAACGAAAGTAACTTCAGGAAGAAGTTTTGGAGATCAGGTAGAAGTAACAAGCGGTTTAGCTGCTGGCGACCAAGTGATTGTTTCAGGACAGATCAACTTGTTAGATCAATCTCCTGTGGAAGTGATTAAATAATTGTGCGAAACGAAAATTAAGACATGAAGATTACTGAAATATCCATAAAACGTCCCAGTCTGATCATTGTATTATTTATAATACTGACATTGGGCGGGATCTTCTCATACACCCAACTGGGGTATGAGTTAGTACCAAAATTTGAGGTAAACGTAATTACCATCCAAACAGTATATCCTGGAGCTTCACCGACAGAGGTAGAGAACACGGTTACTAAGAAGATTGAAGATGCGGTTTCCTCGTTAGAGAATATTAAAAAGTTAGAGTCAACGTCCATGGAGAATGTCTCTGTGGTAATGATTACGTTGAACGATGGGGCAGATGTTAACTTTCTTTTGACCGATGCTCAGCGTAAGATTAATACAATTTTGAAGGATCTTCCAGAAGATGTGGATCCTCCATCATTAAATAAATTCTCGCTTGACGACGTGGCAATCATGAGTCTTGCGGTAACATCGAAGTTGACCGAGAAAGAACTATATGATTTATTGGACAACAAGATTCAACCTATTTTTGCACGTATTAATGGTGTTGCGAAAGTTGACTTAGTTGGTGGTGAAGAAAGAGAAATTCAAATCAGTGTCGATGCTAAGAAATTAGAAGGATACGGATTATCGATTGGTCAAGTTCAACAAGTTGTTGCACAATCTAACCTTGACTTCCCTACAGGTAACGTAAGTACTCGCGATAGTAGAACTACAATTCGTTTAGCAGGTAAAGTTACTGACGTAGAAGAATTGAGAAATCTTCCAATAACGACACCAGCAGGCATAACTGTTTTTTTACGTGATGTTGCTGATGTTCAAGATGGGATTAAAGAAATTGAGAAAATTGCTCGATTAGATCAAAAGAATACCATCTTATTGCAAGTTTTCAAACAGTCTGATGCCAATGCAGTAGAAGTTTCTAAATTGGTAAAAGAGACGATTACTACCGTAGAGAAAGACTATGCTACCGATAACATTAAAGTATTAGTGGCGAATGACTCGACAGATTATACCTTAAATGCGGCAAACAACGTAATGCACGATTTAGTGATTGCAATTGCCCTGGTAGGTTTTATCATGTTATTCTTCTTGCATAGTTTACGTAATGCGGCGATTACGATGGTAGCTATTCCACTTTCATTGATCGCGACTTTTATTGGTCTATTATTAATGGGCTATACGTTAAACTTAATGTCTTTACTAGGTTTATCCCTTGTGGTAGGTATTCTTGTCGATGATGCGATCGTTGTTATCGAGAATATTCACCGCCATATGGAGATGGGTAAGAATAAAGTGCGTGCAGCTTATGATGGAGCAAAAGAAATTGGTTTTACTGTATCTGCAATTACCTTGGTTATTGTGGTCGTGTTTTTACCAATCGCCCTGTCTTCAGGTTTAGTAGCGAATATCTTAGCACAATTCTGTGTGACTGTTATTATCTCTACTTTGCTATCCTTGCTTGTATCTTTTACAGTGGTACCATGGTTATACTCTCGTTTTGGTAAATTAGAGCATATCAACGGAAACTCCTTCTTTGGACGTATCATTACTGGATTTGAAGCTGGACTTACTAAATTCACGCACTCGATTACGGGTATTCTAGAATGGTGTTTGAAAAGCAGAGCAACGAAATTAGCGACATTAGGTCTTTCGATATTATTATTTGTAGGCTCATGTAGTCTAGTAGGGATGGGATATATTGGTTCCGACTTTTTCCCTGCTTCTGATAAAGGAGAGTACTTAATTCAGTTAGAGTTAGAAAAAGATGCTTCATTAGAAAAGACAAACTTCTTGACACAAAAGGCTGAGGCAATTATTCTTGCGAAACCGGATGTTGAACGTGTTATTACTTCCGTAGGACAGTCTTCGGATGGGGTAATGTCGACTTCGGGTTCCCGTTATAAGTCGGAAATTCACGTTATCATGAAGGACACTTATACAGAAAACTCGAAAGTATATGCTGCTGTCTTACAACGTGAATTAGAAAACAAACTTGTTGGAGCTAAAATTAAGTCTGTTAATATGGGCTTAATGGGAGCGGAACAAGCGCCATTGAAATTGACAATTATCGGTTCTGATGTGAAAGATGCAGGAGAATTTGCTGCGAAAGCTGCCGACCTTTTACGTAAAGTTCCAGGTGCAACAAACGTCAAATTATCTTCTGAAAGTGGTAACCCTGAGATCAACGTAAAAGTTGATCGTGAGAAAATGACCTCATTAGGATTAAATGTTGCTACTGTAGGTATGACGATGCAAACAGCATTCTCAGGAAATACAGACAATAAATTCCGTGCTGGTGATAATGAATATGATATCAACATCCGTTTTGATGAAGCTAGTCGCTCAAATATTTCAGATGTTAGAAACTTGAAATTCATCAACCAACAAGGAACACCAATTGCATTAGAGCAATTTGCTAATATCAGCTATAGTTCGGGTCCAACCTTGTTAGAGCGTCGTGATAAATCGCCTGCCGTATCGGTTCAAGCATCTATCGTCGGTCGTACATTAGGTGAGATTGCTGGCGAATGGCAAGCAGAGTTTGAGAAGTTAGAGCGTAAGCCTGGGGTAGTATATATCTGGGGTGGTAATATGGAAAGTCAAGAAGAAGGTTTCGGTACCTTAGGAGTAGCTTTATTAGCTTCAGTCTTATTGGTTTACTTAGTAATGGTATCGCTTTATGATAGTTTCTCTACGCCATTTGTCGTGATGTTCTCAATTCCATTATCATTTATTGGAGCCCTATTGTTACTTGCATTAACGGGACAGTCGTTAAACATCTTTACGATTTTGGGGATTATCATGTTGATTGGTTTGGTGGCGAAGAATGCGATCTTATTGGTTGACTTTGCGAATCACCGTAAAGAACATGGCGATTCAACGCATGATGCGTTAGTTGCAGCCAACCATGCTCGTCTTCGTCCAATCTTAATGACTACAATTGCCATGGTTTTCGGTATGATTCCAATTGCAATGGCAACAGGTGATGGTGCGGATATGAACAGAGGTTTAGCAATCGTAATTATCGGGGGTCTATTATCATCCCTACTTTTAACCTTAGTTGTTGTTCCAGTCGTTTATTCGATCTTCGATAGTATTGGAAAACGCTTCGGTAAGAAAGAGAAAACAAATTACGAAGAGTTAATGACTGCAGAATTTGTGATGAATGAAGACTATGTTGACGAAATGGACGTTAAACATAATTAAACAGAACAATTAAAAATACCATATAGTGGAGGGCTGCCGAAAAGGTGGCCCTCTTTTTTTTGAATGCAAGATGTAATTTCAATTCGCGCCTATCGGAAAATAGAATACGATTATATCCCAACGGCTAATTACTTGATGTTTTATTATCGGATTGATAATAAATTTCTGAAGAGGCATTATAGAAACTCATCATTTTTCGTTATAATCGTTCGTATATAAAGAATCATTATGAGAACGATCGGCTTAGCTTTTATAATTTTGTTGTTTTTTTCGGGATGCCAATCTGAAAAGAAAAAGGAAGAGGTGAAAGATACTGTTGGGACACTTCCAAAATTAGATACGTTGGTGAAAGAGATTTCAACAGACATTGGAGTAGATAGTTTATTCAAGGGTATACCCGAGCAAGCGTTGCCATATGTGGATTCTACGAACTTTGATAATTTTAAACAACAGGGGATTTCTAACCCGACCCTGATTACGCTATTGAAATTCCAAGCCGACTATCCGAATTTGGAGGATATCAAGATTCGTTATCAAGTACGTTTTTCTGATGATATTCGTGGATTGGTTATTACTTACCCGATTAGTGGACAAGAATTGAATACGACCTTAATAATCATCAATAACAATAATCAGGTTGTTGATGAAATGGAAATCGCTTACGATGAGATAGCCGAGTCAGCAATACGTGAGTTGACTCTAATTGAAAAGGACAAGCTTAGTATCGAACACTGGAATTATTTCAGTGAAGAACCAACTGTTAAAAGAAAGGTTTACAGCATTCGTGCAGATGGCAAGCTTGTGCCATTAAAAAATTAATGTTTACGACTGAATACTGTTGTTCCAATACTTGCCATAACAACACATGCGATTGAGAGCCATTGGAAGCCCGTCAGGCGCTCTTGTAGGAAAATCAATCCAGATAAGGCGGCGAAGGCTGGTTGAAGGCTTGTCAATATAGAGAACGTTTTTGCGGGTAAGCGTTTTAATGCGACCATATCCAAAGAAAAAGGCAGAGCAGAAGACAAGATTGCTACTCCTAGGCCCTGTGCGAACAGCAAAGGCGTAATTTTAGTCAGTTGCCCATCCCATATAGCGAAGGGGATAATAAATGCTGCTGCAATTAGCATTCCGGTTGAAACGGCATCTTTACTATCCATCACTTTGGATACTTTACCGCCCATAACAATATATAATGCCCAAAAAGCCCCTGCTAGAAAAGCAAGGAATAGACCTAAAGTATCTATTGTTCCGCTGCCCCATGGTACTATCAATAATATGCCAGCGCAGGCTAACATTGCCCATAGAATATCTAATAATTTTCTCGACAATACTAAAGCTAGAAAAAGAGGACCAACAAATTCAATTGTAACACCTAATCCAAGCGGTATTTTTTGGATAGCCAGATAGAATATTAGATTCATAGCAGCAATCCCTAAGCCATATATGAAGCAATAAAGCCATTGCTTTTTTGTAAAACTGAATAAGTTAGGGCGATTGATTAGGAATAGAATAATTGCTGATAGACCGATACGTAATGTACTTGTGCCGATGGCGCCTAAAGTAGGGAATAGTCGTTTTGCTAGAGAAGCTCCTCCCTGTACACATATCATAGACGCTAAAGCAGCTGGTACTGCCATGTTTTTATTCTTCATAAAGGTTGTAGTTAATTAAAATCTAAAGACAAACGTTGGCTTTCATTTTTATAAGATTGATTGAATTAACTACCTGTACATGGGTTCATGGTCTTCTAATTTGAGTGCTAAAGATAAGAAATTGGAATGAGGTAGTGAGAGATTTAGGATTTAAGAATCTAAAAACATAGAGGAGCGTTCCGTATTGTATTAGAAAGGCGATACCGAAAGATATCGCCTTTTTATTTAATGGTCGTCGACTTTATTGGGGTTCGGAGGTAATGGGTTTGTATCCTTCTCTGGCCGTTTGCCAGTGTCATGTTCAACGTCCGTTTTCGTTTCTTCTTCTTTAGGATATTTTTTCTCTTCTTTCTCTTTTAACGTTTCTTTTTTACTCATCTCTGTCCTTTTTAATCTTACAACATACGAATAAGTAAAATGTTCGGTATTTCCATCAGAAACATCAATTTACGACCCCATTTTTGATTGAGAAGCATAGTCTCACTTGTGATATATTTCTCCTGTATTTCTAAGGGGAGTGAATAACAAATTATTGAATTAAAAGCTATGGGCTAAGTAAGAATAGATTATCCTAATTAGTGCCTCCCGATCACTTAGATAGATGTTTTTCAAAACAATTCTCGTTCGATCCTGTTTCATTAACTAGAAAAACAGCCTTAATTTATATGGAAAAGCAAAAGAAATCTAATTTCTTTAAAGACAGTTTTAATATTTTGAAAAACTCTGTAATGGGGTTTATGAACGAGGACAGCTTAAAGTATAGTGCGTCGTTAGCATACTACACGATTTTTTCATTAGGGCCAATTTTGGTTCTAATGATTTCACTGGCCGGAATCTTTTTAGGTGAAGAGGCTATAAAAGGGAAAGTTTTTACAGAACTCAATGGAATCGTAGGAGCGAGCGCTGCACGTCAGATTCAAGAGGTTATCAAGAATTTAGAGCTCTCCGGAAAATCTAATATGGCTTTGATTATTAGTATAGTGACGTTAATAATTGGGGCAACAACTGTATTTGGTGATATCCAAAACTCAATAAATAAGATTTGGCATGTACGTGCGAAACCTAAAAAAGGCTGGTTGAAAATAATTACAGACCGTCTGTTATCTTCATCTCTAGTGATTGGATTAGGGTTTTTATTAGTTGTAACGCTTGTTGTTAATGGAGTCATTCTAACACTTACGGATAGGCTTCTTCGTTATTTTCCTGACATGACAGTGTTTGTAATGGATGCGATTAATTTCCTATTGTCGTTTGGAATCACCTTTGTGCTTTTTGCTGTTATTTTTAAGGTATTACCTGATGTCAATATTAAATGGCGAACAGTACGTGCAGGGGCACTATTTACCGCTATTCTATTTATTTTCGGGCGATTATTGATTGGCCTATATCTCCAGAATTCGGATACAGAAACGACATATGGCGCTGCGGGCTCTATTGTGTTAATTCTTCTGTGGGTTTATTATACGGCGGCAATCCTTTATTTTGGCGCAGTTTTTACCCGTGAATATGCGACTTATAAGGGCGTCAGTATTGAACCATCAGAGTTTGCTGTACATGTGGAAACAAAAGAAATAGAAAGGAATGTAGATGAAATCCCCCCCGCGCCATTAACGACGGAGGAGACTGTTATTGAAAAGTAACTTAATCAGCATCAATTGCGGCGTAGAATTGTTCAACTCGTTTTTCAAGATCCGCTATAATTGCGCCTGAAAAGTCTTTTCCACCAAGTTGTATTGCATGGTATAAGGCACCGGGACTGAATACATTAACTTCCATTATTTTGTCGCCTACAATATCTAATCCGACCAAATACATGTTGTCGTTTTTTAACTTTTGGGACACTTGTTGCGTCAGGTTAAGTATGTCATCCGTAATTTCGGCGACTTGTGCTGTTGCGCCTTGATGAATATTACTGCGGATTTCATTCTCCGGTTGTACTCGTTTGACGGCTGCGAAAACACCATCAACAATCAACGGTTCCCCATCCAGCATGAAGAAACGTATATCTCCTTTTGGTGCTTCTGGCAAGTATTCCTGCGCGATCACATAGCCGTCGCGAGCAATGGCCTCTACTGTTTGTTTCAGATTTTGGCGCTCATCATATTTGATCATGAATACGTTTTTTCCACCCGACCCTTTCAAAGGTTTTAAAATAATCTTGTTGTTTTGTTCTTCTAGAAACCGAAGTACATCTTCATGATTTCGAGTTACCATGGTTTTAGGCCTGACGGATTTTGGGAAATTCTCTAAATAAAGCTTATTATTTGCCTGAACTAGATTGTCTGGATCATTGATCACGAATCCACCATTTTTCTTAACAAGCTGTGCGAATTGAATTCCGCTAGCTGCTGCCCAAGGACGATTGATCATGTCTAATGTTGGATCAAATCGAAGCCATAACACTTCGACATCTGCCAAATCGATACGCTGTTTTTTGCTATCTTTTAAATACTTCATGAGTTTCTCACCAGAATCAACTCGGCTCTCAGGTTCAACAACCCGACAATGTGCCAAGACACGTTGCTCATCCTCATAAATAAAGTCAGCCAGCCCAATATATAATACGGTATGGTTACGCTCTAACGCCTTTAATGCAAGTATAGTTGTGGTGAATTTTTCTTCTTCTTTGTGGGTTTGATTGATTAAGAATGCTATTTTCATACAAATGCTCGGGTTTATATTATTCAACTAGTTTAAATATGGATCCTTTTTGGATGACTTCTCGCCAGCGCGGTTTATATTCTTCGGACATATACCGAGGTATTAGTGCCGGCGGAATAAGTACACCACGCTGCAAAAGGTCTTTAATAATTGGTAGATAGTCTTTTCGTATTTTGCCCATCATTAACAATTCAACTTCATGACCTTCCTGCAAGTAGGTTAGAAGCTCGATGATGCCTTTAAGGTAAAGCGCGTCTTTGGTTAATCCTCCTCCTCGATAAACGCGCATCGTTAGATTAAATGCTGTTTCCGGAAGAAATTGATACTGATCGACCAAAAGATCGAACGTATCTGTAAAAGTATTCCCAAGAAGCATATGATGTACGGCAATGACTCTTGCAGCAATAATACGCAGTCGATCGTTATTGAGTCCATTGACAATATATTCAGACAATACGGCTAAACCTTCTTGTAATTCTTCATATCCCGGTACGCCTAGACTAAATAAATTCAGCGGTTGTTGTCGTCCGTTGAAGTAGGTCACCACGTGGGTTCCAATCTCATGCTGAATCAAGGCCATGGCTCTTCCTCTAGTCAACTTATACTCTTGGCTAATGTTCAATGCGCCGCGATTAACCATGACCCCTGAGATATCCTCGCGTACTCGGACAGGGCTATTAAATTCTGCGTTTTGTTTTTGAAGATAACGTATTTCTTCGCGGGCCATCTTCGCAAAGTCGTTCGCAGAGATAATATCGTCAGACTTCTTTGCAGTTTCTTCCGGCTCTGTCATCATTAATAGGGCCAATGCTGAATTATAAAGCTTCTCTGATACGTTTCCAAAGACTTGCAAACTGCCGTGCAAGAAATCTTCCTTCCCTCGGTCCGAAAGCATCGTTATCATGGAGTCCAGTTCGGCACGTTTATCTCTGAAAATATAGGCCATTGTAGGGTCGTAAATGTCTTCGATTCGCAGATTGTAAAGCCTGCGCTTAACAAGATCAGGATCTACATGCATAGGTCTGTACAGAAACTTTGGAGCCTTCCAGTATTTATCTTTTTTAAATTGAAGCCAAGCTTCATGCGAATTCAATGGCGTCACCATCAATAAGAAATCAAACTTCTTTGTTTCCTGCGCTAAAGCTTGATCAATTTCGACCATCATTGGAGTAAGCTCCTGATGTACGTTTATACGTTGTGCCGTAGCATTTAGATGAGTGTAAACTCGAAGGAATTCAAAAAATAATCGAGAGAGTGACTTTGCTAGCGATTCGCGGTATATTCGCATGAGAATTGGGAGGATATTCTCATTCTCGTCCATGTAGTTCCGTTTGATTGACAGACCGAGCAATAGAATTTGCTTGTTCTGTAGCTCTTTTTTAGAGAAAAGCTCATTTGTTTCCGGAGGATGCGGAATATGCTGATCCTTTTCTATTCCTACACTTATTTCAAGCGTCTCCATGCGAATGTTTTTCTCGAGATACTCAGCTAAGGGGAGGAGGTCTTTTTGCGCGACATGGATCTCTATATCGTCGCGCTGTCCATCCTCAGCGGTCCATACCTCGATTAGTAAACAGGCTCCAAAATCCGCTGCCAATTTCTGAGCGATTGGACGTATCCATTCTTCTAAGGGAAAGTCCGAGCTCTTATATACCATACTGGCGTTCTCGGTCTTTGCTAAATCAACTAACATTTTATCTCTTTTTCCTGATTCTGGAACCCGATAGATAAAAATGTAGGGTACAATCTTATTGAATATGAATTTTCCAACATTCGGAATCTGATAATGAATCGCCGATCGCTTATTGATCGCATCTAGGATGCTCTGTAATGGTTTATTCTTTTCGATCATTGTCAAAATAATTCGTTAGAACTTTTAGCGAATTCAATAGCAATTGCTTGTTTGCCGTAATTTTGCTCGGGTCGGGAGCTCCGGTCCATTCATCCATGAAGTCCTTGCGGAATTCGATTGAAACCACACAGCCCGATTCGCCGTATGTTGAATTCAGATACCGATTGAGGTATCCTCCTTTAAATTTAACGTTTTCTCGAATATCGATTGGCTCTCCGTCCATTGTTTCTTGTTGCCAGCAAGTCATAAATGTGGATACGAGCTCACGCCATTTAGGTTGCACATAGGCCGTGCCTAAATTTATCTGAGGGTTTGCTTGCTTATCGATTAATTCGTGAGGCCCTTCTCTCTTAGAATTGTAACTATGTATATCGAAGACAAAAAAATAGCCGTGTTGTTCTATCGTATGTTTAATCAGCGAATCAATTTCTTGATATACGCTAGCATACTCCTTTTGCAAGATGGCGATTCGAGCCTCAGGCAGCTTATTCCATACCTTTAGACCCCATGCTTGAGCCGGAGCAAGATATATTGCATTTTCTAAATCTCGATTAATGTCAAGTTGAAATCTTGATGTACCGACAATGAATTGATTGATGGGTAATTCGGCAAAGGCGGCAGTAAATGGATCCTCTTCGCGCAATCGTTCCGCATCAGAGAGCAACATATAGGGAAGAAGTTCATCTGCCAGCTGATGTCCGTCATGTAATGCAAAGGCCCAAAAAGGACTTTCAACTTGGTTGATGAAGTATTTTGTCATTTGATTCATACATGTAATTAAGAAAAGCGTGTATAGTGTAAACAGCTTTATAGACTAATAGTTTGTTCTCTTTTCTAACTAGTAAAAAAATGAAACAAAGTAATAGAACGTTTGTTTATACGTTAATTTAGTATAACCAGTTAAAAAGGAGGTTGTTATGAACCTAATCGAACGTATAGAGCATTGGGGTGATGCACATCATCCACGTTGGATTGACTTCGTCCGTATATCACTTGGACTTGTCATTTTCGCTAAAGGGGTCAGTTTTATCATGGATCGAGATTCTGTAGCTGCACTGATCGAACGTACGCATTTCCAGCTTTCCATTTGGTCTGCAGTGCATTATGTTGTTTTTGCACATATTGTCGGAGGAATCTTCATTATTTTAGGACTTCGAACAAGACTTGCCGTTGCACTGCAAATTCCAATTCTAATCGGTGCAGTATTCTTTGTGAACATCACGCGAGGATTTAGTTTCCTTAATTCGGAATTTTGGCTTTCGCTCGTTGTGTTGATCTTATTGATTTACTTTCTCGTTGTTGGATCTGGACCGATGTCTTTAGATAAGGAAATGGATAAGCCCGGTTATAAGCGTAGGATATAATAGGAGGTGAGCTTATTGAACTAGTTTTTAGATTAAATCAAAGGCTATTGCGAATTTTAAGAACGCCGCAAAGGTTTTGCTTTCTAATTTGTTGAGTATATTTTTTCTATGCGTATTTACCGTATGGACAGAGATATAAATGTGATCTGCAATTTCTTTGGAGGAGCAACCATTCGCAATAAAAGTGATAATCTCTTTCTCTCGCTTGGTCAGCGATGCATATTTGCGATAGTTTTGTTTGACAAAGTCATAATCATCTAGCACTTTGTTCACCTTATCGATCATATGTCCTTCCCCTTCAACTTGGGTTGAAATAATCATTAACTGATTTGAGGATTTGGAGCTTTCCGACGTCTGAACGAGTTTACAAACGGTAAAGAACCACTTGTACTCTGGGGAATCGCGCAATCTGACTTGCTGAAAAAAAGAATATTGATGATGAGCGTCGCCTTCTAAGACATAATTTTGTATTCCAGCGACTGAACTTTCGACCTCTTCTTTGATGAAATATTTTTCATAATATGCAAAGCCAAGTTCGTTGATTTCTTCTGCGCAGGTACCCAGTAGATTGCAACCAAAAGGACTCATATAGGATACTCCGACAGGAATATTCCCTTGCAATTCATGCATCATAATTGCAGCAGGAATTTGTTCGCCTAATTCCTCAATATTAATTTTTGAATTTGACACAGCCCTTCCTAAAGAGTCAATATGTCCTGCTATCGGGTAGCTGAGCATAGTAGGGTAAATAATGTTAATAATGGTTGAATAGAAGTAAATCTTTCGTAAATCTAATCTGCATTGAGGGATATGTCAATAGCTATTTTCAAAATACCTAAAATGAGGTATTAATTAGAAATTAAACAAAAGAGCCGTATTGGGCGTACGGCTCTTTGAAAGATTTGGATTATTTTAATAGTTAAGCGATAATCCAACACCAAATCCCATGTCGGAATCATAGTGAGTTCGGATACCCATATGCCGCGTTAAGATATATTTTAAATCACCCATATACTCTTTATCGGAGTTAACCATAAAACCAGCTCTAATTCTTTTAGAAATAGGAATATCTTCACGCATCAACTGTAATCGTAGATTTCCATCATGATAAACTTCTGCTTGAAATCGTATTAACATAGGTAGCGTATAGGCAAATCCAATTGACATTAAAGCGCGGTCATTTTTACTGTTTTTCTGTCCAAAGAGATTAGTTTCTGGACCATGTGTTTCCATATTTCTATACCGCCAATCAAATCCTATAAAAGGCATAAACCATTGCATGCGATCGGTAAATCGGCCTATATGGGTTTCAACTTCATAACCATGCATAGCCTGATAGCCTAAGCGCCACTCGCTTGATAGCTGCCATCTCGTATTCTGTAGCATGAGTTCTCCATCATTACCATTGGATGCAAAGTCATTCTGTATCATAAAATGGGGCATATTACTTTCCTGTTGAAGCATTCGGTAAGCTTTATCTTTATGGAGTAGTTTTGGATTCTCCGGCTGATCCTCAGTGCTAAACACGCGGTTCATTCCCGCCATCATGTGATAGAGTATATGACAATGAAAAAACCAATCTCCATCAACATTCGATTCGAACTCAATCGTGTCGGTTTCCATCGGCATAATATCCAATACATTCTTTAAAGGAGCGTGATCACCTTGTCCATTGAGTACACGAAAATCATGTCCGTGTAAGTGCATAGGATGTCGCATCATTGAATTGTTGTAAAGAACAATACGTAGCGCTTCCCCTTTTTTGATTTTTATCTTATCAACTTCAGAAAGAACCTTGTTATCCATGCTCCATACATATCGATTCATGTTACCCGTTAATTCGAATTTTAGTTCCCGAACCGTAGTTCCTTCTGGGAATTTTGTCGAAGTAGGAGAACGGAGCATACCATAATTTAGCGTGACAATTTTAGGACTGATGTTATCAGATTGGTTATGTGTATCGCTGTGCATCTCTCCGTGTTTTGCAGAGGTCCTGTGATCTTTATGCCCGCTTGCCGATTCTACAGTTTCTGGATACATGACGGTATTCATATCCATCTTTTGCAAAGACATCTTCATACCCATATCATCTAGGTCGCCGTTCATCTTCATCATTGCATTCATCATCTTCATCCCCTCGAAATATTTTAATTTAGGGAGAGGAGCGACAAGCTGTTTGATGCCATCGCCTAAGTAAATTGATGTGTTTTTTGTGCGATCTTCCGGGGTTGCCATAAACTCATATGCGAATCCATTCTCTGGTATTTCAACAACAACATCGTAAGTTTCTGAAACAGCAATCAACAGGCGGTCTACTTTTACGGGTTCTACATCGTTTCCGTCGTTAGCAACAACAGTTATCTTTCCACCAGCATAGGTCAACCAAAAATAGGAAGATGCGCCTGCATTGATTACGCGTAGACGAACTTTGTCGCCAGCTTTAAAATCCTTAAAGGATTGCTCGCTCTGACCGTTGATAAGGAATCGGTCGTAGTACACATCACTGACGTCCATCGCTAACATACGTTTCCATTCATTGGCGACTTTTGTTTTGAAATGACCCGCTTTTATGGCCTCAGCATAACTCTGTGTTGCATTCTTTTTAATGGCAAACCAATCATTCGCGTTGTGCAACATTCTATGCACATTGTCAGGATTTAGATCTGTCCATTCACTCAGAACAATAGGGATGGTCGGTAAGTCGTCAATACCCTTCCTGTTTGTTTTATCTTCGTCTTTTTTCTTCAAGACTAAGGCTCCATACATTCCAATTTGCTCTTGCATTCCAGTATGGCTGTGGTACCAATGCGTTCCGTTTTGAATTATAGGAAAGCGATAGATATAGGTACTTCGAGGCTTAATCGGCATCTGCGTTAGAAAGGGAACACCATCTTCAGGATTGGGGAGGTAGATTCCATGCCAATGTAGGGAAGTAGGTTCGTCCATTTCGTTGTGAACATGTATCTCCGCCGTATCTCCTTCGGTAAATGTAAGGGTTGGCATCGGAATCATACCATTGACCGCGATAGCGCGTTTTGTTTTATTTCCATAGTTGACTAGCGTGTCCTTAACATACAAGTCGTACTTAACAACCATTTGTCCAAATAATGAAAGGCTGAAAAGCAGTAGCACGCTAAGTATCGAAGAGGTTCTTAGCTTTTTCATAATTTTCCTTAAGGAATAAATAGAATGTCTGTGAGTTTAGTTTTAGATTTTTTCTTTTACTTCACCACAGGTCATCATTTTTGAACCGTAATAAGGATTTTTAATCTCTTCTTCTAAACTCAACCAATGAGCACCTTTGCCAGCGTTTGCCATCGGACAAAATTGTAAATATAAGGGGATTGTAGTTTTCGAAACCTTTGCTAGCGAATAGATCTGGTTCGATAGGTTCATGAAGCTATTTCTTTGCTTGGTCAGATCTGTCGCCTTTTCAATTGCAGTAGTTTCATTTTCTAAACTTCTTATAACCTTCATCCATAGCTCATGAACCGAAGTGTTAAGCGTTGACATATCGATCGAAGTGATGCTCTTTTTCAAGGTCTGTGCGGCACTTTGAGCTGATTTACTGTCAGATGCAAGCAATGCGTTTTTAAGGTTGATATAGCTCTTAAAAACAGGGTCTAATTGATTGTTTGATTCAGATGATTGTGTTTGTTGATTTTGAACGGTATTATTTTGATTGTTGCTCGCATCTTGATGATGCTGGTGCCCGGTCTGATCGTGTACAATAGGATCGTCTGTTGCTATCGTATGAGCACGGTCATAGCGACAACATTCATGCAATTTCGCATATACATCGTCGGGAGCTCGGAAAGACTGGTTATCATATCCGGCTTGGGCAATCTTCTTCAAAATTGCTTCTTCCGATGTTTTGTTAGCGTCAAACGTCAAAACGGCCATATGGGTATCTTCATCCCATTCTGCTTTGGCTATCTTGGGTTCATAAGCTGCGGTTTCTATTGTCTTTTTACACATCCCACAATTACCATTGATTTCAACGGTACTCGTTACTGCATTCTTAATTTGCGCTTGGGAAGAAATCGTGAACAACACGATAAAGGTAGAGGCGATTAATGCCTTTAAATTTTTCATTTCAAATATTTTTAAATAATCAAACTATCAAGCGTTTACGGGCTTGATTTCCAAATAATAAATCGAACGAGGAATTGATTATCCGATTTTAGGCGGAATAAAAATACTTGAGAATCCATTCGATACAGTGAATTGCTGAAATTCTGTATTTAAGGATTTGATTGTATAGGAGGGAACGTCAAACTCGAATGAAAAGTTGTTGATTTGCAGGTGCGACAGCATAGGAATTATGCAGCAACAAGGACTATTTCCCTGACAACCACTGGAACCATCCGTAGATTTTTCGATAGGTTTACTGTCTTTGTCACAGCAATGATGCCTCTTTTCGTTTTTATCTTCGTTTGTTGTATGTTCACATTTTTCAGTTTCTTGTTGTTCATGATGCATAGCACAAGCTACACTCTGCTTGGGAAGCAGGAATGACAACAAAAGAAAACCTATGAGAACAATGTATTTCATCTGAACAATAAACGTTTTTTAAGGCAAAATGTTATGATGACGTATGCTTTAATGTTTCTGCAAGTTAATAAATAATTCAGATCCAGCGCGCGGTTTAATGCTATTATAGCTCTCCTCCATCTTGTGGATATCAAAATATGCGGAAAAAGCAGGATGATATTCAGCGATATGTCCGCCGAAAGGAGGTCCTTCTTTCTCAAAGTCGGTGTTAAAAAGCAAACCAACTAATCGTCCTTGTGGTACTAGTAGGCTAGCCATCTTCTGGATGTACTGTGGTCGTAAACTTGGATCGATCGCACAGAAGAATGTTTGCTCTATAATTAGATCAAATTGAGCCTCGAGTTCGAAAAAATCACCTTCTATAATAGAGACCTCCGGATGATCTTTAAACTTGTTTCGCGCATTTAAAACGGCAATGGGAGCAATATCTATCAACGTAACGTTTGTAAACCCTTTTTCCAGGAGATAAGATGCTTCATAAGCATTTCCGCAACCTGGAATGAGAATCTTAATATTTTTATCAGTAATGCTATCGATGTATTTGGAAATAGCGGGAGCGGCATAGCCTATATCCCAACCAGTCTGCTTATTCTCCCAGCGCGTATTCCAAAAGGATTGGGTAGATTCAGGATTCAATAGTGTCTTATTTCGTTCCATGTTATGCGATCTTGATACCAAATTATTAATATTTTATGGTAATCGATTTGACCTTATGTCATAAATTGAACATAATAAAATAGACGTTTAATTTTTCTTGAAAAGCATTACTGTGTGTTCGTCTCCATCTGTATACGGGACAATCGAAGTGTTCACTAGCTTAAAATCCCTTTGTTTGAGCATTTCTATCAAGCTTTTTTGACGATGGTAATAAAACTTTACTGAACCTAATGGATTGGTTTTGACCTCAGGTTTGGAAGGTTCGCCTTCTACAAAGGACACATAAAACAAACCGTATTTTGAAAGCTTATCAGCGACATCGTCAAAGAATTGCTGAGTTTCCATTTCGTTCAGATAGGGGATACAAAAGCCTGCAATGACCGCATCGAATTTGCCATCTATCAATCCAATAGCGCGGGCATCTAATAGATGAAAATCTCCCTCAGGTACATTTTTACGAGCAAGCTCCAACATATTTTCAGCAATATCGACGCCTAGCAATTTGATATTCGGGTTATGCTGATGTATAAACCGAGAAATATTTCCCGGACCGCATCCGATGTCTAAGATGCGATTATGACTAAGTACGAGATGATCCAATAGGTTTTTGTAGGTCTCATCGTAAATCGTCAGATCCATGAACTTATTTTCATAGAGCTCCGCTATATTATTCCATGTATTAAAGGTTTCACTTTTATCTTCAGGTTCTTCCTTTTCTCGGAGGATATAACAGCCTGCTTCACTCGGATGATCTAGTACAAGGCTTTCAGGATCTTCTTTACGAATCAGGTCAATAATCATCGCATCGCCAATTGCAACGAGCTTAAAAATTATTGCGAGCGCAAGGAGGGTTGGATTACCAATTGCTATAGCGATAATAGCAGGTATCACGCCTAAGATAATGCCGGGCATTGCACCGCCGATGATATAATGTTTTAGTTTCAGGGGTTCTTTACAATGGCAGTAGGGGGTCAACATTTTTGCTAATATTCCATATTTCATCGATTTGTGTCCTCCCTTAGCATATATACTCCAAGTAAGTCCATGTATCAATTCATGAACAATAACTCCAACAAATAGAATTAAGAGGAAACCAAAGCCTTTTAAAATTGATGCACCCGATGCAATCGACTTCGCGGTCTCTTTCATCGAATCCAGGGTAAATTGATCGGACCAAATTAGAAAATAGGGAATCAAGTATATGATGGCAATTGGAATAATTGCCAAGCAGCCAAGCGTATTGGCTTTTACTAAATCAATTGTCAGTTGTTTCTTATGGTAGTTTGATAGGTCAATGTCCATTATTTACTTTTTTATCCTTATATGTCATGTAAATCATATCGATGCCAGGAGCCCAATAGTCTTTGTGTGTTTCAATGGCAACAAAACCGTTTTTCTCATAGAATTTAAATGCGAATTGAGAGGTTCGCACAATGATTCTTTCGACGGTTTTATTGGATTTGATTATTTCTAAACGATGAGATAATAGCTGCTTTCCAATTCCTAATCCCTGAAGTGAGGCGTCGACAAAGTCCCAACTGATATATGCATCATTGCCTTTATAGTTGATTCCTCCAGCTCCAACGAGATGAGTATCTTGTTCGATTACAAAATATTCCTCACGTTCATTATTTAGGTATTCGATTAAGTCATTGCGTTCTTCTTCTGCAAAATAGCTCGGTACGTTCGTATTAAACAAACGCAAGACCAATTCATAGTCATCGACTTGATAGGGTCTAATATTCAATTCTTTCATTCAACTGTGCTATTCCTTGAATTTATCGAAACTATGCCAATACTTGTCTTTGTATATATCGAATTCTACTTTAAAGTTATTCGCATATTTCTTGACGATTTCCGTCATCACTCGTGAGGGTGTTCGGAAGTCTCGGCAGACCATGTTTATTTCACGGAGCCCATTGCCTGTTTCTCGGAGTATGTTGAGGTATCCCTCTGTCTCGGGAAGCCTGTTGCTAACATCATCCTCTAATCTATCCATCAACTCGTATGTTGCATCATCGGGTAACCCATTCTCTGGTATTCCATCATAATGAATCATGATAAGTAAAACCCAAGGGTGCGAAGCTTTATAATCCCAATCCAACAAAGTCTTATTTACGATGGCGAAAATCGGCAGACCATCTTCAAGTTCGCCTTCAAAAGAGGAGTACACATCGTCCTGACTATTATGTGTTATCTTATCGTATTTCTCAACAAATTCTTTCTCGCGCCATGTAAGGTAAGCATTTAATTTTTCTAAGGGAATAAGATCGGGATGTTCTTGATCTGGACCCACTACTGATACGTTGTCGATACTCGTTATGGACTTCAACTCGCCGAGTGCATTGTCTAAAAATATGCAAACACCATTATAAATTTCCTCATGAAGATTAGCGTCATAAAGCTCATAAACAAGAACCAAATCGATTTGATCGGGAAAGGCCGGATGTTCAATAGGATAGAATTTTAGATTATCACTGCTGTAATTCCTATTATTCATTTTAATACCAAAATCCTTGATGTCGCTCGCTTCTTTTAACGCAATAAAGCGCCAAGAGTCTAAAGAAGGGGCTTCTTTTACAAGATCTTCGATAAATGCAATATTTCTTACAATTGCATCAGGCGTGAGTGTTAGTTCAGCAACTTTTGTTTCCTTATGAATTCCTACAAGAAAATAAATACGCTCATGTAGTTTCGATAGCTGCTCCGCTAGAGGGACAAAGAATTGACCTTCTATGTTCTTTCCGTCTTGAACTGCTTTGTAGAATTCTTTTTCATGATCATTGAACCATTTCCAGAAATCTACAATAGATTGAATTTCGCTTACTCGCTCAGAATTACCTTTAAAAAGCTTATTAAATATGCTCATCGCATGAAGTTTATCGCTGTGAGCTATCAATTTAGTAAGAAATGCTGAAATAATGAACTAGGACGGGGGATAATAAAAAAAAGCACCTCATTCGAAGTGCTTTTCTTATTTTAATATTCTTATGCTAAAGGAGCGGGTGCTTCTTCTTCAAATAATGGTAATTCTTTGATGATATTGTACCAAGAAATTATTTTTTTAATATCAGAAGAATATACTCTTTGTTCGTCATGACCTGGAGCAACTTCTCTGAAGAAATTTCTCAAAGTATCTCCATCAGCTTTTACTTCCGGTGTATTGCCTTCATTTCCTTTGATTGCTTCGAATACATCAATCAAACGAATTTCATCGTCTTCACCGTATATTGTGATATCTTCCAAAGTTGCCATCTTAGTCGTTGACAGATTGACAACAGATTTAATCTTCGCCTTGTCTAAGCTTTCTAAAATGAAACCACCTTTGTTTTGTCCAATTAACTTGAATAAACCTGGCTTACCAGTTACTGAAACTAATCCTCTTAAATTCATTTTTCTTAATTCTTAATCTTCAATAATTTCTACTGCAAGAATACGATCACCTTGACGGATATCATCAACTACATCTACATTCTCAATTACTTTACCGAAACAAGTGTGATTTCTGTCTAAGTGAGCAGTATTATTGCGACTATGGCATACAAAAAATTGTGATCCACCAGTATTACGACCAGCATGAGCCATTGACAATACGCCACGATCGTGGTGTTGGTTGCCACCTTCTAGTTCACAATCGATTTTATATCCTGGACCACCAGTACCTGGCATACCTGTTGCACCTTCACGTGTATTTGGACATCCGCCTTGAATAACGAAGTCTGGAATTACACGGTGAAAAGTTAAACCATCATAATATCCTGATTTAGCCAATTTAATAAAGTTCGCTACTGTATTTGGTGCATCTTCTGTGTAAAATTGCACAGTCATATCACCTTTTTCTGTTTTGATAATTGCTTTACTCATAAGTTCAATTCATTCGAAAAATATTTACAAAGATAAGGTTTTAGCCTAGAATAGGAAGTTATGTCTGTAAGTTATTGATTTTGAATGATTTTATCTCTTCTGAATTCCGTATATTTAATGGGAATCGATTGTTAATCAAATAGATATCGTATGATTCATAAAATGGTTATTCGCGAGTGGGCAGAAGCAGATCGACCAAGAGAAAAACTCAAGGAACGCGGGCGACGCGCATTAACAGATGCAGAATTACTGGCGATTATAATTGGGTCTGGTTCGCGAACAGAATCCGCTGTAGAACTATGCATGCGACTGCTCTCCGGGGTTAACCAAAATCTGCTACAGCTTGCAAAACTTGAAGTACACGATTTATGCCAGTACAAAGGGATAGGTGAAGCAAAAGCAATCAGCATTATTGCGGCCTTAGAATTAGGAAGACGGAGACAAGACTGTCTGCAGGAGGAGGTTCCTATTCTAAATTCAAGTAAACGGGTTTATGAATATTTTCGTTCGAAGTTGCAAGATTTACCCAATGAAGAGTTCTGGGCGATCTATCTAAACACCGCTTGTAAGGTTCTTGATACCCAATTGATAGGGAGGGGAGGAAACGATTTTACGCCTGTCGATATTCGCACAATTTTTCGCTTCGCATTATTGAATAGATCACATTCTATTATATTAGCTCATAACCATCCCTCCGGAACGCTGAAAGCTAGCGACATGGATATACGGATTACCAAGAAGATTACCCAAGCGGCTGATTTGCTCGAGATACGCATTCACGACCATCTAATTTTCACTGACTGTGCATATTTAAGTTTTCGAGACGAAGGGTTATTATCCTGTTGATCGTTCTTATCCTAGATCAATGTGAGTAAAAACCCTTTGCTGGATATTTGCGTTATTAAATTAGAAAGTAGAAATTATGGCAAAATATTTTTATCACGAAGCGGACAGTAGAGGCGATGCAAATCATGGATGGTTGCATTCTAAACATACTTTTAGTTTTGCAGGGTACATGAATGCGGAACGGATGAATTTTGGAGTTCTCCGTGTATTAAATGATGACTTTGTAAGTCCGGATATGGGCTTCGGTAGACATCCCCACAGTAATATGGAGATTATCTCTATTCCGCTTGAAGGAGAATTAGCGCATAGCGATAGTATGGGTACAGGTTCTGTCATAAAAGCAGGGGATATTCAAGTCATGAGTGCGGGTACTGGGATTGAACATAGCGAGTACAATCACTCCAAAGTAGATCCAGTGAAGTTTTTACAAATCTGGATCATCCCAAACAAGCAAAATGTTGACCCTAGATATGAGCAACAAACAATCGATAAGGAAAAAACACATAATAATTTCTTACAAATATTATCGCCAAATGCCGATGACGAGGGCGTTTGGATACATCAGAACGCTTGGTTTCATCTTGCTTCCTTCGATGCGGGGTACAATCGGGAATATGTACTAAAAGACCCTAATAATGGATTATATGTTTTTGTATTAAAGGGAGACGTTGAAGTTGGGAATCAACTCATGCATACGCGCGATGGATTAGGCATTGTAGGGGAGGAACATGTGTCGATCAAGGCGACAACAAATGCTGAATTCTTGTTGATGGAAGTGCCAGTTGTGTTTTAAGGAACTGCTATTTTCCAAGGATTAACATCCTTATAGTTGTGGGGGGAATCTTTGCAATTAAGCAAATAAAGGAATAGGCATTGGTTTAAATTGGAAGACCTATTTTCATATCAGTTGAATTAATCGTTAATACTGATATGAAAATAGGTCTTTTAGTATTCTTGCTCAGGCTTTTCAGCCACTTGCGAACTTAATGTTAATCCAATATGTTGAGATCAATGTTTAAGTTAGGATTATGATAGCTTCCTTAGAATTGCCAGCCTGCAATTTTCGCAACTGTTCTTGGAATATCTACGTTATCCATTTTATGGCTAAAGTTTTCTGCTCCAACACCAATTGCAAATACAGGGATGAATGCTGCTGAGTGATTTCCAGAAGCCCAACCAAGAGATGATGCTTTATTTAGTGCATTTACAGCTAGTGAAGCAATTTTATTGTTGTTTGCGTACAGACTCTTCGCTGTTTCATTTTGGTGATTAACGAAGCTTTTCTCATATGCAGCCTTAATTTCACTTTCTTCTTTTTCTCCAACTTTAACTTCTGTCCATAAACCTGTTTGCTCACTTAAAAGCGTTTTCACTTGCTCCCAAGTCGCATTTCCGTTTTTCTCACGAAGTTCATTAATTTTCGCAGAAAGTGCTTCTTGTGAGATCTTTTGGTTTTTGATATTGTTTATACGTAACGTAGAGCTACCATTACCCACAGCTAAACCACCAGTTTCATGGTCGGCAGTCACAACGATTAACGTTTCTTCAGGATGTTTCTTGTAAAATTCGTAGGCTTTTTGCACGGATTTATTGAAGTCTAAAACCTCTTTAATTGCAGCAGCCCCATCATTTGAATGACATGCCCAGTCGATTTTCCCACCTTCAACCATTAAGAAAAATCCTTGATTACCTTGACTAAGTGTTTTGATTGCTGCTTCAGTAATATTAGCAAGGTTCATATCATTTGGTTGTTGGTCAATAGCAAATTTTAATGCGGAAGGAGATGTTCCCTTATCATTCATTAAAATCAGTTTATTGGTACCGCTTTTTACTTTATTGAAATCGTTCATTCCATAAACAACAGTATAACCAGCTTTTTCTAATTGAGGGATTAACGGGGTAGCTTTTTCTCCCTTAGCATTTGTCTCTGGTTTTAAGAAACCAGCTCCACCAAAAAAGTCGAAATTTGATTTGATGATGTCTTGACCAATTTCATAATACATATCGCGATCTTTTTGGTTCGCGTAGAATGAAGCAGGGGTTGCGTGGTCGATGCTGACACTAGTCGTTATACCAACTTTCATACCTTTTTTCTTTGCTTTCTTTGCAATGCTTTCATATGCGGTCGTTCCAGTACTGTCCATACCAATAACACCGTTTTTAGTTTTGTATCCTACAGCTAAAGCAGTACCACCTGCTCCTGAGTCTGTAACACCATGTGAAAGGGAATGCGAAGTTGCGTGTGTAGCATGGGGAAAGGTGCTGAATACCATCGGAACGATACTGTTTTTGTTTTCTTGACTTGCCAAAAATAGTTCCGCTGCGTGTACTTGGTTAAGGCCCATTCCGTCACCGATAAGAAAGAAAATGTACTTAGGTTGTTTTTGTCCAAAGCTTAGTCCTACGCATAATACGAAGGCGAAGAAAAAGCTTATGCTTTTTTTAATCATGAGTGATAATATTTGATTTGTGTCAAAAATACGGTTAGGATGTTAAGTTACCATTAATTTAATAATGTCTCTGTATGCAAACAAAAATATTACACTGCTTGTTTAACCCGTATATCAATATATAGACAGTATGGAAAATAGTTTATTAACTACCGCTCGATCATACTTTAATGATCAGGTATTCGACAATCTTGCGGCTAAGCATGGCGAAAGTGCAGATAATGTCCGTAAAGGCTTAGATGCCGTAATTCCTTCTTTATTTCTTGGATTACAAAGTAAGTCGCCAAGCGACCAAAGTGGGATAATTGATGTTTTAAAACAATACTTTTCTCAAATAAATTTCTCTGATTTGGGTTCCTTGTGGAACAGCGGAGATCAGGATCCGGCGGATTCTGAAAAAAGCTCTCATCTAATTTCATCTATTTTTGGTGGTGGACTTGATCAAGTGATCGCAACGGTTTCTGGATTTCTCCATACCAGTGGCGGTTCGGTAATGCAACTATTGAAAACGGCTCTTCCAGGAGTGGTAGGTGCTTTAACTCAAAATGGAACCGACTGGGATAGCAGCCGAATTGCAGGCTTGTTAGATAATAACAAATCTGACTTTTTAGCCGCATTGCCGTCTGGATTAAATTTAGGCGCTTTGGGCTCATCGCTTCTATCGCAACCTAACGTTGTTGAAGGAAGACCTGTTATACCAGTAACAGATCCGGAACCGATAATTGATCCTGTAAAAGATGTGATCGTAGATGATCCAATTATTCCGCCAGTGACGAGAACAGCAAATAGAGTAGAGGATCGTCCTGTCGCCCATGTGCCGGAAGAACGTAAAAAAGGAGGAGGCTTATGGTGGCTACTTATCCCGCTGTTGTTACTTTTACTTTGGTTCCTATTCGGAAAAGGCTGTAGCCGTGAGAACGAAACAGCAGCAACTGATACCATCCCATCAACAGTAGCGCCTGTGGATACTGTGGAAGAAATCATAACAGAGACCCCAGTTCGTGAATCGATCATGGTAACTCTACCAGACAACAGTACAATTAATGCTTATAAAGGTGGTATTGAAGATCAATTGGTTGCATTCTTAAACAGCGACTACAAACAGATCTCTGATGATGACTTGAAAAATCGCTGGTTCGATTTTGATAACTTGAATTTTGAAACAGGAACATCGAAAATTACTGCAGAGAGTCAAACACAACTACAAAATCTAGCGGCAATCTTGAAGGTATTCCCGGATGTTAAAGTTAAAATAGGTGGATATACGGATAAGACAGGCGATGAGGCTTTCAATAAAAAGCTATCTGGCGAACGTGCTGATGCGGTAAAAGCAGCATTAACCAATATGAGTGTTGGGGATCGCGTAGTTGAGACAGAAGGATATGGTTCTTCATTAGCGAAGTTTGAAGCGAACGCTCCTGAATCTGATCGTATTAAAGACAGAAGAGTATCAATTAGTGTAAGAAAATAAACGAAGAATTTTTCTAGATTATCTTTTCGGCGTGTTATCTCTTTCTTGAAAGAATAATGCGCCGATTTATTTTTGGAATTTTGAAAAGTATCGGCAATGTTTATTTTTGTGAAATGTTAACAGCTACGCAAACCAACATGATTCAAGGGGATTTCGAGAAATTCCTTACTTTTTTACGTTCTCAAAAAAGGGGGCTGGACTTCGATGTGTTCGGTGATTATGCGGGTTCGGTGTTAAACTTCTATATGGGAAGTTCTCTAATTATTCCGGCGGATAAGCTAGAAGCTGCCAAAGAATTGACAAACTTGTTTAATGCGGGGCTTAAAAATATTATTTCGAAAGAGGATGTTCTCGAAATCGCTGAAAGCATCGCGCAAGATACCAGCCTTGACTACAGTATCTTACAACCCATATTTATGGGGTAGATGTGAAGATTAGATGATTATTTAAAATAAGTAGACTTGAACTTCCGGTTCGCCGGTCTCCCCATGATCTCCTGACGCTGAAAAGTGAATATTAATATTTTCTAAAGGCTAAAAACGAGATTGAGTTACCTTTTCTTTAAATCGTCGTATTCCTAATTTCATTTATTCCTGAACCGTCCATACTAATTTGGAAATATCGTATCCACTTGCTTCTGCGTAGTTTAAATAGGCTTCCTTCCGTTCTTTTGACATGGTTTTTGAGCGAGAGAGGAACCATATATAATCCAGATTGTCACCGAAAACAAGGGCATCTTGATAATTTTCATCCAATTTAACAATGTTATACCCCGAATAGAATGGGCCAAAGAAGGATACTTTCAATGCACCACGGTTCTGTTCGTCTACAAATTTTGCTTTGCCTAAAGACTGTTTATGTTTTCCAGAAGTCTGATCAATACCTTGATTATTTACTAAGACAGTACCATCTTCATTAAGCGAATAATCTGCCGTTACATTCTTTAGATTTTTCTCCCAACGGAAGTCAAAACGCGCAATTTCATACCATTTCCCGAGATATTTTGCTAATTGAAAAGGTTCTACGACCTCAACTTTTGAACGAATAGGGCGTAATAGATTATAAGCTACAGTTCCTAACGCAACGACCGATAGTGCTATAAGTGATTTCTTTTTGTCCATAGTTAAATTTACGAAGAAAACACTTAGCAGACATAAAAGTTTAAATAGATTACTAGTTTTGCAGAAAAATAAAAGATATTGTATTCCAGAGACGAAGCAAAAAGTATTAGAGAGTCCTTTTGGACGAGTTTCGGTCAGTACATGACCCCGATTTTGGGTGCAGAGGGACAAAAGGTGAACTGGGTGAATTATAAAACCGGAGTGAAGCATCTTTTCTTTCGTATGGATGTCGACAATAAGAAAGCTTTTATTGCTATTGAGATGGCACATCCAGATGCTGGAATTAGAAGCTTAATGTTTGAACAGTTTTTACAGTACAAGATGGTCTTGGAGTCGGAACTCGCCGAAGAATGGGTATGGCATGAGCAGTGTTATGATAATTATGGCAAAGAAACTGCGCGAATTTATATGGAATTATCAGATGTAAGTATATTTCGAAGAGACGACTGGCCAAGCTTAATTTCATTTTTTAAACCTCGCATTATCGCATTAGACAGTTTCTGGTCAGATGCACAATATGGATTTGAACTTTTTAAATAGATTATAATGAAAACAGTAGCAAAGATTGTGTTGTTTTTTATGTTGTTGACGTCAAGCCAACAGTTATTTGCTTGGGGAACAACAGGCCACCGTGTTATTTCGGAAATCGCGGAGAAGCATCTTTCAAGAAAAGCAAAACGTAATATTGAATCCTTGATTGGAAAGCAAAAGATTGCATATTGGTCGAATTGGGCGGATTTTATTAAATCTTCTCCTGATCCTTTACTAAACAGCACCGGATCATGGCACTTTTTGAACACCGCAGGAAACTTGAATTTTCAAGATTTTAATACTGCCTTACAGAATTCACCTGATCAAAATTTATACAAAGCATATGCTCGTGTGAAAGCACAATTGGCAGACAAAAAGCTTAGTGTAGAAGAAAGACGTCAGGCATTGTATTATGTTATTCACCTGTTAGGGGATGCGCATCAGCCGATGCATGTTAGCCGCGCGGAAGACTTAGGCGGTAATAAAATAGATATTACATTCTTTGGTCGTCCTGGGAATATCCATCGTGTATGGGATAGTGATTTAGTAGATAACGAGAAGTATTCTTTTATAGAGTATGCAGCCGTTTTAGACTACGATAAATCATTTTTCAAAAAGTATACACAATCTTCATTTGAGCAGTGGCTATATGAATCCCATCAGTTAGCGAATGTAATTTATGACGATGTCGTTAAGCAGAATAAATTGTCTTACGACTATATATACCGTTTTAAATATCCGATGGAAGAGTGTTTGTTAAAGGCGGGACTTCGCTTAGCAAAAGAACTAAATGAGATCTTTGGATAGTATTATTCAAAAACAAGAAAGCCGCTTCATTAGCGGCTTTCTTGTTTTTGTTATTGAATGGTCCAATTAAAATAGCACCCATCTGCCTGAAATAAAGCATTCAAATAGCTAAATTTCATATCTACATAGTCATTGGAACAGCTGTTAGAGTCGCTACAACAAAAATGGCGATCAATGTCGAAACTTAATCGAAAACTACCCTTCGAGTCCTGAGGTGAATATTTAAACTGAGTTATCTTGAATCCATCGGCCTGAGGACTCCCGTCTTTATCTTGCAGTTGATCAAAGATGTAAGAACGAAACGAATCCCATTGATCCGCGGGTACTAGTTTTAATAAAAGCGATGCATCGATAATTAGCTTATCCCAATCGTGCTTTTCTATCCTAAACGTAAACTCAAAAGACTTGCTATCCATGATTAAAATGATTTATAATTTTTTCGAAATCGGGAAAGTATTGACGAATTAATTCAATCTCGTGAATCGAGTTCAATAGTGGTAATATGGCTGAGAAGACGAAATAGTCTATGGTGCGTAAGGGAAAATCTTTAATCTGTTTATTAAATGTGATGTTTCGATTAGTACAATTTGTTTTAAAGGGACTCGCCTTTAACACCCGAAAAGTGATGTTGTTAGTCAAAATATTCAATTGTTCTTCCCAATGGCCAACGCGTTGAAGTATATATTGTTCAAAAAGTTGTTGTCTTAGATTTTCCGCAAATTTCTCTTGCTGAATATCTGTATTAGCTTTTGCACTGCAATGAACGAGATCAGCCTTAATAAAGGGCTTGAATTCCTCATTACGAACAATCTTAACAGGGTATTTTTTTCCAAACAATGCAATCCGAAAAAACTCTAACATGGATTCCGCTTGCGGATAGATAGAAAGATCTTGTTGAAATTGACGGATGTATGCCGCGACTTCATCAATGCTGTGTTGCGCATGCGCAAACACCGTTGGCGTCTCTTCTTGATGATGAGCAATACGAATCTCTTTTTTTTCCGTTGTTAACAGCTTATATTCCTTTTCGTCGACTTTTATCAGCATATCGATACAAAATAACGTATTTCCTTTTTAAAAAGGCGTTAGATTCCGAATATAAAGGAATAGTTACTTTAAGTTTGTTTTTAGATTAACTATGTTTGCAGTAACAAAAAACACCTTTTAGAATAAATGGTTATTATGAAAAAATACGTATTGATTGCTGCATTGATGACTGGTTCGGCCTTAGGCTTCGCTCAAGACCACCAAGCTATCAATGTGTCCTACATGGACAAAAATGTTCGTCCGCAGGATGACTTTTATAATTATGTCAATGGAAACTGGATGAAAACCGTACAAATTCCTTCCGACAAAGCGCGTTGGGGATCATTTGATGCCTTAGCAGAGAACACGGATGAAAACAGCTTAAAACTTCTTAAAACATCCTTAGATCAAAAATTTGAAAAAGGATCTGATGGACAAAAGATTGCCGATTTATACCGTTCATTTGTTGACTTTGATTCGCGTAATAAATTAGGCTTGGCGCCAATTCAACAACAGTTGAAGGATATCGATGCGGTTAAGGATTTGAAGGGACTATATAGCTATTTCTTGAAATACGCTGAAATTGGTGGTAACCCATTCTTTGGGGCTTATGTCTATGCACATATGAAAAACAGTAATATGAATGCTGTTTATCTAGGTGGTGGAGGTTTAGGTCTTGGACGCAGCTACTATCAAAAAGTTGATGAAAAGAATACTGAAACGTTAGGAAACTACCAAAGCTACATCAACACTTTATATTCAAAGGTTGATCAAAAAACTAAAGACTTAAAAGGTCCTAAAATTGTAGAATTTGAAAAGCTGATCGCCTCTAAATTGAAAACAGTAGAGGAGCAACGCGATGCCCAAAAGCGTTATAATCCGATTGCTGTTAATGATTTAGGTAAACTCGTGAAAAATATGGATGTTGCAAAATACATTCGTAGTGTAGGTTTCACAGCAGATACCGTTATTATTGGGGAGTTAAAATACTACCAAGAGTTAGATCAAATTGTAAATCAAGCGAATCTTCCTGTTATCAAAGAATACTTAAAATTCCATGTAATGGATGATGCGACAGGGTACTTAACAAAGGAGCTTGATGATTTATCGTTTGAGTTCTACGGTAAGAAATTAAGAGGACAAAAAGAACAACGTGCATTAGATAAGCGCGGTTTGGCATTTGTGAACAGTAATGTAGGTGAGCTTTTAGGTAAGTTATATGTAAAAGAACATTTTCCAGCAGAAGCAAAGCAGACATGTGAAGAAATGGTACAATACCTCGTTAAGTCATTCAATCAACATATTAAAGACTTAGCTTGGATGTCTCCAGCGACAAAGGAAAAGGCTTTAGAGAAACTCTCTAAGTTCAATGTGAAGATCGGTTATCCAGACAAATGGAAAGACTATTCAAATCTTAGTGTTGGTACCAGCTTGATCGAGAATGTACGCAACATGAATCGTTGGTCTTTCAAAGAGAATCTAGCAAAGCAAGGGAAACCTGTTGATAAATCAGAATGGGGTATGTATCCTCAAATGGTAAATGCATATTACAGTCCACTATTTAATGAGATTGTTTTTCCAGCGGCAATTCTTCAACCTCCATTCTACGATTACAAAGCGGATCCAGCAGTTAACTTTGGTGGTATTGGTGCAGTGATCGGTCATGAACTGTCTCACGGTTTTGATGACTCAGGTTCACAATATGATGGTAATGGTAACTTGAACAACTGGTGGACAGATGACGATAGAGCGAAGTTTGAAAAAGCTGCGGATGCTCTAGTGGCTCAGTTTGAATCGTATGAACCTGTACCGGGAGTATTTGTTAACGGTCGTTTTACATTAGGTGAAAACATCGGTGACTTGGGTGGTTCTTCTGTTGCTTTCGATGCCTTAAAAATGTATTTGAAAGACAAAGGAAATCCAGGCTTAATTGATGGATTTACACAAGAACAGCGTTTCTTCTTATCATGGGCTACCATCTGGCGTTCTAAAACAACAGATGAATTTGTTGTTAACCAAGTGAAAACAGATCCACACTCTCCAGCACAATTTCGTGCATTTGGACCAATCATCAACTTAGATGGTTTCCATGATGCATTCCAAACGAAAGAAGGTGATAAATTATTCGTGCCAAAAGGCAAACGTATTGTTATTTGGTAATCGTCTAAAATATAGATAAATAAAAAGCCCCGAATTTCGGGGCTTTTTATTTATTTCTTATTGGAATTTAACCTAGCTAGTTAAATCTTCAGTCGCTGCTTCAGGTGCATTTTCCTGAACCGACTTTATTCCATTTGCACGTCCAGACTCACTCGCATACATTTCACTAGTGCCGATAATTTGTCCATTACCTGCTTTTAGATTGAAATAGAACTTTCCATTCTTTGCAGTTAACTTCTCAAATTTGCCGCTGTCAGCAGCATTTTTTTTAACGGAAGAAATACCATTTTCACAGGCTGATTTCGTTGTATATCCTTCGCTTGTCAAAATAACCTGCCCGTTAGAAGCTTTTAGATTAAATTGAAATTCTCCGTTCTTTCGGGTAGACATTACAAATTTTCCCATAGTTTTAATATTTAAAATTGATATACTAATCTAATAAATTTCAATTAACATATCATATTTTACTAAAAACTTAGGCTTTCATTTTTCCATCATAATAATACCAAACGCCGTTAAGCTGCTTAAAGGTCGATTTTTCATGATGTATGTGGAGTTCTCCCTGCATATCAATGTAATAAGCCTTGAATTCGACTGTTGAGTTTGTAGACTTGATAAGCTCGAGCTCTTGCCAATTATTCTCTTTCGCCCAAATTTCAATTTCTGCTTTTTTCTGAAATCTGCGCGTCTGTGGATGAAATGTTTGATACAAAAAATCAATAAGCTCCAAACAGAAGGCGGAGTAACGAGCGCGCATCAATTGCTCAGCACTCTCTGCTTGGCTGAGGTCTTCATGAATTTGATTGCAACAATTTTGATAGGAAAGGGTAGAACCGCAAGGACAAAGTTGTTTCATACACGTTTTTATTTGTATTTTAGAAGATAGACCAATATTGGCGATCTTTTTCAAGTTGCGAATATACTTATCATCTTTGTGTCATAGAAGAAATGATAAGGATAATGTTACAAACTAATCCTCGAAAAACGTCGTTATACAAGCAAAACAGTAAACCTGAAATGACAACGATAAAAAACGAACTAATCGGGACTTGGACCCTTTTATCCTATATTGAAATACCTACAAACGGCGCTGATAGTACATTTCCGATGGGCAAAAGCCCTGTTGGAACCATTATGTATGGCGCTGACGGCTATATGTCTGTGCAGATATCAAATCCAGCACGGCAGAAATTCAACTCGAATGATCGATATGTCGCTGATGCTGCAGAAATGGAAGCCTGTGTGAAGGGCTTCATCGCATTCTCGGGCAGTTACCATATCGATAATAAACAAGCGGTCGTAAAATACCATATCAACAATTCATCCTATCCAAACTGGGAGGGGGAGATTCAAGAGCGAAAGGTCGATTTTGAAGGTGACATCTTATATTTGAAATCTGTAGAACCGATTCTTTCGGGTGGTTTCTATGTGCATAGTTACATGACTTGGCGAAGAATCGAAAAACAGGAGTTGATTTCGAGGCGTGATCGCTTTCTAGAAATCAACGCTAACAAGCAGAAATACACATCTTTAGAAGACTTAGATTAATAGTGTCTTTTCGGTGCAATTTTTCTGTTGAAGCCTACGGAGTTTTTTTTAAAAAAGCGTACCTTTGTGCCATCAATTCAAGCTATGAGTGACGCTATAAAACACGAGTGCGGTATAGCACTTATTCGATTGTTAAAACCCCTATCTTATTATCAAGAAAAATACGGTACGCCCTACTATGGGATCAACAAGTTGTACCTGCTTATGGAGAAGCAGCACAACCGTGGTCAGGATGGCGCTGGTATTGCGACGATAAAATTCGACGTAAAACCAGGTAACCGTTATATCTCTCGTTATAGAGCAATGGGTTCATCAGCAGTCGCGGAAATTTTTGAATACGTTCAAAAGAAGTTCGCAGCAGTACAGAAAGCATTTCCTGAAGAAGCTAAAGATACCCAATGGCTGAAAGAAAATGTAAGTTTTACCGGAGAGGTGCTTTTGGGACACCTACGCTATGGTACCCATGGTAAAAACAGTATCGAGAGCTGCCATCCATTCTTGCGCCAGAATAACTGGATGTCGAGAAATTTGGTCGTTGCTGGAAACTTTAATATGACCAACGTAGATGAGCTATTGCAGCAACTTTACGATTTAGGTCAGCACCCTAAGGAACAAGCGGATACTGTTACGGTATTAGAGAAGATTGGACATTTCTTAGATGAGGAAAATCAAAAACTGTTTGACTCCTTTAAGAAAGATGGTCTTTCAAACATCGAAATCTCTGCACAAATCGCAAAAAATATTGATGTATCGAAGATATTAACTCGTTCTGCGAAGACTTGGGATGGTGGATATACGATTGCAGGTATCTTCGGACATGGTGACGCCTTTGTTATGCGTGACCCTGCAGGTATTCGTCCAGCATTCTACTACCAAGACGATGAAGTTTTAGTGGTAGCATCTGAGCGCCCTGTTATTCAAACAGCGTTTAATGTTCCTTTAGATTCGGTAAAAGAAATCAAACCAGGACATGCACTGATTGCTAAAAAAGACGGAACAATTTCTCAAGAGATGTTTAGAGAGCCTGTTGAGCAAAAGTCTTGTTCTTTCGAACGTATCTACTTTTCTCGCGGGTCAGATGCCGATATTTACAAAGAGCGTAAATCTTTAGGTAGCTTATTATGTCCTCAAGTCCTTCAAAGTATAGATGGTGATATAAAGAATACGGTATTTTCTTTTATTCCTAATACGGCCGAAGTTTCCTACTACGGGATGATGGAAGGAATTCGCGAACACGTTAGAAAAGTACAAAAGGATGTTCTTTTAAATCGTACCGATAAAATCACGGATCAAGAACTAGAAGAAGTTTTAAATATGTCTCCGCGTTTTGAAAAATTGAACGTGAAAGACGCAAAACTACGTACGTTTATCACGCAGGATGCCGATCGTCAAGATATGGTTCAACACGTGTATGATACAACTTACGGAATTGTTCGTGATCATGAAGATACAATTGTAGCTATCGATGACTCGATCGTACGTGGTACAACGTTAAAACAAAGTATTCTAACGATTTTAGATCGTTTAAATCCAAAGAAAATTGTCATTGTATCCTCGGCGCCTCAAATTCGTTATCCAGACTGTTACGGTATTGATATGTCCAGAATGGGCGAGTTTGTAGCTTTCGAAGCAGCTATCTCTTTATTACGTAAGAATGGCTTAGCGCACATTATTGATGAGGTTTATCAAAAATGTGTGGCATCTGTTACAATGCCTAAAGATCAAGTTGAAAACTACGTGAAGGCGATATATGAGCCATTTACAGACGTGCAGATTTCTGAAGAAATTGGTCGCATTGTAAAACCACATAGCTTAAAGGCTGAGCTGGAGGTAATCTTCCAAACGCTAGATAATTTACATGTCGCTTGCCCGAGTCATAAAGGGGACTGGTATTTCTCTGGAAATTATCCTACTCCTGGAGGCAACAAGGTTGTTAACCGTGCTTTCATGAACTGGATGGAAGGTAAAAATGTAAGAGCTTATTTCAGTAGTTAAGCAATACAAAATAGTATACATAAAAAAGGCTGTGCACATCGTGCACAGCCTTTTTTTATATGTTTTAAATTTAATTTAAAACTGCTTTGCTGTCTTTTTCTATCTCATCCGAATGCTCGGCGATCATCGTCGGATTTGGAAGGATAGGATTTGATTTTATCAATCTCGTACTAGCTAAGTAATCCTTGTTTCCTGCGTAGATGAACATCAATGAGCCGTTTTTAATGGTGTTGATGATCGGTTTACTCAATTCACGAGGTAATGCTGGACATCCATAGCTTCTGCCGAGTCTTCCTGTCGAGTTGATCACATTCTGGCTGCAATAATCCGCACCATGAACAACAATAGCTCGCGCTAATGCTTGATCATTGATTCCTTTCTCTAGGCCATTCAATCGTAATGAATAACCGTTACCACCTTGATAGGTTCCTTCTGTATAATAAAAACCTAAAGAACTCTGGTAGGAGCCATGTTTATTCGAAAACGTAGTCGCGAATTTCTCACCGCTATTTCTTCCATGTGAAACTATATTATGATATAATAGTTTCTTGTTCTTTAAATCGATTACATACATCCGTTTCTGCGTCGATGATAATGTAAAATCAATAATCGTGATTATATCCCTGTTCTTAGGATTTAACTTCCCGTAACCTTGCATGGCTTGCTCAAAGGCATCCCATTTTAAAATCTTGGAAAGCTTCAACTCTTCGTAGAGACTTCTTGTTGGATCAATATGTTCTGTCTCGATTGTCTTGTTTTCTTTGTGGATTGTTTTAGCATTGCTGCTGTTTTGGTCTACCGGTAGTAAAGACGTAGCTACTGCCCACAATGAAAAAAACATTAGTTTATTCATAAGCACTTTTCCCTTTGTTTACTAATACAAAGCTAATAAAAATGTGACAATCAAAGTGTTAAAAAACCTTTAATCAATCACAACGACAAGGGATTTGAAGGGTTTTGACGTGTCGTAAACAAATTTAGCATGTGATGACGCATTTCTGACACACATGTGTGAGCGAGGCGTGGTACCAAGGGACCAACTGTATTCAACAATTTTACCTTTTGGGTTGTTAACTGGAATACCATGAATATAGCCTCCATTGGTGAATCGGGACGCCCAGGGCGCAAATCCTTCAATAGTTGTTGTTCCATCTCCGTAGTAAAACATCTTGGATTTTTGCTCTTGTACCATGAAGATTCCAACTGGGGTTTCCATCTGATGTGGAGGTCGGTGGAGGCCTGATGTAGCCGGATTCATACTGCGAATTTTCCACTCATCTTCGCCTGTTCGTTCGACTGTTAAAATATTTTGATTTGTAACATCGACAAAGTTAACATGCGTAATATTTAAAGAATCACCAATTGATTTAACATAGCGTTTAGGGACAAACCAGCTTCCTTCAAAGGAAATTCCATTCACTTTAACCATCTTCAGGGTGTCACTGCTCTCTAAACTCACTAAGGAACCATCACGACCATAAATCGCGGGTTTGTCGCTATCTTCTGCAGGATAAAGCGGTGCAGACTGATAACGCTCAGTTCCTAGCGTGTCGGAAACTCGTTTATATGCATTTCTAACGAAGTGTTCTACTACTGGAGATTCACCATTGCGGTTCTTGTAGTTCTGTAAGACAGCATAATTATGCGGTGCTCTTTGGAAATTTTCTATAAACGCGAGTTTTTCTTTTATCTTTTCTAACTGAAACTGTCGCGTGGTATCCTTGTAGGGGTATGTTTCTTCGAGCGAATGTTGATCATAGGTAAGTTCTTTCTCTAACTTAATATCTGCAGCCGTACGCGGTTTTGCTTTCGCTTCTTCTTCTGCTTTTTTTACGCGTTCTAAAGAATCATTCTTTCTTTGAATAGTGGGATCAATCGTTTTTTCTGATGAGTTGGTGCACGACGAAACCGCAATGATAGCGAGTAACATTAAAAACAAAGAATATCTTCTCATTGGTTCGATAGGTATTGTAAAATAGTAAGTTAAAAATTGCCCAAAGATATAAAATACTTTATATCAATCTGTAGAGTACTAAAAATCGTTCCATTATTTAGATAATATCGAAAAAGTTAACTTTGACCCTATGAATGAAGCGAAAATACTACAAATAGCTGTAGCGATTATAATAGACTCGAAGAATAGGTTATTGGTTGTTCAAAAACATTCTTCAACGTACTATCAGCTTCCGGGCGGGAAAATTGAAACTGATGAATCTCCACAATGGGCACTACAAAGGGAATTGTTGGAGGAGTTGGATTTGCAGATCACCGAGGAGCAGATTCAAGCCATTGGGATTCATGAAGCAAAGGCGGTCAACGAAGTTGGGATGACGGTCAGAGGGCATGTCTTTCAAGTGAAGCTAACGACAGCTCAAGAGCATGTTCGTCCGCATGCGGAGCTAAAAGCGATACATTGGTTAACTGTTGATGAAGTCGCTGATTTTAAACTTGCCAACTTACTCAAAGAGTTTGCATTACCCATTTGGTTGGGATAAGGAGAATAAGAAAAGGTCGCCAAAATGGCGACCCTTTCAAATCATTTAACATATTACGTTTTTGATGTCAATTATTTGACATCGGGATATTAAAAGTGGAATTGTACACCTAAAGATGGCGCTAAAGAATTAGCATCTAAACCATAGCTGCTTGTAGTCACTTTGTTATCAGTTATTTCGTTTTTAGCAGTACCATTGTTGTAGTACAAACCTCTAACTTTTAACTCGATACCAATGTTGCTAGTAGGGAAGTAAGCGATACCTGGCGCTAATTCTACACCGTAGTTTGCAGTAGTACCTACTTTATCACCGTTCACTTTGTTTGTACCCCATGACATTGGAACTGAAACTTGTCCGAAGAATTTAACAGGTCCGTCATTTTTGCTGTACATTCTACCGTAAGGAGAAACTACAAATGCAGCGTTAGTTGCATCATTATCTTTATCAGTTTCTTGTTTGTTCCAAGAGTAACCTACACCTGTACCAATAGCGATGTTATCTGCTACGAAATAGCCTACTTGTGGGATGATGTTGAAACCAGTAGTTTTTACATCTGTATCTTTAATTGATGTACCAGCGAAACCAACTTGTCCACCTAAAACAATTTTACCTTTTTCAGTTTGAGCATTAGCAGCGAAAGTGATTGCTGAAATAGCAGTTAATGTAAGTAATAATTTTTTCATGTTTTTGTTTTTTTAATTACTGACTATTATGTCGTATATGGTCAGTTATTCAAACCAAGTGCCAAAGTGTAAAGACGAAAATGAAAAAAAGTATAAAATTCGGCTAGCTTGGCGATAACAGCTTAGTTTATAGTGTTATAGTTTTTGATTAAAAAATATAACGAAAACTTTAATGACATAAAATAAACAAAACTCAGACGAAAAGTTGAGACTTGTAAATTTGAACATTACACGAAATAAGTCAGTATGACAGGTGTCAGGTACAGTTTGGCATGACATGTCTGCAATGTCGCGTTTGAACCAGCATCATTTAATAGCATTTGGATTCATTTGATTTGTACTTTTAACTTAGCATAAGCGATCAATTGTGTGTTTAATGGGTTAAGGTATGCTTGAGCAAGGCTTCAGGTAGGGCTTATCTGTAACTTATTGTTTATGATCAGCGTAAAACTTTCAACTTTTCAAGAAGTTTGATAGCTTAGCCACGTTTTTGATTTTCACACAGCACTATGAATTCCATCAATTCGAAACTTTCATCGACCGTACTTTGGCTCATGACGATTTTTTCCGCGCTAATTGTCGCTAATATCTATTACAATCAGCCATTGTTGGGAAAGATTGCCGAAGAATTCGGTGTTTCAGAAGCTGCTGTTAGTAAAATTACAGTGCTTACGCAGTTGGGTTATGCTTTTGGTTTACTGTTAATTATTCCTTTAGGAGATAAAATGATGCGGAAGCGCTTGATTTTAATCGATTTGGTTTTTGTATTCATCGTTCTTATTTGGATGGCCGTAGCGAGTCAATTGTGGATGTTATTTGTTGCTTCATTTTTGTTGGGGGTAACTTCAGTCGTTCCCCAGCTGTTTATTCCTATGGCTGCAGATCTCTCCACGCCGGAAAATCGCTCTAAAAATCTCGGTTTGATTATGTCGGGATTATTATTGGGAATCCTATTATCTCGTTTTGTTGGGGGTATTGTTGGTGACTTGTGGGGTTGGCGCAGTATATATTGGACAGCATCTATTCTAATGATCTTTTCTTGGATTTGTATCTATCGGTTGTTCCCGGAAATAAAACCCAACTTTAAGGGGAACTATTTGTCTTTGATGCGTTCGGTTTGGGAACTTGCGAAAACACAACCTGTATTACGCCTTGCGGCGTTTAGAGGCGCAATGGGCTTTGGATCTTTGTGTGGAATCTTCACGACTTTGGCATTCCATTTAGAACAAGCGCCTTTTCATGCCGGTCCCTCCGTTGCAGGAAGCTTCGGACTTGTTGGGGCTGCAGGTGCATTGTCGGCTGCCTTTGTTGGAAGGTTGACAAAGCGACTCGAAGTAAATCGTATTATTCTAATCTCCTTATGTGTTTTGCTTGGGAGCTGGCTGTTCACTTATTTTGGGGGATATACCTATATCGGTTTAATTATTGGAATAGTGCTGATAGATTTAGGATTACAGTCCACGCATATCATGAATCAATCCGATTTCTTTGCCATTAAAACAACAGCAACAAGTCGATTAAACACGGTTTATATGGTAAGTTATTTTATCGGTGGATCGTTGGGATCCTGGTTTGCCGCCTATGCTTGGGAATTCGCAGGTTGGACAGGCGTCTGTATCGTAGGTTTTACATTCGCTTTATTGGCATTGACAGCACATTTACTTTTCGCCAATCGATTGAAGCGTGGGTAATAAAAGAATTCGTTCATCGGCCAATCACAAATAATTGCGGATTGACTGATGAACGAATTCACAAAAAAAACTAGTCCTATTAATCTAACGTGGTTCTGTTTAACCGTAATGAGTTAACAATAACCGATACCGAACTTAGACTCATTGCTGCCGCTGCAATCATCGGAGACATCAATATCCCAAAGCTAGGGTATAGAATTCCGGCAGCAATCGGAATCCCGATTACATTATAAAAGAAAGCGAACCCTAAGTTTTGCTTGATATTTCTTAGCATCATATTACTTAAGGTATAGGCTTTATGCACACCTCTTAAGTCGCCTTTCACAAGCGTAATTTCTGAACTTTGTATGGCGACATCTGTACCGGTCCCCATAGCAATTCCAATATCCGCTTGGGTTAGGGCAGGAGCATCGTTTATGCCGTCACCAACCATTATCACTTTCTTCCCTTCCGCTTGAAGTTTCTTAATGCCGTTAAGCTTGTCTTCGGGTAATAAGTTGGCTTGGACATGCTTAATACCCGCCTGTTTCGCGACAATTTCCGCGGTATTTTTGTTGTCCCCAGTAAACATGTAGACTTCTATACCTTGATTTTGAAATTTCTTGATGGCATCAATGCTGCTATCACGTAACGTATCAAATGCAGCGACGATGCCGGCATATGCGCCATCGATTGCCAAAATGGATACTGAATTTCCTTGTTTTTGCAATTCTTCAATCTGAAGACGCTGTGTTTCGTCTAATTTGATCTGTTGTTCATCCATCAATCGAGCCGTGCCTAATAAGACAGACATGTGATGAATTTTGCCTTTGACGCCCTTGCCACTTATATTTTCAAATTGAATGACATCTAATAGTTGGGTGTTTTCCGCTTTGGCTTTATCAATCATCGCCTGCGCTAAAGGATGCGTACTGTTCTTGTTTACCGACGCGGCGATTTGCAAAATATCTTTTGCTTGAAATTTATTGTTTCCTGAGATCACTTCCGAGACGGATGGTTTTCCAGAAGTAATTGTTCCTGTTTTATCGACGATAAGCACGTTGGCTTTGGCGAGGTTCTCCAGTGCCTCCGAATTTTTTATCAGGATACCGTTTTTAGCGCCTTTTCCTATTCCTACCATGACTGACATAGGAGTGGCTAGTCCGAGCGCACAAGGACAGGCGACGATTAATACGGCTAATAAATTAGAGAATGCCATGGCGGTACTATTCGGTACCGATGATAAAGACCAGGCGATAAAAGTTATTATTGCAATGATAATAACTGTAGGAACAAAAATCTTGGATACTTTATCCGTTAGTTTTTGAATAGGGGGTTGGCTACGACTCGCTGTATTTACTAATTCTATAATTTGGGAAAGCAATGTTTCGCTTCCTATGCGTTCCGCTCTGATAAGCACTTCATGGTTTCCATTAATGGTTCCACCGATGACGCTATCTTCCGGCGCTTTTTCAACAGGGATAGGCTCTCCAGTTATCATCGATTCGTCAATAGCGGTATTCCCTTCTTGTATACGCCCGTCGACAGGGACTTTATCTCCAGCTCGAACACGTAAGATATCTCCAACTTTTACATCATGAATAGATATTTTTTTATCCTTTCCATCTACAACAATAATAGCCTCTGCCGGACTTAGTTTAATCAATTCTTTGATCGCACTATTGGTCTTCGAATGGGCTTTTGCCTCCATCACCTGTCCTAATAGAACGAGTGTTAAGATTACAGTTGCGGACTCAAAATAAAGATGTACTTCGCCATGATGTCCTTTTAATTCTGCTGGGAATAGCTGTGGAAAGAATAACGCTAGCAAACTGAAGATAAACGCCGCCGCTGCGCCTAAACCAATTAAACTAAACATATTTAGATTCCATGTTTTAAATGAAGTCCATGCACGTTCAAAAAACATCCAGCAGGTATAAAATACAACAGGGATTGCTAATATAAGTTGAATCCAAGCATTGATCTGATAAGGTATTATCTTGCTAATCGGTTGTCCAGGAAGCATATCACCCATAGATAAAATGAATATCGGAACGGTACAAGCTACAGATATCCAGAATTTCTTGAGTAAATCTCGGTAATGTTTGTCCTCTTCCTCTGTGACTTGGTTGGGTACTAAATCCATTCCACAGATTGGACAGTTTCCAGGGTGATCTTGTACAATTTGAGGATGCATTGGACAGGTATATTCGACTTTAATCGTCGTGTCTGGAATCTTTTCAAGGTTCATTCCGCATACAGGACAAGAGCCGAATTTATCATATACTTTATCACCTTCACACATCATTGGGCAATAATACTTTCCCGCATTTTGGGAATTACTTTGGGCTTTTTGATGTCCGTGCATATGTCCTTGCATAGGAATATGTCCGTGTTGATGCGCGTTATTCGGATTCGGTTTTTCTACTTTTTCAATGGGTCTCAAAAACATGCCACAGACAGGACAGCGCCCAGGTTCATGGTAAATTTTGTCCTCGCCCTCGCAAAACATCGGACAGATATATTGTCCGCTTGGCGAGATTTCCTCACTTCTTTGGATCGGTTCACTTTGTGCTTTTTTTTCGTCGCTAATCTGATAAGAAGTGCCTAACTCATTCAATTTTTCTTGAAGTGAATCTGTGCTGGGAATAGTATTAGAAGTGATTTCCGCTTCACCCTTTGCTAAATCAACCTTTGCATTGATGCCGGGTATTTCATTTAGTTTTTTTTCGACATTTGTTCTACAGCCATTGCAGGTCATTCCTGTAATGCTGTAAGTCCTTGTCGTTTCGGTGTTTTTAGCTACATGATCGTGATGATGCGATGTGTGTTGATTGACTGGTTTTGCTTCATGAATGCTATAGCCTCCAGCAAGTTCATCTAATTTGTTTTGTAACGCTGCAATATCGAGGGGCTGTTCTGTTGATATCTCAACCTCAGCGGTTTCTAGGTTCACAGCGGCTTTAACGCCAGGGATCTCATTGAGTTTATTTTCTACATTGGTTCTGCAACCATTACAGGTCATCCCCGAAATCTTATAGGTATTTGTTGTACTCATGTCGTCTACTTTCTTGATAAACAAAAATCGGGAATATATGATTGCCGTTGTTACATAATTCTGATAATAAGTTATATAATTATGCAATTCTTGCTTAGAAGTCTGCAGAGAGAAAAGGTGAAATTAGCGCTAACGAGCGTTAGAATATTTGAAAGTGTGTTTTAAATACTAGGAAACAAGTTTGTTTTAGGTTTTTCCACGACCTGATTTTGAAGATCAGAAAAAAAGCGATTATTTAATGGGCTGTCTTCCAGTAAATAAGGAATGTAAATTGAGCCTTTTGCTAATTGAAGCTCGTAATACCCAAAAAGAACACCATTGTTTTTCTGTACAGATTGCACGGTTTTGATATGCTGCACGTCGGTTTGTAGGTTAAAACGAACTTGACTGCCACTGAGCCATTCAACAACGACTTCATGTGTTTGTGGGTGATACCAAATCTGTTGCTCACGAACATACTTCAGGTGGTTATTCAAGAGGAATAGATGGCTAATTAAGTAGAAGCTGATTGGGAGTAAGAATAAAAGAATTTTGATCTTTATGGCAAGCACCAATGTGATAATTAACAATACGACGCCGATAGCGACACTATAGGTCGTTGCTTTTATAGCTTTGCTTAGCACCTTAGCGCCAGCATCTAAAATATAATAACCCTGCTTAGTGCTGCGCTGTATATCAGTAGATGAATTGGTTTTCATCATGATTTTACGTGATAGGTAGTAAATTATTACGCCTACCAGACCAACAATAAGCAGGATCTTGTACATTTTAGTATTGTTCTGATTCGTTAGGGAAGGTTCCAGCTTTTACATCCGCAATGTAATTGCTTGCCGCTTTCGTAATTTCTTCTTGAAGGTCAGCGTAAAGGCGAAGGAATTTTGGTTTAAATTCTTTGTTCAAGCCCAGCATATCATTTACTACTAATACTTGACCATCACAGCCATTACCTGCACCAATGCCAATCGTCGGGATATCCAATGAATCGGAAACTTCTTTTGCTAAAGCAGCAGGGATCTTTTCTAATACAAGCATAAAGCAGCCTGCTTCTTGAAGTGCAAGTGCGTCAGCTTTTAACCTGTTTGCCTCGGCTTCTTCTTTAGCACGCACAGAGAAGTCTCCAAACTTATAGATTGATTGTGGGGTTAAACCTAAATGTCCACAAACTGGGATTCCAGAATTTACTATTTTTTTGATGTTGTCGATGATTTCCTCACCGCCTTCCAGCTTTAAAGCATGCGCGCCAGATTCTTTCATCATGCGTACCGCTGCTTTGTATGCATCTTCGACCGAGCCTTGGTATTCACCAAAAGGTAAGTCTGCAAGTACCATTGCACGTTTTGACGCTCTAGCGACTGCGGAAGCGTGGTAAATCATATGGTCAAGAGTGATCGGTAGTGTCGTTTCATATCCCGCGAATACATTGGCAGCAGAATCGCCTACCAATAGTACCTCCACACCTGCAGCATCTAGGATGCGTGCCGTCGAGAAGTCATAGGAAGTTAGCATCGAGATCTTTTCGCCTCTGGTTTTCATTTCACGTAGGGCAGAAGTAGTCACTCTTTTTATTACTTTGTGTACTGACATAGCGTTAAGATTGATTTGCAAACTTAATTATTTTTAGCGGAATTCATTCCTAATCTTACGCTTGGCTTTTAAGAAGGCTGTACAATAGAAAATTAACCTATTATTTGCTACTTTTGCAGGATGGAAATCAAAGAGCAGAATCAGTTTAAATTCCCGAAGTTTCAAGACTTAATTATTCATGAAGATGATAATCTTATTGTAATCAATAAACCACCGTTTATTGCTTCTTTAGATGCGCGTGAGGGGGGAGAAGTCAATATTCTTCGTCTGGCAAAGAAATATCATCCAGATGCGCAAGTATGCCATCGCTTGGATAAAGATACTTCCGGTGTGCTCTTAATTGCTAAGAATCCAGAAACGTATCGTTCGATGTCAATTGAGTTTGAAAAAAGACGTGTAAATAAAATATATCATGCTATTATTGGTGGGACACACGTTTTCGAGAACCTGACTGTTGATTTACCAATCTTAAATCAAGGAAATAAGAGTGTATCGATCGACCGTTACAACGGTAAGCCTTCAGAAACGATATTCAATAGTATTCGCTTCTATAAGAATTTCACTTTAGTTGAGTGCAAGCCTATTACTGGCCGTATGCATCAGATTCGGATTCACTTGGCGACACAACATGCTGCCATTGTAGGCGATCTAATGTATAAAGGAAAGCCTGTTTATCTTTCACAGATTAAAAAGCGCGGATATACATTATCAAAAGATCAAGAAGAGCAGCCTATTATGAAGCGATTTGCATTGCATTCGAAGTCGGTTAGCTTTAAATTGAATGATAAGGAGTATAGCTTTGAAGCTGAATATCCGAAGGACTTTGCCACTCTATTGAAGCAATTGGAGAAATTCGATGCTTAGTATTAATTTATAACAATCATTTTCACTTACCATAATTTAGCTATATAACAAATGAATAAGCAAGAGCTCATTAATCAGATTAAAAGCAAGAGAAGCTTTTTATGTGTTGGATTAGATACGGACTTGACTAAAATTCCAGAACATCTTTTGGATGAAGAAGACCCAATCTTTACCTTCAATAAAGCGATTATTGAAGCGACCGCTGATCTATGTGTTGCTTATAAGCCGAATATTGCATTTTATGAGAGTTACGGCGTAAAAGGATGGGAATCCTTACGTAAGACTAGTGAGATTCTTCCGAAGGATTGCTTCTCGATCGCAGATGCAAAACGTGGGGATATTGGCAATACATCCAAAATGTATGCACAAGCTTTTTTTAATCCTGAAGTATCTGGATTGAACTTCGATTCGATTACTATTGCACCGTATATGGGTGAGGATTCGGTGACACCGTTTTTAGATTTTGACGGTAAGTGGGCGATCGTTCTTGCTTTGACATCGAATCAAGGTAGTTTAGATTTTCAAAACTTCAAAAATTCGACTGGCAAGCAGTTGTTCGAAGAGGTCATCGATAAAGTTAATACCTGGGGTACTGATGAGAACATTATGTATGTTGTGGGTGCGACACGCGGGGAAGCGTTTGTGAAAATTCGCGAACATGCGCCCGATCATTTTTTATTGGTGCCGGGTGTTGGTGCTCAGGGCGGTTCGCTTGCTGATGTTTGCCAATATGGGATGAACAAAGATTGCGGATTGCTTGTCAATAGTACACGTGGAATCATCTATGCTTCGAAAGGTAAAGATTTCGCTGATCGCGCTCGCGAAGAAGCGTTGATTCTTCAAAAGGAGATGGAAGAGCAATTAAGTTTACACGGGGTACTGTAAAAGCTATTTATTTCTTACTTTTTGTTAAAACTGTCGTTTTTGGCATAATAATTTAGGTGCTTGCAAGGTTAATGTTATTTATGAAACAACTTCAATCGAGCTTGCTCTTAGGGGCTATAGCGTTTATCACAATCCTATTTACGGGATGTAGCTCCGTTTATTTGCCGAACGTGCCGGCCACACCGATGTTTACCAATGCAGGTGAGGGGTATTTGGGCGCACATGTGAATGTTAAGGGAAACGTTTCTGGTACTGCGGGTGTCGCTTTTACTGAAAACCTAGCCATTATTGCAAATGGTTCCTATATTGATAATAAAACTACCAATCAAGACTTTAAACAGCATTTAATTGAAGGCGGCTTGGGCTATTATACAGTTCTTGGTCATTCCGGGCGTAGTGTTTTGGAGTTCTATGGTGGATATGGGATTGGATCAACGCGCGATGTTGATAAACGAGCTTCTACTTCAGGAACTGATCCGGTAGAGATTCGTGATCTTGATTTCAATAAGATATTTGTTCAAGCAAACTTCTCCTCCACACGAAAAAACAAATTACGTTTATTTGGAAAGCAACGCACATTAAACTATGGGACGGCAATTCGTCTAAGTAGAATAAAGATGGACAGATTTGATTTGAATAATGCACCCGCTGCATTAGAAGAAAATCTTTACATAGAACCGGTCTTTTTTACCCGTATGGAATTGAATAAGGGTTTCCAACTTCAATATACCAATGGTTGGAACATAGGTTTGATGAAAAATGAATACCTTAAAGCGGGGAATGCTGTATTCACATTAGGATTGATTTATAATTTTGGTAAAAAGAAATAAGTATATGAAAAAGTTAGTTGGGATTTTAGGAGTAATGACTTTGTTGTTCCTTTCGGGTTGTCAGGTAAATAAAAAAGCGCAGTTGCAGGCATTAGCTGATTGTAAGTACGATGTAGAGTCCGTTGATCAGGTTAAGTTTAATGGGAAAACATTAAATTCTTACAAGGGAGCAGATGGCAATTACAGTATGTCGTCAATTGCGAATATTGCGGTTGCTTTATTTAGTAAGGAACTTCCACTGGAGGGAAAGATAAATTTGAAGATTACGAATCCGGAAGCTAAAAAAGCTGCGGTTAATTCGTTTAAATATATGATCGAGATTCAAGGCTCTCCATTGTTTGAGGGAACTGTTGACCAGAATGTAAATTTAACGCAAGGAGAAAGTGCAATCGTTCCTTTGACATTTAAAGCCAATATTTTTAATAAGGCAAAGGAAAAAGGTTTTGATAAGTTCTTTGATGAGATTTTCAACAAGAAATCGGAAGGATTCCTTGTGTTAAAAATCAAACCTTCTTTTAAAGTTGCTGGACAAAATATTTATTATCCATCGTACATTACAGTAGATAAAAACTTTGGTCAGAAAATCTTTAAGCTTTTCAAATAGATTTTAAACTGCTTATAGCAAGATTTGCTATAAGTTGAATAAGCTAGAAGCCCTTATTTAATTGGATGAATGTGGTTCGCCAATTTAATAAGGGCTTCTACTTTTTGATTCAGTTAAAGCACTGAACGTAGTTTCTTACTCTGTGTAAAATATCGAAATTTCTTTACTAGCGGTTGAACGTATATCCGACTGTCCATTCTATGAAGTCAGCCTTACCCATATGTGCTTTTATGGAAACTCCTGCATTGATATTTTTGTAAACATAATATCTAGCTCCGGCGCGTAGAAAGTATTTTCTAATCTCTCCATTAAAGCTTTGGTTGTGAATATAATAACCGATATTTCCATTTAATACCAATCGTTCGTTGAGAATATGAGCAATATAGAAAGATGGACCTCCAGATAGTTTGGATGATAGTTCTCCCGACTTATCTCCCGCAATCTCTGTATCATTTCCGGAAGATGAGTAGAATAAATCAAATCCTCCACCTAAACGCCATTTATAGGATACATGACGGCTAGCATAAACGCTAAAAGTACTCTTCAAGAAACGCTGATCTAAATCATTACGTAATTGTTTTAATCCAACACCGTAATTAACGTGGTACATTATTTTTTTACTATAGGGCTCTAAAATGGAATCTCTTTTGATTTTTAAATCTGGATTGATTTGATATGCAGCCGATAGTGTTAATGGAACAAGGTTTACGCCCTTATTTGGAAGTGCTAATGCTCCATTCGAGAAATGATGGAATGCGAATCCGGCTCCGAGTTTCCAATGTGGATCGACCTGATATTGCGCCCGAATTCCCAAGTCAATGAATACATTATTTTTAGATCCAATAACTAAGTTTAATGGGTTTTCATGCTCATTGTAAGGTTTGAAGTTACCAGATAGACCTAATCCTATGCGGTAGTCATAACTCCATTTAGAGTCTTCTTTAGGTGAAATAGGTGTTTGTACGAAGCCGTATACAGCGTAGGGGCTTCCAATAATATCGGAGTGGAAAGTACTTGAATAGATGCCTATGCCATAAATTGGATAATTGTAAATCTGATAGTACTGATCTTTTTTTGCACGTTGCTTAAATCCAATCTTGAAATTCAATCCATTATAGTATGCACCTTCATAAGTGGTTTCTTTAAGTCCTGATTGCTGAAGTATTCCTCCGTTTTCGACTTCTAATTCGAAAACTAATGGGCTTCGCTTTATTTTTTTAGCTATACTATCGATTTGTGCCGATGCAAAAAAAGGGAGGATAAGGGAAAATATGATGACTAAGACTCTGTTCACTAGCTAAAGAATTTTGCGGTTTTTTAGACGAGGAACAAAAATAGTAATAACTTTGTCAGGTCAAACGGGCCCTCTGTCATTTTTTAATGATACAGGGTGAAAAACATTAACAAGTGTCGAATTTTATCCTCATTGTTTTCTGCTTAGCCGCTGGTGTGCTTAGCCGAAAGATGAATTGGGTTGCAAAGGATGGCTTTCGAGCCTTGAATGCCTGGGTGTTATATTTTGGATTGCCCGCAATCTCTTTCTATTACCTGCCTAAATTAACCTGGGACAATAGTCTAATCTTTACTCTAGCAGGCCCTATTCTTGTTTTGATAGGATCGGTTTTGTTTTTTTATGTACTTGGGAAAATATTAGCTTTATCCAAGCGTACTTCCCATACCTTGATGTTAGTAGCAGGTCTTAGCAATACCTCCTTTGTCGGCTTCCCCTTGATTACTGCGTATTTTGGAGCGGAACGCTTGCCAATTGGTATCGTTGCTGATCAAATGACTTTCTTTCTGCTTTCTTCAGTTGGTGTTTTGATTGCAACTAAAGGAAGTCTGAATACGAATAAGAAGATTAATTTAGCGTTTATTGCTAAACGGGTTTTTACTTTTCCACCACTCATCGGTTGTCTGCTTGCGTTGATTACGACGCAATTTATTGACTTAACTTCTTTAGATGAATTCTTCCATATGATTGCTGGAACTGTATCGCCTATCGCGTTATTCTCCATCGGTCTTCAACTAAATTTTACAATAGTAAAAAGTGAGGTTCCTAATATTATTTATGCGATGCTCTATAAATTAATATTAGCTCCCTTGGCTGTATTCCTAATTGCCTACTATTTTGGCTTTCGAGGACCTATCGTTGAGATCTCTATTTTTGAGATGGCAATGCCCAGTTTAGTGGCAACCAGTATAGTTATTAGCCAATTTAAACTAAATAGTAAACTAGGAAATAGTGTTATTGGATTAAGTATTCCTTTAGGATTATTAACTACCTACCTGTGGTATCAAATTTTGAATATTTTCATAATGTAACTGAAATGTTATCAATATAGGCGAGCTTTTTTTTATCTTTATCAATCGTGTAGTTGATACACTGATAATAACATAATTTATAAGCTTAGTTTTCAGATTAATATGAAGAAATTAATTTTCTTTGCCTTATTAGCTAGTTCTTTCCATTCCTCCGCGCAACAGAATCATGAGCGTTACATTCAAAAAATAAACGGTACAAGTTTAGAATTCAGTATGGAAGCAATTCCTGCAGGGGAGTTTTCAATGGGAAGTGCAAAGTCAGGCAATGAGGATGAGAAACCTGTTCATCAAGTCAAATTAGATGCTTTTTGGATGGGTACCTATGAAGTAACTTGGAACTTATTTGAACCTTTTCTCTACAAAGACTACGAGGTTACTAAATCTACTGATGGGAAAGTTCCTACTGAAGTTGATGCTGTTACAAGACCAACAAAACCTTATTTAGATATGACCTTTGGTTATGGTAAAGACGGGCAACCAGCTTTGGCCATGACTCACTATAATGCCATACAATTCTGTAAATGGCTATATGTAAGAACTGGTGTTTTCTATCGTCTTCCAACGGAAGCAGAATGGGAGTATGCTTGTCGCGCTGGTTCTAGCAGCGAGTACTTCTTTGGCGATGATGCTACTAAACTAGCTGAATATGCTTCATTTAAAGATAATAGCGGCGGCCAAACAGTAAAAGTAGGTACTAAGAAGGCAAATCCTTGGGGTTTATTCGATATGCTTGGGAATGTTGCAGAGTGGACGTACGATCAATATGATGCAAACTTCTATGCTACCTTTAAAGGTAAAGTAGCAGAGAATCCTGAGAATGTTCCAACTACTTTGTATCCGCATGTTGTCCGTGGTGGATCTTTCGAAAGTGAAGCTATCGATTTACGCTCTGCAGCACGTGGTGCTTCAGATGCTATTTGGAAACAATTAGATCCTCAAATTCCAAAGTCAAACTGGTGGTTCCCAGAAGCGCCTTTCGTAGGTATGCGTCTTGTACGTCCAGTAAAGCAACCAAGTCATGCTGAGATCATGGATTACTATGACAAAGCGCCAATTAAAGACTTTTAATCAGAATCAATTACTAAAACAATACATTATAAACCATGGAAAATCTAAATCGTCGAGGATTTATTAAATCTTCATCAGGCCTTGTTGGTGCTGCAGCATTGACGAGTGGTGTAGTCGGAAAAGTATTCGCAGGTGGGAGCGATGTGATCAAGATTGCCTTGATCGGTTGTGGTGGCCGCGGCACAGGAGCAACTTTTGATGCTTTTGCTTCAGGGCAAAACATTCAATTGGTAGCGATGGCTGATGCTTTTAAAGATAATTTAGATCAAACGTACAAAACTTTAAAGGAGAAATTTGGGGATAAAATTAATGTGCCAGATAGCCGTAAATACGTAGGATTTGATGCTTATAAAGCTGCGATTGCAGACGCTGATGTTGTTTTATTAACAACGCCTCCAGGATTCCGTCCATTACATTTTGCTGAAGCAGTTCGCGCAGGTAAGCATGTATTTATGGAAAAGGCGGTAGCAACTGATATTCCAGGTGTTCGCAGTGTGTTGGAGACAGCAAAAGAAGCAAGACGTAAGAAATTAAACGTTGTTGTTGGTTTGCAACGCCGTTATCAAAATAACTACCGTGAGGCAATTAAGCGTATTCACGATGGTGCAATTGGCGATGTAGTTGCGGGTCAAGTATATTGGAATAGTGGTGGTGTTTGGGTTCGTCCGCGTAAACCAGGACAAACAGAAATGGAGTATCAAATGCGTAACTGGTATTATTTTAACTGGTTATGTGGTGATCATATCGTAGAACAACACGTTCATAATATTGATATTGCAAACTGGGTTAAAGGTAAATATCCTGTTTCTATTCAAGGTACAGGTTCTAGAGCACACAGAACAGGCAAAGAATACGGTGAGATTTACGATAACTTCGCGTTAGAGATGACTTACGATGATGGGTCAGTTGTATACAGCCAATGTCGTCACTTTGAGGGAATCTCAAACCGTGTTGATGAGACTTTCCAAGCTACTAAAGGTCGTGTTTATCTTTCGGCAAGTAATCAAGCGATATTATGGGACGCGCAAGGAAAAGAAATCTATAGACACAATACAAAAGGTAACCCTAACCCTTATCAGCAAGAACACAAAGAATTGTTCGAAGCGATTGCAAAGGGTGAGTATAAATTTGACAATGCAGAATACGGTGCTTACAGTAGTTTAGCTGGTATTATCGGTCGTATTGCAGTTTACACAGGTAAAGTAATTAAGTGGGATGAAGCAATGAAATCAAATATTGATTTAATGCCAGATCGTCTTGCATGGGATGCTATGCCAAAGGTTGTTCCTAATGCTGATGGATTCTATCCAGTAGCTGTACCAGGACATGACGTTGAGAAATTTATTTAATAGCCGTGATTAACTGGCTTAATCTATTCGGTATAATGGGAATTGGTTGTTGTGCTTATGCGCAACAACCAATTTCTAATTTACAGCGCTATAATATTGAAGGTACCGCACAAGGGACAACCTATGCGGTAAGCTATTATGCCGAAGATGAGGAGGTAAATAAAATACAGCTAGATAGTATCTTCAATGTGATCGATGAGTCGATGTCGCTATATCGCCCGAATTCATTAATCAGCAAGTTTAACAACAATGTTGTTAGCGAGTTGGAAATGGATCAACATATGAAAATTGTCATGAAGAAATCATTTGAAATCAATAAGAAATCAAAAGGTATCTTCGATATTACCGTGAAACCTTTAGTTTCTTTATGGGGATTCGGTCCTGAGAAAGTGACAGGCATTCCTGACTCCAATGTTGTTCAGTCGACGTTAGCATACATAGGTATGGATAAGTTGCGGATGAAGGGGAATAAGCTGTTGAAGAAAGATAAACGCGTCGCTATTGATCTTAATGGAATTGCTCAAGGCTATACGGTCGATGTTCTTTATGATTTCCTGCTTTCAAAAAAGATTACTTCGTTTTTGGTTGAGGTAGGAGGAGAGATTAGAACACACGGTTATAAGCCCAAGAATGAGACCTATAAAATATTAATACAACGACCAGATGAAGCCAAGGAACAAAGAAACCATGTGATATCCCTTCATAATAAGGCTGTCACAACTTCTGGAAGTTATGAGAAATATCGTACTGTCAATAACTACCGTTTTTCACATCATATGGATGCGAAGACTGGCTATCCATTAAAATCAACCATTATCACCGTTACGGTGATTGCTGATAAGGCAATGGATGCGGATGGCTTAGATAACGTATTTATGGCTATGAAGCCAGCAGAGGCGGTCGCATTTGCGAATGCCAAAAATAAAATTGATATTTATTTGCTGTATTTGGACCAAGGAATTGTCAAAGAAGCCTATTCCAAAGGTTTTAACAAATATATTTTAACCAACTAGCACGCAGGTGCAGTAAAACTTAAACTTAATCCTACATGAAAAGATCAGAATTCTTAAAGAACAGTTCCATGCTTGTTGGTGGCACTTTATTAGGTGGTACAGCTGTAGCGGGCTCTGCGTCAAATGAGCAGAATGCTAAAGTTGCTAATCAGACATTCAAACTAGACTATGCACCTCACCAGGGGATGTTTAGTGCAACTGCAGGAAAGAACTTTTTGGATGAAATTAAATATATGCACGATCTAGGATTCCGTAGTATTGAAGACAACGGAATGCCATCTAGAACGGCTGATGAACAAAAGAAAATTGGTGATTTACTAGCCAAACTTGGCATGCGCATGGGTGTATTCGTTGTCCCTAAAGGTGGCAATGGCGCGAATTCATTGGCAGCAGGTAAGCAAGAGTTTATTGATATCTTTTTAAAAGGATGTAAAGAATCGGTAGAGATTGCAAAGCGTTGTAATGCAAAGTGGGCAACTGTTGTACCTGGCGACTATGCGAGAAAGCTTCCTATAGGAGTACAGACTGCAAATGTAGTGGAAGCGTTGAAACGTGGAGCAGAGATTTTTGAACCACATGGCCTAACGATGGTATTGGAACCTTTGAGCGATACTCCAGATTTATTCTTACGCTTCACAGATCAAACTTATGAGATTTGTAAAGCAGTAGGTAGCCCGTCTGTAAAGATCCTTTACGATGCATATCATCAACAAAAGAACGAAGGAAACCTCATCAATTTAATGGATTTATGTTGGAGTGAGATTGCTTATATCCAAGTCGGAGACAATCCTGGACGTAAAGAACCAACAACTGGCGAGGTTAACTATAAAAATGTATTTAAGTGGTTGCACGAAAAAGGATATAAAGGCGTTGTAGGTATGGAACATGGAATGTCAAAATCAGGAAAAGAAGGGGAATTAGCCCTTGTGAAGGCCTATAGAGAAGTTGATTCTTTCTAGTGCTAAACCTTTTTAGTGTATCTAACAAATTTGTTATCCTATTTTATAAACCGTTAATAATATCTATATTTAGTACCGTTAAATTTAAATAAGCCTATATTACATGTCATCATCTATCAAATTTAAATTATCCTTCATGATGTTCTTAGAGTTCTTTATATGGGGCTCTTGGTTCGTGACGTTGGGTCGCTATTTGCCGAAAAACTTAAATGCTTCAGGCTTTGAAATCGCCAATGTATTCTCTACTCAATCTTGGGGAGCTATTATCGCCCCGTTTATTGTAGGTATGATTGCCGATCGGTTCTTTAACGCGGAACGCGTATTAGGGACTTTACATATCATTGGTGCCGTATTGTTGTTTCAAATGTACAATGCCACGGATATCGCTGCATTTTTCCCGTATGTATTAGGATATATGATTCTTTACATGCCAACTTTAGCATTAGTGAACTCCATCTCTTTCAGACAGCTTTCTAACCCAGAAAGCCAGTTCTCTAATATTCGAATCTTCGGAACAATTGGATGGATCATTGCTGGACTTTCCATTTCATATTTATTTAAATGGGATAGTACCCAAGGTATTGAAGATGGATTATTGAGAAATACATTCTTAATGGCTTCGATAGCTTCGTTATTATTGGGAGTATTCAGCTTTTTATTACCGAAAACACCTCCAGTAAAAGATGATGGAAAAGAAAAACCTTCAGTAGCCTCCATCATTGGATTGGATGCAATCAAATTGTTAAAGGATAGAAACTTCTTTGTATTCTTCCTTTCATCAGTATTAATCTGTATTCCATTAGCCTTCTATTACCAGAACGCGAATGACTTCCTTGGCGATGTAGGGATGGAAGAGGTGACTGGTAAAATGACCATCGGACAGATTTCAGAAGCTTTATGTTTATTATTACTTCCGGTCTTCTTTGCACGCTTCGGCTTCAAAAACACCATCTTGGTGGGTATGTTAGCTTGGGCAATTCGTTATGGTCTATTTGCCTACGGAAACACAGATACGAATACCTATATGCTTTATATCGGTATTGCTTTACACGGTATTTGTTATGACTTCTTCTTTGTATCGGGACAAATCTATACTGATTTCAAAGCGGGAGATAAATATAAGAGTGCTGCGCAGGGTTTAATTACCTTAGCAACCTACGGTGTGGGGCAGCTTATTGGCTTCCAAGTGGCGGCTTATGTAGGAGAATTATACAAAGATTATAAAGCAGATAATATCCACGAATTTTGGCAACATGTATGGTTAGTACCAGCAGGAATTGCTATTGTGGTCATGTTGTTATTCCTTCTTTTATTCAAAAACGAACGGGTTGCAACAGTTAAATTAAATCAATCAGAAACTAATTAAATAGAAAAGTAATGGTAGAGAATAATGTTTATGATGCCATTGTAATCGGATCTGGTATTAGCGGCGGATGGGCAGCTAAAGAACTAACTGAAAAAGGTCTGAAGACAATCATGTTAGAGCGTGGTCGCAATGTCGAGCACGTGAAAGATTACCATGCAAATAAGGATAGTTGGGAATACCCTCATCGTGGTGGTAGAACCAAGCAAATGGAAGCTGACTATCCAGTGCTAAAGCGTGACTATGCGTTAAATGAGAAGAACTTGGATTTTTGGGTTGACGAAAAAGAAAGCCCATATGTAGAGAAGAAACGCTTTGACTGGTTTAGAGGATACCATGTTGGTGGTCGTTCATTAATGTGGGGGCGTCAGAGTTACCGTTTTGGTGATTTAGACTTCGAAGCCAATGCTAAAGATGGTCATGGAGTAGATTGGCCGATTCGTTATAAAGATATTGCGCCTTGGTATAGCTATGCTGAGAAATGGGCAGGTATTTCTGGAAACCGTGACGGCTTAGATGTGCTGCCTGATGGAGATTTTCTTCCAGCAATGGAATTCAACTTCGTGGAGCGTGATTTAGCTGATCGTTTGAAAAAACAATATGGTGGTAATCGTCATTTCATTATGGGACGTACCGCAAATATTACTAAACCACATACTGGACGTATCAACTGTCAATTTCAAAATCAATGTTGGTTAGGCTGTAACTTTGGAGGATACTTCTCTACACAGTCATCAACCTTGCCTCCAGCAATGAAAACAGGTAATCTAACATTACGTCCATTCTCGATTGTGACGAAGATTATCTATGATAAAAACACTAAAAAAGCAAAAGGAGTAGAGATAATCGATGCGGAAACAAATCAAACTTATGAGTTTTTCGCTAAGGTAATCTTTGTTTGTGCTTCGGCATTTAACTCCACTTGGGTCTTAATGAACTCCGCAACTGATGTATGGGAAGGTGGTTTAGGAAGTAGCTCAGGCGAACTTGGTCACAATGCCATGGATCACCATTTCCGTTTAGGAGCGAGTGGTCGTGTGGAGGGTTACGAAGATAAATATATGTTCGGTCGTCGTCCGACTGGCTTATACGTGCCTCGTTTTGTGAATGTTGCATCTGACACCAAAAAACGTGACTATGTTCGCGGATTTGGTTACCAAGGCTCTGCAGGCCGCGGACGTTGGTCAGGTGAGATTGCTGAAATGGCAGTAGGTGGCGCTTGGAAAGATGCGTTATGTGAACCAGGAGACTGGTCAGCAGGCTTTACTGCGTTTGGAGAGATTCTTCCATACCATGATAATCGCATTTTCCTTGATAAAGAAGTGAAGGATAAATGGGGATTACCAGTGTTAGCAATGGATATGGAGTTGAAGGATAACGAACATAAGATGCGTAAAGACATGACCGAAGAGATGAAGAATATGTTAGAGTCAATCGGTTTAAAAGATGTGAACACTTATGATGGTGGTTATAACTTCGGGATGGGTATCCATGAGATGGGAACAGCACGTATGGGCTTAGATCCAAAGACATCGGTACTGAATAAACACAATCAAGTTTGGGATGCAACGAACGTTTACGTAACGGATGGTGCAGCAATGACTTCAGCAGGATGTGTGAATCCATCACTTACCTATATGGCATTAACAGCAAGAGCAGTTGATCATGCAGTGAGTGAGCTTAAAAAAGGTAATATCTAATTGAACTAAACCGAACATTATGAGTAATAATAATTCAAGAAGGGAATTTCTAAAGAACTCAGCAATCGCTGCAGCAGGATTTAGTATTGTTCCACGTCACGTCTTAGGCGGATCAGGATTCTTAGCGCCAAGTGATCGTTTAATTGTTGCCGGTATAGGTGTAGGTGGAAAAGGAGAGAGCGACATTAAAGCGTTTGCCGATAGCGGAAAAGCGGAAGTAGCCTATTTATGTGACGTCGATGAGCGTCGTGCTGCAAATTCTGTAAAAAGATTTCCTAAAGCAAAATTTTACAAAGACTATAGAGAGATGTTAGATAAGGAACATAAGCATATCGATGCGGTTTCTGTTTCATCTCCCGATCATAACCATGCGATTCAAGCATTAGCGGCAATGCAATTAGGCAAACACGTTTATGTTCAAAAACCTTTAACCCACGATATTTGGGAAGCAAGAGTTTTAACGCATGCAGCAAAAAAATATAAAGTCGTTACGCAGATGGGTAACCAAGGAGCGTCAAACGATGGTCCTCGTGAAATCCGCGAATGGTATGAAGCAGGCTTAATTGGCGATGTACATACCGTTTACTGTTGGACCGATAGACCAGTATGGCCTCAAGGAATTCAATGGCCTAGTCAAAAAGCTCAGGTTCCAAAAGAACTAGACTGGGATTTATGGTTAGGTACTGCACCTCAAAAAGACTATATCGACAAATTAGTGCCATTTAACTGGCGCGGATGGTGGGATTATGGAACCGGTGCATTAGGCGATATGGGATGCCACTTGTTAGAAGTGCCTTTTAGCGTCTTAGGTTTATCGTACTTACAAGATGTACAAGCATCAGTAGGATCGGTCTATGTAGATGAGTTCAAACGCGGATATTTCCCTGAAAGCTGTCCGCCATCGAGTCACGCAACAATGACTTTCCCTAAAGCGTTAAGAACAAATGGTCCAGTAACCTTACATTGGATGGATGGTGGTATTCAACCTGCACGTCCAGTAGAGCTTGAACCAAATGAAATCTTTGGTGATGGTGGTAATGGTATCTTAATGATTGGTACGAAAGGTAAAGTTTTAGCTGATACGTACGGTGACAATGCTCGTTTATTGCCGACTACGCGCAAAGAGAACGTAGCCATGAAATATGCTCGTGTAGCGGGTAAAGCAAGCGGACACTATGGACAATGGGTGGAGGCATGTATTGCCGGATATGGTAAGAAAGAAGTAAGTGCTCCTTTCGAAATTTCAGGTCCATTAACCGAAGCATTGTTGATGGCGAATTTAGCAATCCGTGGTGCTGACATGAGAATCGATGGTAAGTATCCAGGGCGTAATTTGAAGCTACTATGGGATAATGACAATATGAAAGTGACTAACTTTGATATGGTAAACCAATTCGTTAAGCGTCAATATCGCAAAGGATGGGAAATTAATTATTCATTTTAAGAAGGTATAAGAAGATGATGAATAGAAGAGAAGCGTTAAAGCGCGTAGCCTTTATCATGGGTGGTACTGTTATCGGTGCTAATCTATTTTTGGAGGGATGTACTCGTCCCGCATCGAAAGATGTAGCTACGTTATTTGAAGCGAAAACAACAGATTATTTAGGAGAATTGGCAGAAGCAATTCTTCCAAAAACTTCGACTCCTGGTGCTAAAGAAGCAGGAGTAGGCGAATTTATCCCAGTGATGATCCGTGATTGTTACGATGAGAAGGATCAGAAATCATTCTTAGATGGTTTAAATGGCGTTGAAGATCGTGCGAAAAAAGATTTCAAAAAGGGATTCTTAGAATTGACTCCTGAAGAGAAACTTAAATTCGTAAATACATACGATAAAGAAGCAAAGGAATATCAAACAAACAAAAAAGAAGAAGAACCGAATCATTTCTTTACCATGTTGAAGCAATTGACTTTGACAGGTTTCTTCACTTCAGAAGTTGGTATGAAAAAGGCCTTACGCTACGTTAAAATCCCTGGAAAATATGATGGAAACTATCCATATAAAAAGGGAGACAAAGCTTGGGCGTTATAGTATAAAAAAAGCCTTCCGTCAATCGGAAGGCTTTTTTTTTATGCTTTTTTTGTTAGTTGCATCAAGAAGTGCGGTCGCTCTCCTCGAGTAATGCTATAAATCGCATTTTGATCATCGATTCTGGCTTCGTTAATCGCGACTTGATTCCCATAAGACAATTCCCTTAGAAAGTTCATCTCGACGGTTTTAATTTTGCCGGATAATACTTCTTTCGGATCTAATGCATCGAAGCACCAGTCCATATATTTAACATTGTTCGCATGATTGACAATATCCAAATCGGATAAGACAACCTGATAATCTCTAATTTTGTTAAAAGCAACATTCCCATCGATTCGTTCAGCAGTTCTTGAAGTCATGATACGATCGGGATGGGGAATGACATGATCTGTACTCGCGATTAGCGTTTCAGCACGTCGTGCCTCAATGTTGAAGACTGCCCATAAGCTCGTTGCAGCAACAAGTCTACGTTGTCCAAAAAGCACTTCGAAATTACGTGTTGAGCGCGATCCGGAGAAGTCTTGAATCCATGTTCTAACGGTAATCGTCTGTTCAAAAATCGGAAGCTTTTCTATTTCGATGAGCATTCGGCTGAGTACCCAAGATTGTTTCGTGCGTAAAATGGCTTTGGTGCCAAAACCTAAGATATCAGCATGCTCGCTTGCGGAAACTTGCAATATATTATCGAGTTCACTGTATTTAAGCTGTCCGTTTGGATAACATTGTGTGAAGTTGAGTTTCCATTCTTTTTCAAAGATACCTTCTTCCATTTTATTCATATTTCATGCGAATGTAACTAATTTAATATTCTAAAATAAAACACTTGTCATTTTATATATAAATCCCTAATTTGACGTTAACCTAATAAACAAGAGTAAGTATGAGCATGATTGGAACATTAATAGAAAAAGAGCAAGTTGATAAATTCAAAATCATTCCTGCCGAGATTGATAATTCAGAGAAGTTTATGTCGAGGTTACAAAGTGCTTTACGCTTAGGGAATGAGTTTAAGTCAAAAACAGACATTGTATTTAATACCGAAGAAGGACCGATGCGTATTGAAACTACGGTATGGTCGTTAACCGATAAATATTTACAAATCAAACACGGAATTTTAATCCCATTGCGATCATTAATTGCAGTGGAATACTAAGAGAAAGGGCATCAGATTTTGATGCCCTTTTTTTGTTTCCCGAATAGCCTAAATCCTAGCTAAGAAGCCACCATATATTTTCATCCAATATCAGTTTTCATCATAGACGTAGTTTTCAAAAGTAAGTTGTACGCGGCTCAAGTTTAGCTTAGGCCTTTTTTATTAACTTATAAGGGCTCATGTAGGCCTAAGGTATGCTTGAAGTAGGCTAAACGTCCAAACAAAACCTGTTTTGAAAATAATTTTCGAGCGCGGATAAAAAAAATAAAATAATTTGTAACAATATCCAATTTATGTCGACTGATAGGGAAACATAAATTGAATAATGAAACAACCGATTTTTACCCTGGTATTTGTACTTTTGAGCATGTTAACAGCCAAAGCGCAAATTACTGGCGATTGGAAAGGAACCTTAGAAGTTCAAGGAACCAAGATGGACCTAATTTTCCATATCAGCCAAGACGGAGAAGCTTACAAAGCAACTTTAGACATTCCTGCACAAGGCGCTTCTGGCCTTGCAATGACGGAGACAAAATTTGAAAATAACAAACTTACTGTTGCTATGGCGCAGGCAGGTTTCTCTTATGAAGGTGAGCTGAAAGGCGAACTCGTAGAAGGTGTTTTCAAACAAGGCGGAGCAGAATTCCCATTAAAACTAAGCAAGACAAAAGTTTCTAAACCTGGAGACACGACTTTGGTTTCTTCAAGAGCCGAATTAGATCAGTTAATCGCTTTAGACAAGGGAGATTTCAAATACGAAGTGAAAGATTATTTTGCAAAACCTAATTCTTCACAATTTGCATTATCTCCAAATGGTAAATATATCTCTTACCGTGAAAAAGATGCGAATAATAAGCGTCATGTGATGATTAAGGAAGTCGCTACAGGAAAGGTAGTTCGTGCAATCGAAGAGAAGAATGAACTTATTCGTGGTATCGGCTGGGTAAATGATGAACGTTTGGTTTATGTAATGGATCAAGGTGGTAACGAAAATTATCACTTATATGCCGTTAACATTGATGGAACGAACAATATCGATTTAACTCCGTTTCCTGATGTACAAGCGGGTATTTTAAATATGTTGAAAGAGCAAAAAGACTTTATCATTATTCAAATGAATAAAGATAATAAACAAGTTTTCGAGCCTTATAAAGTGAATATTCATACAGGTGCTATGGAGAAATTGTTCACAAATACCGATCCTGAGAATGCTGTCGTTGGTTATGATTTTGATAAAGAAGGTAACTTAAGAGGTTACTCGAAAATGTTCAACGGAATAAATACACAATACTACTATAAAGTAAAAGGAAAGACTGATTTTGAACTGTTTGGAACAGGGAAATGGGATGATAGCTTCTCGATTCTTTCGTTCAACTACGCCTCTAAAAATCCGGATGAAGCTTACGTCTTGACGAACTTGGATTCAGATAAAGCGCGTATCATTCTTTATGATTTTGCGACGAAGAAAATTGTTAAGGAAATTTACTCCAACAAAGATTATGATGCAACAATTCTAGCCTTATCACGTAAACGTAACTGGGAAATCGATTATGTTGGTTTCGAGGGTGAGCGTGTAGAAATTAAACCCGTAAGTAAAACTTTCAAAAAACTATACGATAAATTTAGTAAGGAATTCCCGGGCTATGAGTATTCGATCGTTGGTAAAACGGATAACGAAGATCAGTATCTCGTGATGGTACAAAGCGATAAGTTGTACGGTCGTTATTATCATTTAGATGCGAAATCAGGGAAGACAACATTGTTGTACGATTTGATGCCGCAATTGAAAGAAGCGGATATGGCAGAGATGCGTCCGATAACTTTTAAATCACGTGATGGATTGACAATTCATGGATACATTACTTTACCGAAAGAGGCATTAAATGGCAAAAAAGTGCCATTGATTGTAAATCCACATGGAGGTCCTCAAGGTGTACGCGATAGCTGGGGATTTAATCCAGAGACGCAGTTATTCGCAAGTCGCGGATACGCAACCTTACAAGTAAATTTCCGTATTTCTGGAGGTTATGGTAAAGAGTTTTTACGCGCCGGATTTAATCAGGTTGGTCGTAAAGCTATGGATGACGTAGAAGACGGTATACAGTATGTGGTTGATCAAGGATGGGCAGATAAAAATAATGTGGCAATCTATGGAGCTAGTCATGGTGGATATGCGGTGTTAAGAGGCTTGACGAAAACCCCTGATTTGTATAAAGCAGGTGTTGATTATGTTGGAGTTTCAAACATCTTTACGTTATTAAATTCAATTCCAGAATACTGGAAACCTTATAAAGAAATGCTTTATCAAATTTGGTACAACCCAGATAAAGAAGATGAGGCAGCTATTGCAAAAGAAGTATCACCATTATTTCATGTTGATAAAATTAAAACGCCTTTATTCGTAGTACAAGGGGCAAATGATCCGCGTGTTAAAATTGCCGAAGCGGACCAAATTGTAAAAGCGTTACGTGCAAAAGGTGTTGATGTTCCTTATATGGTAAAATATGATGAGGGACATGGTTTCCATAAAGAAGAAAACCAAATCGAATTTTATAAAGCGATGATGGGATTCTTCCGTAAAACTTTAAATTAAACTGTTGTTAATTATGCGTAAAGCCCCTAAATTTAGGGGCTTTACCTTTTTATAGATACCCCGATGAAAATCCTTAACCCAAAGCAATTAAAATTAGTCGACGAAGAAACTGTGATTACTCAGCATATAAGCTCATGGGACTTGATGGAGCGTGCCTCTTCGGTATTTGTTGAGCAACTATTAGTTGATTTTCCGAAGCTGCTTTCTAGCCCTGTTTTCGTCGTTTGTGGCAAAGGAAATAATGGGGGTGACGGATTAGCAATCGCCCGGATCTTGAAGGCCAGAGCTGGACAGATAGAGGTCTTTTTGCTAAAATCGGAGCGATACAGTCAGGATAATGTGATTAATCAAGAAAAGTTAGGGCTGGCGAATATTCATTTCTTTACATTGAGCGATCAGATTGACTTTGCTAACGATGCAGTAATTATCGATTGTCTCTTTGGTTATGGCCTAGAAACAGCTTTAAGCGCAGAGTGGCAAAATATCATAGGGCAGATTAATGGGGGTGACTGCCTTCGAATTTCGGTCGATATGCCATCTGGACTTTCCTGCGAGACACATATTGCCAAGGGATCACCAATTATACATGCTGATATCGTTTATACTTTTCAAGTTCCCAAATTAAACTTATTGTTGCCCGAATATGCTCCTTACGTGGAGAAATTTAGTGTATTGGATATTGGTTTGGATAACGAGATCATACAAGAACAGGAGAGTAGCAACGAATATGTAAAGGAAGATCTGTTGATGCCCTTAATGCCGAAACGTAAGAAGTTTTCACACAAAGGAACTTATGGGCATGCGCTGGTTATAGGGGGGAGTTATGGCAAGCTAGGGGCGGTATTACTTGCTGCAAAAGCAGCTCTACGTTCGGGTTGTGGATTGATTTCAGCAGGCATTCCAAATTGTGGTCATAACGTTTTACAAACTGCATTTCCAGAAGCTATGTTATTTACCGACGATTCAGATCGGGAGCTTCGTAAATTCGATTTTCCAACGAATCTTTCTGCTATCGGAATTGGTGTCGGTATGGGTACTGAAGAGCAAACGTTTCAAGGCTTTTCTAGCTATCTTCAATCGCTTCCTAAAAATGCCAAATTGGTATTGGATGCCGATGCTCTGAATATACTTGCACTGCATCAAAATTTATTAACTTATTTGCCTGCCGATACGATCTGTTCTCCGCATCCGAAAGAATTGAGCCGACTGATAGGTGCATGGGAGAGTGATTATGAGAAACTTTCAAAAGCAAAAGCATTCGCCGCGAAGCATCAAATTTATTTGATAGTGAAAGGCGCAAATTCAGTGTTATTGTGTCCTGATGGAGCTTTGTTTTTTAACTCAACAGGGAATCCTGGAATGGCTACTGGAGGATCTGGCGATGTATTGACAGGAATTTTGACCAGCTTGCGCGCACAAGGATATCATGCTAAAGAAGCGGCCATACTTGGAATGTATATTCATGGATTAGCAGGAGATTTAGCATCTGCTAAAATTGGAGAGGCGAGTTTAATTGCTTCAGATATTATTCAGTACCTACCAGCTGCGTTTAATCAATTGGTAGGCAGATCATAGTTTAGATATCCATTCCTTTTTGCATTTCTACTTCAAAGACGGAGTCTATTTTCCAATTGGCTTTATCTTTTGAAGCTTTTACAGCTAGTTGATCACATCGCTCATTCAAAGGATGTCCGGCATGTCCTTTCACCCAAACAAGTTTGACTTTATGGAGCTTATGTAGCGACATAAGTCGCATCCATAGATCTTTGTTTTTCTTACCTTGGAAGCCTTTTTGAATCCAACCGAATACCCACTTCTTATCGATCGCGTCAATTACATATTTGGAATCAGAAAAGATTGTGACCTGCTGATTGATGCTTTTCAACGCTTCTAGACCAATAATCACCGCGAGCAATTCCATTCTATTATTGGTTGTTTTACGAAAACCTCCTGAAAACTCTTTTTCAATTAGTTTGCCTTGATATGCAGGATTTGTTCCGGTATAGATGGTTCGTAGTATTGTTCCATAGCCTCCAGGCCCTGGGTTTCCGCTCGATGCACCATCAGTATAAAGTTCAATCATTACCGCAAAAATAAACTAATTTCCCGAATTCGGAGCCTCCGAGTCGGCTAAGTATTTATCGATCAAGTAATGCTTTAGTCCTGAGGTGATAATAACTATAACCAAACCGATGATACAACCAAGCCCTGTAGATACCGCACGATAAATCGGTGTATAGGCAATTTGAGTATGATGTGGTTCAATCATTATTATTAGTAATGCGACGATAGCCACTCGCGCCATATTCATGATATTGAATACGCGACAACAGATAATCGTGAGTATTATCCCTGCGGCAATTGAATAGACAGATTGTGGTAATACCCAGACACAAATCATCGCTACACTAGACCCGATACAGTTTGATTTGAAGCGCTCTATTGATAGTCGCTTGGAATCTTTCTCTTCGGGAGAAATAACTAGAATAATCGAGAGCAAGGCCCAAAAAATCTCAAACTCCCTGTATTTATTATAGAGTAAATAGCCAATCAGGAATCCTAATAGGCAACGGAGTGTATAGATTAATAGAGGAGATGTAACTAATTTTCGAACAATTTGCTTTGTAACGCTGTCGCCTTTCATCGCTACAAAAGTAAGGCTTGTGATTCAGTATAAAAAGGAAAAGCCATTTGATTAATCAAATGGCTTTTCTTTTTGTTAAGATATAAGTCACTTATTTCGTTACTTCACGTACAAGTTTTTTTGCGTTTTTCACTTTACTATCTAATAAAGCGAGTTTTACTACTTCTTTCATGTCGGTCACATAGTGGAATTTTAAATCTTTTACGTAGTCTTCTTTTATTTCCAAAATGTCTTTTTGATTCGACTTGCAAAGGATAATCTCTTTGATATTAGCTCGTTTTGCCGCAAGAATTTTTTCTTTAATACCTCCAACAGGAAGTACTTTTCCACGAAGCGTAATTTCTCCGGTCATGGCTAATTTTTCTTTAACTTTACGTTGGGTAAATAGCGACGCTAAGGCAGTCAACATAGTAATCCCTGCAGAAGGACCGTCTTTAGGTGTTGCACCCGCAGGAACATGGATGTTGACATCCCACTGATCGAAAACAGTGTAGTCAATCCCAAAGTCTTCGGCATGCGAACGAAGGTATGCCATGGCAATAGCCGCAGATTCTTTCATAACATCACCTAAATTTCCTGTGAGACTTAATTTTCCTTTCCCCGGACTTAAGCTTGATTCAATAAATAAAATATCACCGCCTACAGAAGTCCAAGCTAAGCCTGTCACAACACCAGCGATATCATTGTTTTCATATAAATCTTTATCAAAGATTGGTGCGCCTAATATTTCTTCAATATCCGAAACACCAAGGTTTGGTTCATACGGTTTTTCCATTACTATCCGGGTGGCAACACCGCGAACAACAGAACCAATCTTTTTCTCTAATCCACGGACACCAGATTCGCGTGTATATTCTTCAATAATCTTTTCGATCATCTTTGGTTTCAAGCTAATGTCTTTGGCTTGTATCCCATGCATTTCACGTTGTTTCGGTAACAAGTGCTTTTTAGCAATCTCAATTTTCTCCTCGATGGTATATCCATTGACCTCTATAATCTCCATACGGTCTAATAAAGCAGGCTGAATACCGCTTAGCGAGTTTGCTGTCGCTATAAACATCACTTTGGATAGATCATACTCCATTTCTACATAATGATCGTAGAAATTGGTGTTTTGTTCTGGATCTAATACTTCTAATAAAGCTGAAGATGGGTCTCCTTTGAAATCAGAACCAATCTTATCGATTTCATCCAATACGAATACAGGATTCGAAGCACCTGCCTTTTTTAAAGATTGAATGATTCGACCAGGCATGGCACCTATATATGTTTTACGGTGTCCACGTATTTCGGCTTCATCGCGAATACCACCTAAAGCCATACGCGTATATTTTCTGCCCAACGCACGAGCGATAGATTTTCCTAAGGATGTCTTACCTACTCCTGGAGGGCCAACAAGACATAGAATAGGTGCTTTCATATCATTCTTTAACTTTAATACCGCTAAATATTCGATGATACGTTGTTTTACCTTTTCTAATCCGTAATGATCTTTGTCTAATATTTTTTCAGCACGTCGTAAGTCGAAGTTATCCTTGGTATATTCTGCCCAAGGTAAGTCTAACAACAATTCTAAATAGTTCAATTGCACTGAATAATCTGCCGCAGCAGGATTTATACGCGCTAATTTCTCTGTCTCTTTATTAAAATGCTTTGCAACATCCTCTGGCCATTTTTTGCTTTTCGAACGTTTCTTTAACTCTTCAAGCTCCAAATCAGGGGTATTACCACCCAATTCTTCTTGAATTGTTTTTAGTTGCTGGCTCAAGAAGTAATCGCGTTGTTGCTTATCTAGATCGACACGAACTTTATTTTGAATCTGATTTTTCAATTCCAACATTTGAATTTCAGTCGTCAGATATTCCAACAATTGTTTTGCGCGCTTAACAAAGTCCTTTGTTTCCAATAGGTCTTGTTTATCTTCTAATTCAAGCGAAAGATTGGATGCAATAAAATTGACAAGGAATGTAGGGCTTTCGATGTTTTTAATAGCAATTCCAGCCTCGCTAGGTAAATTTGGAGACAATTGTATAATCTGCAATGCTAGTTCCTTCACTGAAGAAATTAACGCTTTAAACTCCTTGCTATTTGTTTTTGGTTTCTCTTCAGGGAACTTATCGACCTTCGCAGTCATATAAGGCTCCGACTGAACCAGTTCCACCAATTTAAAACGTTGTTTGCCTTGAATAATAACTGTCGTATTTCCATCAGGCATTTGAAGAATTTTGATAATGTGGGCTACCGTTCCGACTTTATGTAGTTGTTCGAAAGTAGGGTCCTCGACAATCATATCTTTTTGGGATACGACACCAATGGTTCGATTTCCTTTATAGGCATCTTTAACCAACTTGATCGACTTATCTCTACCAACAGTAATTGGAATTACAACACCAGGAAATAATACGGTATTGCGTAAAGGGAGAATCGGTAATACCTCAGGAATCTCCGCATCGCGCATTTCGTCTTCATCTTGTTGGGTTAACAGTGGGAAGAATTCTGTTTCCTCGTTTATGATAGGTAATGTTTGTTCAAAGTTGAATGCGTTGAATTTACTCATATTTTCATATATCGTTATGCCGACATCTTGTCATTAAAATCAGCGATAAATATCTTTTTACAGTTGATTACATATAATGCAACAGCAATGCCAAGGGTAAATTTTTGGTATTATTTATGCTAATGAAGAGTAAAACTGTTAAATCGTCAGTATTTTGCTGTTCATTGACAGCGTTTTAATTTAGCGCAAAGGTAAGTCAATTATCGTAAAATGTGGAAATGTTTATAACTATTGATTGTGGTCTTAAACTATTTAACAGATTTTTACTCTATGGAGTAGTGGACTGCTCTAACAGGCAATGAAAAACAATTAGAAATGAATATTAATAAAATCAATACACAGATGAAGTCTTTAAAAATTGGATTAGCAACGGTAGCATTAGCATTGAGTACAGTAGCTGTACAAGCGCAAGAGAAGCAACATAGTGACCCAAATGTACGTGCTGGGGAGAAAGCATTATTGGATGGAGATTTTAAAACTGCTGCAGCGCAATTTGAAAAAGCACTTCCGACTTCAGGGACAGATCCTGATGTGGTTTATTTATTAGGATATTCACAATTTCAGAACGGTGAATACAAGAAATCGATCGGGTCATTCAATAAAGTAATCGGATTGGATGCAAAGAACGTTCATGCTTATTATTATAAAGCAAAAGCAAACAATAATATCGCTGTAAACCGTGAGGTAAAATTGAAAGAGTCCGAGCGCGAAGCATTATTGCAATCGGCTATTGCTGACTATACAAAAGCAATTGCTATTAACGCAAATGATGCTAAATTATATCAAAATCGTGCCATCGCTTACCGTGATCTAGGAATCTTAACAGGTACTAAATCATCATCAAATTACAATAAAACGTCAGCAACAGAAGCTTACAACAAAGCGGTTGCAGATTACGAAAAAGTTTTAAGCTATGACGCTTCGCGTAAGGATATCCAAACGGAAGTTAAAAAAGCGAAAGTTTATCGTGACAATTTGAAATAGAAACTGTTTTTGATTCGAAATCAAAAACTATGCAAATAAAGAAAGGCAACATTGATTAATGTTGCCTTTCTTTATTTTTGATGGTGTTGCAGATAAAACAACTTTGTCCGATTCTATCTCAAAAATAATTTCTTAAATAGATGTCCTAATACTTGGCATCCGACTTAAACTTAGAAGGGGTGGATCCAGTTATTTTTTTAAATTGTGCGCTTAGATGTGCAACACTGCTGTATTGTAATTTATGAGCGATTTCTGCCAGCGAGACATCGTATTGTAATAACTCTTTCACTTTTTCAATACGCAGTTTGATTAGGTATTTCTCGATACTCTCACCCTGTATTTCGGAGAATATGGTGCTTAGATAGCTGTACTCATAACTAAAACGATCGATCAAATATTGCGAGGTCTTCAAGCTGTTTCCATCTGTCTGATTGACTAATTCTAAGAGTGCAATCTTTATCTGTTCGACCAATTGCGTTTTTCGGTCATGCAAGATTTCAAAGCCGATCGCTTGAAGTTCCTGCTCAAGATCTTTAAGTTCTGAATCTTCAAACAATCGATTAGTATTGATTTGTCCAATTTGTACCTGCGAATAGGACAAATCGAGTTTGTGCATAATCTGCTCTACAGCCATTATGCATCGTGGGCAAACCATATTCTTAACACGTACAACGTTCATCTTAATCAATTAATCCTGCTCGTCTTAATAGCGGTTCAACAGAAGGTTCTTTTCCTCTGAATGCCTTGTATAATTCCATCGGGTGCATAGTGCCTCCTTTAGATAAAATATTATCCTTGAATTTCTTCGCTACTTCTTTGTTGAAAATGCCATTTTCCTTGAAGTATTCAAATGCGTCTGCATCAAGTACTTCCGCCCATTTATAACTATAGTATCCCGAAGAATAACCACCATTAAAAATATGTGAGAACGATGGACTCATAGCGTTGTCCGCGATGTCAGGATAAATGTTGGTATTTGCAAATTGCTCCAATTCAAACGTTTTGACGCTTTTAATCGCACTTGGATCTTGCCCGTGCCAGCCCATGTCTAATAATCCGAAGCTCAGTTGTCTAACCGTTGCTAAACCTTCTAAGAAGGCAGCACTCTCTTTGATTTTTTCAACATACTCCATCGGTAGTGATGCGCCAGTTTCATAGTGCTTGGCGAATAGTGCTAATGCTTCTTCTTCATAACACCAGTTCTCCATCACTTGGCTTGGTAATTCTACGAAATCCCAATAAACGGAAGTACCCGATAGTGTAGGGTAGGTCGTATTGGCTAACATGCCATGTAATGCATGTCCAAATTCATGGAATAAAGTCGTTACTTCATTGAAGGTCAACAAAGACGGTTTTGTTGCAGTTGGTTTTGTGAAATTGCAGACAATAGAAACGTGTGGTCTTTCGTTGTTCCCATCCTGAATATATTGTGGTTTGAAAGAAGTCATCCAGGCTCCATTTCTCTTTCCTTTTCGCGGAAAGAAATCAGCATAAAAGATCGCGACTAAACCACCAAGGTTGTCTCTTACTTCAAAAGTCTGAACGTCTGGATGATATTTGTCTATCGTTCCTACTTCTTTGAAATTGATGTCAAATAATCTATTGGCGATATCAAACGCGCCTTGAAGTACATTTTCTAATTTGAAATATGGTTTCAGTTTTTCATCGTCTAAGTTGAATTTTAACTGTTTCAATTTTTCACTGTAATAAGCGGAATCCCACTTTTCGAGTTGTGCGATACCGTCGATTTCTTTAGCAAATGCGGAAAGCTCAGCAAACTCATTTTCGGCCGCTGGTTTTCCCTTTTCCAGCAAATCATTGAGAAATGTTTTTACGGTCTCCGGATCTTTGGCCATACGTTCTTCCAATACGAAATGCGCATGTGTTGGATAACCTAATAAATTAGCTCGTTGATGTCTTAAGTTGACAATGCGCAGAACCAATTCTTCGTTGTTATTATCGTTTGTTTGAAAAGCTTTTTTACCAGCAGCGATGGCTAATTCTTCACGTCTTGCTCTATTTTCTGCATAAGTCATGAAGGGGATATAGCTTGGGTAGTCTAGTGTGATCAGCCAGCCTTCTTTTTCTTGTTCTTTCGCTAGTTCATGAGCGGCTTCTATCGCGCCTTCAGGTAAGCCCGCAAGTTCCACCGGATCTAACAAATGCATCTGATAAGCATTGCTGTCCGCTAAGACATGCTCACCATATTTTAGCTTTAGTACGGACAATTCAGCGTCAATGTCGCGTAGTTGCTGCTTCTTGTCTTCGGGTAGTAAAGCGCCATTACGAACAAAATCTTTATAATTTTTCTCTAAAAGGGTAAGTTGTTCTACGCTGAGGTTGAATTGTTCTTTTTTGCTGTAGACAGTTTTTATTCGCTCAAACAGGTCCTTGTTCAATGTAATGTCATTGCTTAGCTTAGAAAGCTTCGGAGCTATCTCCTGAGCAATTTTATCTAACTCATCGTTGGTCTCTGCGGAATGTAGGTTGAAGAATATGTTTGAAATCCGGTCTAGTTTCATTCCTGAATACGCTAATGCAGCGATCGTGTTTTCAAAATCGGCAGGTTTTGAATTGGCAACCAACTGATCAATCTCATTTCGAGTTTCTGTAATTGCATCTTCGAATGCAGGTAGAAAATCAGACTGTTGAATTGAAGAAAATGGTGCAGTATCGTGTGCCGTATTAAATGGTGTTGTAAGCAAATTCATAACATAAAGTTACAACAAAATAACATAGCTATGGGTTTACAAACATTTTAAATGATTAGTTTTGACGGTAACATTACGTACATTTTCACCGTTATTAATATTAAAGGAAATTTTATGAACAGAAAAATCAGAGCTTGTTTTTCGATGTGTTTGTTGTTGATGGGTACACAAGCTTGCAATTCAGGTAAATCAGATAATTCAAGTCAGTCAAATGATTCGACTGCAGTCGAACATGTGGAATCAGCTAGTCTTCCAGGGACCTACGAATATGTGGGGAATGCAGACACGATTCGCTTAGATCTGCATACCAAGCAGGATTCTGTTTACGGTCAATTACTTTATGCATTAGGTGAGAAGGATCGTAATGTCGGAGATTTTAAAGGTGTTATTAAAGGGGGACAGCTAATCGGTGAATATTATTTTATGTCGGAAGGACTTGCGTCTGTTCGCGATATGATATTTAATGTGACGAAGGAGGGTTTGCTAGAAGGTTATGGTGAGGTCGAAGAACGCGACGGAGGCTTTCGTTTTATCGATACCAAAAATCTGAAGTTTAATCATGGGATGTTGCTAATTAAGAAATAGCGAATACTGTTATTTAAGAAATAAAAAAGGAAGGATATGGATTCACGTCGGTTTATTGACCAGTGATTTCATATCCTTCCTTTTTGCTAAACTAATCTTTTTGTTAGTTTATTCCTTCCCACCAATGTTTAGTTATATTATTTTGATTTAAGAATATAATTTGTCCCATTTGAGGGGTCAGCAAAGCTTGTCCCTGTTTTTCTGCCTCTGCAGAAATACGAATCATCGGCTCGTCCCAAGCATGATTTGCTAATGGGAATTTAGAGTTGTGGACGGGGATTAAATTCTTTGTCTTTAATTCCTTCGCTGCCGATATAGCTTCCTCAGGCATTAGATGAATGTAATGCCACATATCGTTATATTGGCCGTTTTCGATTATACTGAAGTCGAATGGTCCGTATTTGTCTCCAATTTCTTTGAAGTGTTTACCGTATCCACTATCTCCTCCAATGAAGATGTTATAGTCTGGAGTTTTTAAAACAAAGGAAGACCAGAGACTTGTATTTCGTTTGAACCATCTGCCAGAAAAGTGCCTTGCGACATTTGCTGTAAATGTTAGTGAATCGATGGTTTCTGATTCTCCCCAGTATAGCTCATGTATTCGTTCTGCAGGATATCCCCATTTTTCCAAATGAGCACCGACACCAACACTGGTAATAATCTGCTTCGCTTTATTTTTGAAGCTCATGAAGGTGGGATAATCAAGATGGTCAAAATGATCGTGCGTTATCAGTAACACATCTACTTCTGGCATGTCGTCCACTTGATATGTATACGTCATGTCGAAAGCTTTTACTCCAAATGGAACTGGAGAAGCATGTTTACTAAAAACTGGATCTACGAGGATTCGTTTACCATCAATTTGAAGAAAATAGGAGGAGTGTCCAAACCAAACATACACATCTTGATCTAATGGAATGTTTTTAAGGTCGGTCTGAATCACAGGTAATGGGGTGCTTGGTATATTACGTTTGTCCTTGTCGAAAAAAAACTTACGAAGCATAGTGAATTGTGAAACGCCTTCTTTGACAGCCGGTGTTATTTCGATATTTTGAAAAACACCGTCTTTGAATGTTTTCGTGGACTCCATTCGATGAAGTCTTTCGCCTGACGCTAAAGCGCCGATGGTATCTGATATGCCTAATAAATAGATAAATAATGCAGTTAGAACTACCAATGTTAATATTACATACAACATGTATCTAAGGATCTTTTTCATATTAATGGGGCGCAAGATATAACAATGTTTCGTTTCATTTTTATGGAAGATCAAAAAGACGCAATATTTTACTTTCAATTGAAAATTCACGAAAATATGTTAATTAATAATATTAATCAATAAATAAAATGTTGTGTATTTATTAATAATAAGTTAATATTGCATAGTTATCTTTATGTGTATTTAAGTGAACAAGCCGATGGATTTGATGAACAACAATGAGGTTTCCCCCTTAGTCGAATCTTTCAAGAATTTGGATTCAAAGTATCAATCGTTCTTAGAAAGAGAGGGAAGATGGTTAGGCGGAAGTCTAACAAACGTACTAACCAACACGAAAAACTCCTCCAATGAGGATGTTATCCAAGTAAAACGGGATGTTTTTAATATGTTGCCATCTAACATTAAGGCTGACATTATCAGTCTCGTTCAAGTATAGGTTAGAGTTAGTTTGGTGGCTAGTATTGAATATGGTGCATCATGCATACAAATCAAAAAAAGACCATCTTTTTTAAGATAGTCTTTTTTTGATTATTCATTCGAAGCTATTCGGATTGGCCGAATGCTATTGATATCCCAATAATTTCATTACTTGTTTGGAGTTCTGTTCTTCTCCAAAAACTTCGTAATTGAACGTTTCATCTCTATTCCTGCGCACTAAAACATGTTTAGGGGATGGTAGGAGACAATGGTGTATTCCTCCATATCCACTCAACACTTCTTGGTAAGCTCCAGTATGGAAGAAACCTAAGTACTGTACCTTTCTAGTTTTAGGCATAAATACAGAGTTCATATGTGCTTCTTGATTGTAATAATCTTGGCCATCACATGTAATTCCGCCTAGATTGACACGCTCGTACTCAGAATCCCAATTGTTTATTGGCAAGAGAATATATTTTTGATTCAATGCCCAAACGTCCGGTAAGTTTGTAATAAAGGATCCATCGAGCATTAACCATTTTTCGCGATCGTTCTGTTGTTTACGTCCTAAGACTTTATACAAAATACCAGAGGCTTCAGCGACTGTATATTTTCCAAATTCTGTGATAATATCTGGTTCAACAACCTCGTGATGTGCACAGATTTGTTTAATACGATTTACAATTTCATTGACCATGTATTCATAATCGAAATCATGAACTAATGAATCTTTGAAAGGCATACCTCCACCAATATCTAGGGTATCCAATTCTGGATTGATTTTCTTGAATTTGCAATACAATGTTACATACTTTTCAAGTTCGTTCCAGTAATACGGTGTGTCCGAAATACCTGAATTAATAAAGAAGTGAAGTAATTTCACTCGGAAGTTCGGATTTTCAGCAATCTTGCTATTGTAGAAATCGATAACGTCTTCTAAACGAATGCCTAAACGAGAAGTATAAAATTGCGAGTCTGGTTGTTCCTCAGCGGCAATTCGAATACCTAAGTTACAAGGTTCTGATAGTTCGATTTCATCGTCATACATGTTGAATTCTTCTTTATTATCCAGAACTGGGATAATATTATGGTATCCATCATGTAACATATCTACAATATATTGCTTGTATTGGAAGGTTTTGAAACCATTGCAGATCACGGTAATGTCTTTGTTTACTTTACCTTGTCTCTCCAAAGCATCAATCATTGGCATGTCAAAAGCGGACGAAGTCTCTAAGTGGATATCGTTCTTTAACGCTTCTTCTACAATATGTTTAAAGTGTGATGACTTGGTGCAATAACAATACTTGTAAGTACCGCGATAGTTGTATTTCAACATGGCTGTTTGAAACAAAATCTTCGCTTGTTGTATCTTCTTGCTAATAATAGGGAGATAAGTAAAACGTAACGGCGTACCGTACGTTTCTATCATTTCCATCAAATTCAAATCGTGGAAGTACAATTCGTCATCGATAATATCGAATCCGTCTTGCGGAAAACCAACACTTAAGTCAAGAAATTCCTGATAGCTCTGCATTTTTTATTATTTTTGGCAAAGATATACTTTCGTAATGAATACATAAATATTATTGCAGTTATTTTTTGAATTCATTATCAGAAAGTTAAGAATATTACGAAATATTTACATGGCAAATTCAATTCAAGAACTGCTTATTGAGAAGACAGTTGAAGCAGTAAGTACACTATATGGTTCTGAAATTCCAGCAGAACAGATTAGTTTGCAGGAAACACGAAAAGAGTTCGAAGGTCAAATTACAGTTGTTGTTTTTCCTGTAACACGCTTTTCGAAGAAATCTCCTGAAGTAACAGGTACTGAGATTGGAACATATCTACAGCAAGAGATTAGCGAGATCACCGCTTTCAATGTTATTAAGGGATTCTTGAATTTAAGTTTTTCAGATGACTATTGGGTTAATTTACTCAATGATACGATTCTAACGGAAAGTTTTGCGCAAGTCCCTAAGAATGGTCAAAAGGTGATGGTTGAATACTCTTCACCAAATACAAATAAGCCTTTACACTTAGGTCATATCCGTAACAATCTGTTAGGATATGCTGTTGCGGAGATTTTAGCCGCAGCTGGTTACGAAGTAATCAAAGCAAACTTGGTCAACGATAGAGGTATTCATATTTGTAAATCGATGTTGGCTTGGCAGAAGTTTGGAGAAGGACAAACTCCGGAGTCTACGGGTATGAAAGGTGACCATTTAGTTGGTAAGTACTATGTAATATTCGATAAAGAATACAAAAAGCAGATTGAGGAATTAAAAGCAGCGGGTCAATCGGAAGATGACGCAAAAAAGAATGCGTCTCTAATCAAAGAAGCTCAGGCGATGTTACAGCAATGGGAAGCAGGAGATGAAGAAGTTATGTCTCTTTGGAAAACCATGAACAGCTGGGTTTACGCGGGCTTCGATAAAACATATAAGCAACTAGGTGTAGATTTTGATAAGTTCTATTACGAATCGGACACCTATTTGTTGGGGAAAGATATTATTCAAGAAGGACTTGATAAAGGAGTTTTCTTTAAGAAAGAAGATAATTCCGTTTGGATTGATTTGACTGCAGAAGGCCTTGATGAAAAACTTGTGCTTCGTGGTGATGGAACTTCCGTTTATATCACGCAGGATTTAGGTACCGCACAACTTAAATACGATGAATTCAAGATGAATGAATCAATTTATGTTGTAGGTAACGAGCAAGATTATCACTTCAAAGTGCTGTTCGCTATTTTGAAAAAACTAGGTAAGGAATGGGCGCAGGGTTTATTTCATCTTTCTTATGGGATGGTTGATTTGCCACAGGGTAAGATGAAGTCGAGAGAAGGTACTGTGGTAGATGCTGACGATTTAATGCAGGAAATGTTGGATACCGCTCAGCAACGCACGGAAGAATTGGGTAAAACTGAGGGATTGGAAGAAGATGAAAAAGCTGCTTTATACCAGACATTGGGTTTGGGGGCATTGAAATATTTCTTGTTAAAAGTTGATCCTAAGAAGCGTTTATTGTTCAATCCGAATGAATCTGTCGATTTTCAAGGTCATACAGGACCATTTATACAATATACGCATGCTCGAATTAAATCAGTATTACGAAAAGCAGACTATCAAAAAGATGCTAAAAAAGTAATACCAGCAACGATATCAACTTTTGAGCGTGATCTGATCCAAGCAATTGCTGGTTATCCGGCTATAATTGCTGTAGCGGCAAAAGAATTTAGTCCAGCACAGATTGCGAATTACGCTTATGAATTAGCTAAACTATATAATAAATTCTATCACGAAGAGAATATCTTAAAGGCTGAAGATGAGGATGTAAAACAATTTCGTTTACATTTATCAGCTGCAGCAGCTAAAGTTATCTCTGGATCTATGAAATTACTAGGAATTCAAGTTCCTGAAAGAATGTAATCATGACAAAATTAAACGTTGGATTAATTGGGTTCTCTATTGGGGGACATGTGTTTCATGCGCCATTTATTGCTGGAAATGCTGATTTAAACTTGTATAAGGTAACTGCGCGTAAGCCAGATCAACAAAAGATGCTCGCTGAACGATATCCTGAAGCTATTGCGGTGCAATCTGCAGACGATATCATTAATGATCCAGCGGTAGATATTGTTGTTGTAGCTACATCAAATGATGTGCACTTTAGCCTTGCTAAGCAAGCGCTGGAGGCAGGTAAGCATGTTGTTGTAGAGAAACCCTTCACCAATTATTCTGTTGAAGCAGACGAGCTTATTTCGCTTGCTAAGCAAAAAGGATTGATCTTGTCAGTACATCATAACGCGCGATATCATTCGGATTTCAAAACGGTTAAGAAGGTTTTGGCATCAGGTAGATTAGGTCGAGTTGTAAATTATGAAGCACGATTTGATCGTTTCCGTAATTTTCTTCGTCCGGGAGCTTGGCGTGAAGAAAACTTGCCAGGATCGGGCATTCATTATGATTTAGGTGCTCACCTGATTGATCAGGCTTTGCAATTGTTTGGTAAACCTGATTCCATTTACGCCGATTTGCGTGTACAACGCGATAATGCAAAGGCAATTGATGATTTTGAATTTATACTATCCTATTCAGGGATTAAAGTGTCATTGAAAGGCCAGATGTTGGCAAAGATTCCAACAGCGCGATTTGCGGTCTACGGAACCAATGGTTGTTTCGTGAAATGGGGTGTGGATTCACAAGAGAATATGCTTAGAGAAGGAGCCATGCCACATGAACATGCAGATTGGGGTGTTGAACCAGACGACATACAAGGCACCCTGGCTATTCTAGAAGATGGAAAAGACGTCAATGAACGCGTTGTGAGTGAAGTTGGTTCAGGTCAAGATTTCTACCATAATGTGGTAGCCGCTATTCGCAACGAAGAACTTTTGTTTATCACTCCTGAGCAAGCTAGAGATGTGATTCGTATTTTAGAACTGGCCGAATTATCTTGGAAAGAACAACGCGTTGTTTCTTTAGAGGGTGAACTGATATCCTAATGAATAATTACGACGCAGTTATTATTGGAGCAGGTGCTTGCGGTTTAATGTGTGCCGCGCAGGCTGGTCTACTCGGTAAAAAGACCTTGTTAATCGAGCGCAACGAAAAGCCTGGAGCAAAAATCCTTATTTCTGGTGGTGGGCGTTGTAATTATACCAATATTCATACGTCCGTTGATAATTTTGTATCCGAGAATTCGAAGTTTTTAAACGCCGTTTTTTCGCAATGGACAGTAGATGATACCCTAAATTTCTTTGAACAATACGGAGGGATAACAGGGCAGGAGAAGACTCTTGGCCAGCTTTTTCCTGTGTCTAATAAAGCAAAAGATATTGTAGCGACTTTCAGTAGCCTGTTATATGACACTGGTCAAGATCTTTGGCTAAATACAGAAGTTAAACAAGTTCACAAGCTAGCAGAAGGTTTCGAAATTGTTGTTGATCGCGGGGGAAGCTCACAAACGATTGTTGCAAAGAAAGTCGTGATGGCTTCAGGAGGTCTTCCTGTGGCTAAACTAGGGGCATCGGATTTTGCACTTCGCGTCGCTAAGCAATTTGATATACATGTCGTGCCAACGGCAGCTGCGCTTGTTCCACTGACGATTACGGGAAAAGATGCCGATTGGTACGCATCACTTGCTGGAAATTCTGTTTTCGCGAGGGTCTATAACGATAAGATCGCTTTTGAGGAAAATATTCTCTTCACTCATTGGGGACTTAGTGGTCCCGCAATCCTTCAGATATCTTCATATTGGAAAGCAGGGGAGCAATTTACAATTGATTTGCTACCAAAATTTAAGCTGGAAGACGTTATTAAACAAGAACGTAATGAGGGTGGTAAACGAACCGTTGGTCAGTTATTGAATGATTATTTTACAAGGAAGATGGTCGAGGCTTTAGGAAAATACCTTCCATTAGATATTAAAATCGCTTCCCTCAGTAAAGTCGATGCAAAACTTATTGTAGATGTCGTACACCGATTTAAAGTTAAGCCTGCGGGAGATAAGGGGTATGATAAGGCAGAAGTAATGCGTGGTGGCGTTTCGACAGAAGAGCTTCATGCTAAAAACCTCGAATCGAAGAAGATAAGTGGTCTTTATTTTGGTGGAGAAGCTGTTGATATTACAGGTTGGTTAGGCGGCTACAATTTTCAATGGGCATGGGCTGCAGGTTTCGTCATTGCTCAAGATCTTTAACATTCTTTCCTTAAAAGGAAATAGCCGCACTGAGTGCAGCTATCTTTGGGTCATTAGTTTCCTTAATTAAAGTTTTTCTTCCTTTTTTATTAGCATTCCTTTTCTATTAATTAAATGTGTATTCAAACTTTGCCTCTTCTTTCGCTGCATCTTTAATGATGATATCCTTGGTGGATGCTGCATTATCATTGACTTTAATTTCCAATTTTACCGTTGACGGTTTATCCACTTTCGCGCGGATATAGATTTTCTCACCCTTTTTAGGGATTTTTCTAGTCGTACTAATTGCTTCGCCAATTTTATAATCTTTTTTCTCTTCTTCAGCCTTGCTTCCAATGAAAAATACGCTTGATATTTTAGCATCTTTGTCACTTATCGACAGAATCTTATAGGAAATCTTGGCATCCATTGGGTATTTATTAATTGGCTTTGGCTTGTTTTTTTTGTCATCATCACAAGAAGTTATGAAAATGAAGGCCACAAGCGTCGCTACTTTAATGCCCGCTCTCAATGAAATTAGTTTTTTCATAAAATGAATAAGATAAAAATAAATAATAGTAATTAAATAAAACAATTGTCGACTAATGTTTTGTAGTTATACGATACTTGTAATCAAAACGCTACAACAAACTATGTTTAGATGTTATTTATTTTTCTTTTATAAATTATTCTGAATAAGAAGGATAATAGAGAACCTATCTATATTTTTCCTACTTTTGCATACTGAAGCAAACTGGTTCTATCGCTGCTCTGTGTTTAAACAGAGAAGAGGAAAGTCCGGGCAACAAAGAGCGACACGCTTCCTAACGGGAAGGCTATTTAAAATAGACAGCAAGTGCCACAGAGAATATACCGCCTTGCAAAAGGTAAGGGTGAAAACGTGAGGTAAGAGCTCACGGTATTGTATGGCGACATGCATTACGGTAAACCTCGTGTGTTGAAAGACCAAATAGGTTACGAGTTCGGAAAGCTGCTCGTTTTCTGCCTTCGGGCACTCGTAATGGGTAGGTTGATGGAGCTTGTGTGTAAATGCAAGCCTAGATAAATGATAGAAATTCAGTAATGGATACAGAACCCGGCTTACAAAGTTTGCTTCTTTTTGATTTGTTTAATATTTACCAATAAACTTGAAAGACATAATATGACAACAGTTTTAATCATCGATGATGAGCGTCCGATACGTAGTTCTTTACGAGATATCTTGGAGTATGAAGATTATAAAGTATTAGACGTCGACAACGGCGAAGATGGGCTAAAAATATTAAAAAAGGAGAAAATCGATCTTGTTCTTTGCGATATCAAAATGAATAAGATGGATGGTATGGAAGTTTTGAGTACTGCAAAAGAGTTCTCAGACGTTCCTTTTATCATGGTTTCTGGTCACGGTACGATTGAAACTGCCGTAGAGGCCGCGAGGAAAGGTGCATTCGACTTCTTAGAAAAGCCGTTAGATTTAAATCGTCTTTTAATTACTGTTAGAAATGCGTTAGAAAAAAGCTCTTTAGTTAAGGAAACAAAAGTTCTGAAACGTAAGTTCTCAAAAACCAAAGAGATCTTAGGTAGTTCAACGGGTATCAGTTTAATTAAAGATACTATTGATAAAGTTGCTCCAACCGAAGCGAGAGTATTAATTACAGGTGCTAATGGTGCAGGTAAGGAATTAGTCGCTCGCTGGTTACATGAAAAGTCTTCACGTGCCGCCTCTCCATTAATCGAAGTTAACTGTGCTGCAATTCCATCCGAATTGATTGAGTCCGAATTGTTTGGACACGAAAAGGGATCATTTACTTCGGCTGTTAAACAACGAATTGGTAAGTTTGAACAAGCAAACGGTGGTACCTTGTTTTTGGATGAGATTGGCGATATGAGCTTATCAGCCCAAGCAAAAGTACTTCGTGCCTTACAGGAACATAAAATTACACGTGTAGGAGGGGAGAAAGAGATCGATGTCAATGTACGTGTGATCGCGGCAACAAATAAGAATTTATTGCAGGAGATTGAAGACGGTAATTTCCGCATGGACTTGTATCACAGATTAAGTGTAATCTTAATCCATGTGCCTTCCTTAGCAGAGAGAAAAGATGATATTCCAACTTTGGCTACTGCATTCTGCGAAGAAATATGTGCTGAATATAGTATGCCAGTAAAGCAAATCACGCCTGACGGGATGAAAGCTCTACAATCTTTACCTTGGACTGGGAATATTCGCGAGCTTCGTAATATGATTGAGCGTTTAATCATTCTTTGCGATAAGAAGATTACGGAAGTAGATGTACGCATGTTTGCTAACCCAGAAAGCATTTCTTCAGTTCCTAAATCAACCGGTTCCTCTGATAGCGCAGAAGGATTTGATTTTGAGCAATTTACTTCATTTCAGGATTTTAAAGATTACTCCGAATGCGAGTTTATCAAATATAAGCTAGAAAAGAATAACTGGAATGTCTCGAAGACGGCAGATGATTTAGATATTCAACGTAGTCACTTGTATAGCAAAATTGAAAAATTTGGTTTAAAGAGAGACTAAAGAAAAAGGAATTAAAATAAAAAGCCTCGCAATTTGCGAGGCTTTTTATTTTTCTAGCTATAATCCTAGTCGTTGAATTTTCTTTTCTGCTTTCTATAAAGCATAAAGATTACGACCACTAATAAAATCACACCAATCACTGCATAGGATGAATTTGACGTTTTATGGACTTGCGAAGTACTATCTTGCGCGAAAGCGCTGATTGCCGCCACATTCATCAATGCCAAGACATTCCATTTTCTCATAATACTCAGAATTTAAAGTTTATTTTTAAATATAGTAAATATATTAAGCAAAAACCATGTCATTTATTTTTCTAAAATAAAATTATTTTTAAGGATGGAGAGAATTGGTAGGTAATTACGAAAAAAAAGCGCAATAATTATTGCGCTTTTCTTCTTTTCAATTTTAGATTATTTCGGCTATGAAATTTCCTTGCTGATGAATGATCGATCTTTTATCAATTATCTCTTGGATGTTTATCGTACCAATCACATATTTGTGATTTTCACTGTAGAAACGCTCGGAGATATTGATGAAATTAATATTTTCTAAGATATCTTCCTCTTCATATCTGAAATATGCAGTAATTGTATAGTCTTTCGTGTATTTTACACGCTCGGCATCTAAATGTTTTTTGTATTCATAACGATAATCATATCGTAATGCCGTAATATCAGATAATACTGCTGATCCTGTCGGGTGTCCTCCAGCGCCTTTACCTAAGAAAAATTGTTCATCGGCAAATGCCGCTTTTACTAACACTCCATTGTATTCATTCTCAACATTAAAGAGGATATTAGACTTTTTAATGAATTTCGGAAGAACATATAGAACCACTTGTTTATTGTCAATTTCTTTGGCTAATGGAATCAACTTGATCTTATAGTCTTTCTCGCGAGCATAGCGTATATCAGCGTCTCCTAGCGTATCAATTCCTAGATTCAAGATCTCTTCTGGATTAATGTATAATCCATAAGCATGAGAAGCAACAATAGCTAATTTGAATTTCGGGTCAAAACCGCCAACATCTAATGTTGGGTCGGTTTCTGCGAATCCTAAATCTTGCGCTTTTTTTAGTGCAACATCATAACTCTGACCTTCATTGAATATTTTCGATAGAATATAGTTTGAAGACCCATTGAAAATACCACTTACAGAATGCAATAGTTCATTGTCATAGTACTCTTCTAAATTACGAATGATTGGAATACTTCCGCAGACAGCACCTTCATATAGCAAAGAAGTGCCGTGTTGATGTTGAATCTCAACAAGTTCTTCTAAATGCGTCGCAATCATTTTCTTGTTTGCTGATACGACATTTTTGCCAGTAGATAGGGCGCGTTTCGTTATTTCAAATGCTGCATCAGCATCATCAATTAGCTCAACTACCGTATTAATTTCAGGATCATCTAATATGACATTCGCATCCGTGGTAAATAGTTCAGCTGGGAGACTTCTTTTCTTATCTGCATTTTTGATTACAAACTTCTTAATCTCTAGATTTAAATCCTTCGTTTTGATGATATCGTATAATCCTTGGCCGACTACGCCGAATCCAAACATCCCGATAACCAGTTTTTTACTCATGGTATACTTTTAGTGTGCTCTTTTCTTTTTTTATATTCTACTAATCGTTCAAACTATTTGATTTTCTCAAATGCTTGTTCTAGATCTGCTTTGATATCCTCGATGTGTTCAATACCAACTGACAATCTTAATTGTCCTGGTGCTACCCCTGCTTTTAATTGATCTTCAGCACTCAATTGTTGATGGGTTGTTGCTGCTGGATGAATAATTAGCGTTTTCGCATCTCCAACATTCGCAAGGTGACTAATTAATTGAAGAGAGTCAATAAATTCATTTGCTTTTTCAACTCCGCCTTTTACCGTGAACGATAGCACTGCTCCATAACCATTCTTCAAATACTTTTGTGCATTTTGATGATAAGGATGATTCTTTAATCCTGGGTAGCTTACTTTCTCAACTTGAGGATGAGCATCTAACCATTGTGCAATTTCTAACGTATTGTCAACATGTCGTTGAACACGAAGTGATAATGTTTCCAAACCCTGTACTAATAAGAACGAGTTGAAAGGTGATAGGGCAGGGCCAAAGTCTCTTAATCCTTCAACACGTGCTCTAATTGCAAATTGAATATTTCCAAAAGGTCCGTTTTCACCGAATACGTCAGCAAATACAAGTCCATGATATCCTTCAGAAGGTTCAGAGAATTGCTTGAACTTACCATTCCCCCAGTTGTAGTTACCACCATCGATGATGACACCACCAATACTAGTTCCATGACCGCCAATCCATTTGGTTGCTGATTCAACAACGACATTAGCACCATGTTCTAAAGGTTTAAATAAATAACCACCAGCACCGAATGTGTTATCAACGATTAAAGGCAAATCATGTTTTTTAGCTACAGCCGAGATGCGTTCGAAATCAGGGATGTTATAGCTCGGGTTTCCGATTGTCTCTACGTAAATAGCTTTTGTTTTATCATCGATTAATGCTTCGATATTGTCTGCGTCTGTATCTGCTGCAAAACGAGCTTCGATACCTAATCGTTTGAAAGATACTTTGAATTGGTTATAAGTACCGCCGTAAAGATTTGCACCAGAAACAAAGTTGTCGCCTGCTTCCAAGATATTCGTTAGTGCGATAAATTGAGCTGCCTGTCCCGATGCAACTGCAACTGCTGCAACACCTCCCTCTAAAGCTGCAATGCGTTTTTCAAACACATCGGTTGTAGGGTTCATGATGCGGGTATAGATATTTCCGAATTGTTTTAATGCGAATAAATTAGCTCCATGTTCTGCATTGTTGAAAACATATGAGGAAGTTTGATAGATTGGTACGGCCCTAGATCCTGTAGTTGGGTCAACTTCTTGTCCTGCATGTACCTGTAATGTTTCAAATTTTAAGTTTTTAATATCAGCCATTGTTGTAGATTTTTAAAATGATAAATAATGAATTGTTTTCTTTTTTGTGTTGCTTTTGGTCGTCTTGTAAAGGTATGTAGATTCCACAACGGTAGAACCCAGTTAGATACCGACGACTATCGCATTCGTGAACAGGTGTTCACGACGAAAAAGAAAGTATTGGAGCACTTGCTAGTCGGTTTTCCGCTAGAATATCCAATTAAAGAATTTGAAATAGTTGAAGTCATAGTCTATGTCATTTATATGCTCCGCAGCTTAATTGCTTTGGACAGGAATTGGCACCTTTTCAATCGCTATTGAAGGTTGCCAGTGGGTCTTTGAGCCAGTCTCTCGCCACTTCTTTATAAATCAAGACCAATCGATTGGAAGGGTTTTGATTAGGTACCGATTGCTCGGCACTGCGCAAATATACATTGCCAAATTCAATTTTGCAATGTTTTTTTAATAAACGAGCTTCCGAACTCGATAAATCTTGAAATTATCGAAAGCGGAAGCTCGTAAAAATATAATATTAGTAAATGCGAAGGCTTAGTAAGATCCAGCCTTTATATCACGCATCTGTATAATTTGATCGACGATGTAAACGGTATTACCACGCCATGGTAAAGCTCCTTTATATTCTTTGTAATGCAAATCAAAAACTTTACCGCTATTCACTTCGAGGATTCGGTAAATAGAGTCGTTTTCTATAGAGAACTCAAACTGATTACTCGTTAACCCTGTTCCTGCCTTGCTCGTACCAAAGCCCTCTTGAATCAGTTTACCCTCATAGGTTTTAAATAGATTTCCTTTCTTTACAGCATAATTCAGGACTCCAGATTTGACTCCTTCACCAAATACAAAATAGTATTTCCAATAAATCAGACCGCCGCCTAACAAGACTAGAATTAAAAGCGTCCAACTGATAAACTTACGAATTGCCGATCCACCTTTTTTAGGGACTTGGTTTGTTGTGGTTTCCATGTTAAGATTATTTTGTCAGCAAACCACAAAAAAGATACCTAAAATATAGAAGTTTATGGTAATCAGTTTCAATAGTAGCTATATGTCCGCAAATAAAATTGAAAATGTAAGCTAAGCTAGCTTCTTCATTTCCTGTTCGATGCCCTCTTGCGTCTGTTTTCCAACTGGTACTAAAGGTAAACGAACGGTATCAACACCAAAGCCTTTTTGTTTTAAAATATATTTTACTCCAGCTGGGTTTCCTTCGATAAAACACAGGTCGGTAATACGCAATAAATCAGAATGGATAATTCTTGCTTGTTCGTAATTTCCTTCAAGGCATAGATGCGTAAGCGCTGAAACCTTATTTGGGTAAGCGTTTCCTACAACTGATATAACGCCAACAGCGCCTAAAGCGATCATTGGTAAAGTTGCCGGATCGTCTCCGGAAATCAGCATAAACTCTTTCGGTTTGTCGCGCAGTATTTCGCTAAATTGTGCAAAACTACCTGATGCTTCTTTTATAGCGATAATGTTGTTAAAATCATTAGCTAATCGAAGTGTAGTTGCGGATGTCATATTGCTGCCGGTACGGCCGGGAACATTATACAATATAATTGGAAGGGGAGAGGCTTCTGAAATAACCTTGTAATGTTGGTATATACCCTCTTGCGTTGGCTTGTTATAGTATGGAGAAACTGATAGTATCGCAATATAATCCAAGACATCGAAATTTCGAGTTAATTCGGCAATTTCCATGGTATTATTGCCTCCAATACCAGCGACTAAAGGGATACGTTTATTGACGTGCTTCGAAGTAAATGCCCAAACCTGCTTTCGTTCCTCATTAGACAACGTAGCGGTTTCGCCCGTTGTTCCCAATGAAACAATGTAATCAATTCCCCCTTGGATTTGGTAGTCTATTAGTCTACCTAGGGTCTCATAATCCACAGATCCGTCTGCATTAAAAGGGGTAACTATCGCTACTCCTGCTCCTTGAAGCTCATTCATTCGTGTATAATTATTTAATTTAAGTATTTTTAATTATTTATCATGGCTAATAACTCGCTCTCCGAGATAATCGGAACTTGCAACTTTTCAGCTTTTGCCAATTTGGATGGACCCATTTTATCACCTGCAACTAGAAAGTTCAGCTTTGCGGAAATACTGCTAAGCATCTTTCCTCCATGGGATTCAATTAAAGCGGTCAGTTCTTCTCGCGAATAATCTACAAAAACGCCAGAGATCAAAAAAGTCTTGCCTGCCAATCCATCTCCTGCAAATACGACTTCTTTTTCTTCAATAGCGAATTGAAGCCCTGCATCTTTTAGTTTTTGAATCTCTGCCCAATGTTCATCTTGATTAAGATAGAAATGGATGCTTTCTGCGATTCGGAAACCAATATCTGGCACCGCTTCAATTTCTAATGCGGTTGCAGTAGCAATCGCGTCAATATTTTTGAAATGCTGTGCTAATTTCTTTGCCACAGTTTCACCAATATGACGGATGCCTAATCCGAACAAAACTTTCTCAAAAGGCTTTTGTTTGGAAGCCTCAATTCCCGCTAGCATATTATCTATTGATTTTTGACCGAAACGTTCCAAGCCGACCAAATTATCTTGATGATCTTTCAGAGCGTATAGGTCTGAAATCTTAGATATCAACCCTAAGCGAAAAAATGTTTCAATGGTTTCATCGCCAAGGCCTTGGATATCCATCATCTTCCGGCCAATAAAGTGTTGGATTTTACCAACGATTTGCGGTCTACAACCATCTTCATTTGGACAGTAATGCACTGCTTCGCCTTCTTGGCGAACGAGTTCTGTATTACACTCCGGACAATGCGTAGGATAGGAGATAGCAACAGCGCCTTCTGGACGTTTTTCAATATTCGCGGAAATGATCTTTGGAATAATCTCCCCACCCTTTTCCACAAATACAGTGTCGCCTTCATGCAAGTCTAAACGTGCTATTTCATTTGCATTGTGTAACGATGCACGCTTGACCGTCGTACCTGCCAATAACACGGGTTGAAGGTTTGCAACCGGCGTTACAGCACCCGTACGTCCGACCTGGTAGCTTATGCTTTCTAATATCGTTTCTACACGTTCTGCTTTAAATTTATAGGAGATTGCCCAACGAGGAGATTTTGCTGTAAATCCCAAGTCTTCCTGTTGTGCGTAGTCATTTACTTTGATTACAATACCATCAATTTCATAAGAAAGCTGATGTCTCTCTGTATCCCAATAATGGATAAAGTCTAATACGTCCTGAATATTATTGCAAAGTTTAGTATGCTCACAGACATGGAAACCCCAACTTTTTACCGCTTCGATGCTTTCCCAGTGATTTTCAAATAACTTATTGCGGTTATCAGCGTATAGAAAGTATAAGAAACAATCTAAAGGACGTTTTGCAACTTCAGCAGAATCTTGAAGTTTTATAGTTCCTGAGGCAAAGTTTCTTGGATTCGCATAAGTTTGATCGCCATTGTCTTCGCGTTCTTGGTTTAAACGGAGAAAGGCTGACTTATGCATAAATATTTCACCACGGATTTCGAAACTATCTGGATAGTTTCCTTTTTTTAATTGATGTGGGATACTTCGTATCGTACGTACATTATTGGTTACTTCGTCGCCTTGCGTACCATCACCTCTTGTCACAGCTTTAACAAGCTTACCATGCTCATAGGTGAGGGAGATTGATAAGCCGTCAAACTTAAGCTCACAAACGTATTGAAAATCATCGCCAATCGTCTTACGAACGCGACTGTCAAAGTCTTTAAGTTCTTGTTCGTTATACGTATTGCCCAATGACATCATTGGCCATTTATGTTTTACCGTCTTAAATTTCTGAGTAATGTCTCCACCGACCTTTAACGTAGGTGAGTTTGGATCACGATATTGTGGGAATTGAGCTTCTAATGATTCTAATTCTTTGAGTTTTTGATCAAAATCATAATCGGATATTAACGACTGTGCCAATACATAGTATTGGTAATTATACTCGTTTAATTCCTGGGTGAGCTGCTCAATTTTAGACTGGATATCTGCTGACATAGACCACGAAAATACAAAATATTCTAGGCCTAAAACAATTTAAAACAACTATTTAATTAAATACGCAAACTAATGAGCAATAAAAGATAAACCAGTAAAAAACTTTGTTCAGCAGAACTCCTAATGATGAAAATTATTGTCTTTTAGCTGGGAGAATTTATGGATATTATTCAGATAAAAATCCCATACAATGGAATTCTTATATTGACCAACTTTATTCTCCGGGCTTGAATATTTCTTTCGTTTTCTTGCTGTTTTGAAGAAGTTTTTGAAGAAATACTGATGCGCACGACTCACAGCCCATGCGTCCTTAGGCTTACGATCGACAAGGAATTTCAGTAATGCTGCGAGATCTAGCCAGAATCGTATTCCTATTTTCCATATCCCTTGAGTTATTGGTAGATTTTTTTGCATCATCTGCAGATTATTCCGGAAGTTCAAATAGGTTTTATGAGGGTTACTTGTGTTTAAAGTTCCTCCGCCCACATGATATACTAACGAATTCGGACAATATCCAATTTTATAGCCAAGCTTCTTTAATCGCCAGCATAAATCAATTTCTTCCATATGTGCAAAGAAGTCCGCATCAAATCCTTCAGCTTCGCGCCAAGCGGATGATCGAATGAATAGGGCAGCTCCAGTAGCCCAGAATACCTCTTTTTCATCGTCATATTGGCCTTCGTCTTTTTCAACGCTTTCAAAAAGGCGCCCTCTACAGAATGGGAACCCGAAGTAATCGATATAACCACCGGCAGCGCCTGCATGTTCGAAATATCCTTTTTGATGATATGATTGGATTTTAGGTTGAACTGCGGCCAATTGCGTATCCCGCTCCATCTGCGCAATAACAGGTTCAATCCAATTTTGAGAAACTTCTACATCGGAGTTTAGCAGTACAAAGTAATCTGCTTCGACGCGTTTTAAGATCTCATTATAACCGCCGGCAAATCCTAGATTCTGATCGTTCTTGAGGATAGTGAACTTGGGGTAATTCTCTTCAACATACGATATTGAGTCATCGGTAGAACCATTATCACCGATAACAAATTCAACATTTTGATAGGTGCTGTTAAACACGGATGGAAGGAATTTCTCCAAGAAAAATCGACCGTTCCAGTTTAATATGACAACTGCTACTTTTGGATAATTAGTCATTTAACTCCTTCTTTTTCTTTTCCAACGACGATGAGACCATAACCAATATGCCGGCTCACTACGAATAATTTGCTCGGTAAACTGATTGTGAATATGGGTAATCTCATGTTCTTGATAATCGTCAGGATTCTCTATTAGTGTTGTAAATTTACAAGAATAGTAACCCCTTTTTTTCTTTCTTCTAATTTCACAAAATACAACAGGGTTTTTTGTCAATCGCGCAATGCGCTCTGTTCCTGTATAAACCAATGTATCTTGGTTTAAGAATTCCATGAAATAATCTGAATCCTGATAAACAGGTGTCTGATCTGCTACAAACATACTGATATGCGGGATGTTTTTCAACTTTATCATATGCCGCAATATTTGTTTCATTGGAACCATCGTTGCTCCGAACCTGGTTCTGATGCGGTTATATACTTCGTTGAATACTTTATTATTTAACGGTTTGTAGATAATTAGCTCAGGGGTATTCATCATTAAGGATAAACTATGAATGCCCATCTCCCAATTTCCATAATGAGCCGTCACGCCAATCACTGACTTTCCTTGATTGATATGTCTAAAGACTTCCTCTGGATTTAATAATTCAATTCTCTCTCTTACGGACTTTTCAGAAATACTAGCCAATTTTACAATTTCTACCAATAAGTCGGGGAAATAGCGATAGAATTCGCGTGCAATTTCTTTTATTTCGGAGTCTGACTTCTCCGGGAATGCGTTTCTTAAATTCTCAAAAACAACCTTTTTGCGGTAGCCAACAATGTGGTAAATAAGTACAAAAAGTACATCCGATAGCAGATATAAGAACCAGAATGGTAATAATGAAACGATGTAAATAAATCCTGATACTAGTTTTTCTTTCATCACAAGTGATAAGTACTACGCAAATATCCCCAAATAAAGCTATTTTTGCGGACATTTTGTTGTTTAATTAATTATGTCATCAGGACTTTTGTTGCCGGCTTGCTATTTGCCGAACGTTTCATTCTTTCATGCTATCAAACAAAACGATCAACCTATTGTGATTGAGCAGTTTGAAAATTATCCAAAGCAAACCTTTCGTACGCGAACTCAAATCGGAACCGCAAATGGGGTGCTGAATCTTATTGTGCCGATTGTTCATGGTCGAAAAGAACGGGTTCGAATGAATGATGTGAAGATTAACTACGATCATCCTTGGCAACGTCTGCACTGGTTGAGTATTCAAACAGCATACCGTAGTTCTGCATATTTCGAGTATTATGAAGATGATTTCAGTGCTTTTTATGAAAAAGAATATGATTTATTATTGGACTACAATACCGAGCAAATCAAGCTGATTCTCAAGTTACTTAAGATAAATAGAGAAATTAGCTACTCTACAAGCTATACTGATGTGGAAGAGGGAATTGATTATCGTAAAGCGATACATCCACGAAAGCCTTCACCAATGGTTGATCCTAAACCTTATTATCAAGTATTTGAAGACAAGACAGGATTTATTCCAAACCTTAGTGTTATTGATTTATTATTTAGTCAAGGACCTCAAGCGAAAAACTTCCTATAGTTTTAAATTAATTTGCTTTCAAAACAAATTGCTTTGGTTTATTGTTGTTCAATAAACCAGCAGTTTTAATGAGAAAATTAATGTTACTAGCCCTTTTTTGTTGGGTGTCATTCAGTGCGGTTGCACAGCGGGGTGCTGATACCCTACACTATCGAAAAGTTTATTATTTCGGAGGAACTGGAATAGCGTTCCCATTAGGCAAAACCAAACAGGCTTTGTCGACCAAACTATTTACAGGTAGTATGGGTTTGGATATTTCGCTTCGGAACCCCAAATACTATTTGCAGCCGACATTATATTTGATGAATTTTAAATATGATCAGCTGAATCCCGATTCGAAATATAACCGTGTCGTTGAGAATGCACGTGCTTCTATGTACGTCTTGTCGCTCGCTGGCGGTATCCGGCGTCAGTGGAATCGTCTAAATACCTATGCTTATATCGGTCCTGCAGGTGCCTTGAATATCGAACCTCGAGCGCAGGATGCCGGAAATAACGAATTGGTCGAACTGCACTATAAATACAGTATATCCCCTGCAGCAAAAATTGGAATTGGTGCCGACTATAAATTCAAGGGTTTTTTCTTAGGAACCGAATTAGGTTACATGCATAACTTTCGAGAGATTCAAGGAAATCCGGTCAATGTTATGACATTGATGGTCGGATTGAAATCTGATATTACAAGCTTGAAAGATAAGGTTGTTGACGTTATCCAAAAGACAACAGAATAGCTGCAAGTAGTTGCTTTTAAAAGAATATTAAAAAATTTAATAATCGTACAATATTTGAAAAGTTGCTTCGTTAATGTATTGAATAGAAGAAAAAATATTTAGGTTAATAATTGGTTTGGTAAATACCTGAGGTTCCCCGCCTTGGGTATTTTTTTTATATCGCGTTTTTGCGTGTGTTTCTATTGCAGAGTGAAACAGACGAAGTTGATGAAATCTGATATTCTGATCAATTCTATTGTCGACGAGTTGTAAAGGCTTACTATTTAAATCGAATTGTAACAAAAAAAAGTGTAAATGATACACTTTTGAGATAATATAAGGCGTTTGAGAACGTTATAATGGTAAATTCATAATTTCATAATTTAGGTTAATAATTGGTTTGGTAATACCTGGGGTCCCCGCCTCAGGTATTTTTTTATGGATATGGAAATAAAAAAAGGATCGTAATTCCTACCGCTTACGCATTGAAATTTTCGATCAACAAGTTATTCCACATTACCTTCTGGCAGTATCGATCGAATTACACGACAAGGGTTGCCGACTGCTACAACGTTTGCTGGAATGTCTTTAGTAACCACAGAGCCTGACCCGATTACTGAATTATCGCCAATGCTTACACCGGGATTAATAACGGTATTGCCACCAATCCACACCTGATTCCCGATTGTTATTGGTTTTGAAAATTCCCAACCTTCTGTTCTAAGTTTTGGATCAATTGGATGAGCAGCTGTAAAAAGACTTACGTTAGGAGCGATCATCACGTTGTCGCCAATAATAACTTTGGCGCCGTCGAGAATTACAAGGTTATAATTGGAGTAAAAGTTTTCTCCAATCTCAATATTGTAACCATAGTCGCAACGAAAGGGAGGCTCGACAAAAAAACGATTTCCAGTTTTTCCGAAAAGCTTTTTTATAATTTGATTCCGTGCTTTAACTTTTGTTGGATCCATCAGGTTGAATTCATGTAGTAATTTCTTCGCGTGCTGACGTTCTTGAAAGAGTTCACCGCCCATATCTAAGAATAGCTCTCCAGCTATCATCTTTTCTTTTGCTGATTTCATATACACTGTTTTGCTGTCCGGGGGAAAGATACGAAAATCGCAATTTGAGGCGATGAAATTTCAATTATTAATGAAGACGACATTTTTTTTTGTTAATTATCAGATATTCTGTATTTTAGTAAAAACTAATTATAATTAAAGGAAACAATGATACAGCTACTAATTAAGCCTTACCTACAGGTTTTTGATTATCGAAGTAAATCTTCAATCAAAGAGTTTTGGACTTTCTTTATTGGTGTCTATCTAATATTGATACTGCTTGGCATTGTTGGGAATCGTATCGGCGTTGAAAATCTTCGAATTTACTTCGCGGCATTGAGTTTCTTACCATTGGTAGCCCTAGGTTTCCGACGTTTGAATGAGGTAGGGATTAATAAATGGTTGTTTGTTATTCCTATCGCTGGGCTTTACCTAGCAGGCCTTCCCGCGAAAGGGCAGGAGTTGCGATAATAAGTATGTTGTAAATAACGAAAATCAAATAAGAAAGGGTTGTCTAATGTAGACAACCCTTTTAAATTAAATAAAACAAATCGTTTCTTTCAATATCTTTAGTTCAAGTTGATAACGAAATCTTCCTTGTTTACTCTAACTTTCTTTAAATTGACTAACCAGTCGTTTTGCTCATCGCGGTAACCTAACGCTAAGATAGTAACAGACTTAAGTCCTAATTTATCCAATTCCAATAGCTCATCTAATTGTTGATTATTGAAACCTTCCATCGGTGTAGCATCAACGCGCAATTCCGCTGCTGCCGCTATTGCAATTCCGAAACCAATATATGCTTGACGTGCCGCATGTTCGAAATGCAATTCTTTTGATTGAGTTTGAAAGCGAGCAAATAATCCGTTTTTGTAATCATCTGCAAAGCCTTCAGGTAACCCACGTTCTACTTGTTGTTGATTGAATGGTGCATCCACACGTTCTTTAGTATACTCGTCATATGCAGCAAAGATCAATAGATGTGAAGCATCTACAATTTGCGTTTGTCCGAATGCGATAGGTTGGATTTTAGCTTTCAATTCTGGATTACTTACCTCAATAATCTTGAAGGGATGTAAGCCTGAAGATGTCGGTGCTAAACGTGCTGCTTCGATAATTTGATCAACTTTTTCTTGATCCACAGCTTGACCATTCATCTTTTTGGTCGCGTATCTCCATTGTAAATCTTGTATTAAACTCATCGTGTTCTTTAATTTGTTATGTCCTATTATAATTATTAATTCGCCTTTATGGATTGAATAAAAGCATGTACCGTATCTTCTAATACTTCAGAAGGACAAACTTTGTCCCATTGATTCAAAGATAAAAGCTCAATAGCCACTACGCCATGTAGAATAGACCAAAAACTACGGTATTTAATGCAGCTGCTTATATTCGTGTTTTTACTGCTCGCAATCAATTCATTGATAATATCTAAAAGATATGTTGATAGCTCTTTGATTGACGAAACTTGTTGGTGCATTTCACAGGTAGGTAAACCTACGCCAAACATTAATTCGTAATCCTTTGGGTGCTTAGAGGCAAATAGCCAATATCCTTTAGCCACTTGCTGCACGCGTTTCTCAATGCTGTCACCAACGACAACGCAAGTTTCGATTTCATGCTTTAATGCGGCGAAACCTTCTGCAACGAAAAACGAAGTGATAGCTTCCTTGCTTTCAAAATGCTTATAAACAACGGGGACAGAATATTCAATAGCTTCAGCAATCTTACGGATAGAAAGTGCTGCCCAGCCTTCCGCCTGCACGATCTCTCGTGAGGACGCAATTATCTGGTTTTTCACCTCTTGTTGTTGCCTAATCTTTCGCTCTGATAAGCCCATTATAGTTACTTTTGTTAACAGTGTTAGCAAAAGTAACAATGATAATTAAATTGCAAAAACAACATTTCTAAAACGACAAAAAGATGACATTTTACAATCAGAAAAAATAGATTTAACTTTAACTATGAACATTCTGAAAAGTAAGCGTAAAGTTTCTTTAGTGTTAGGTAGTGGGGGAGCTCGAGGTCTAGTACAGATTGGAGTTATACGAAGTTTAGAAGAAAAAGGATATGAAATTGATGAGGTAGTCGGTTGTTCGATTGGCGCTCTAATTGGCGCAGCCTATGTTGAGGGAAGATTAAACGAACTAGAGGAATGGATGCTATCTATTAATCGCTCCACAATATTTAAGCTGTTGGATTTTACCAATCCAAAGTTTGGTTTGTTAAAAGGAGAAAAGGTTTTTGAATCCCTAAAAGATATATTTCCCGACAAGAATATTGAGGACATGGATATCCCGTTTCGAGCGATTGCTACAGATATTAAAAATGAAAAAGAAGTCGTTTTTGATAAGGGTTCAGTCTATAAAGCTATTCGCGCATCTATCGCTATCCCGGCAGTATTTACTAGTGTTTTAGCTGATGATATAAGCTTAGTCGATGGTGGCGTCGTTAATCCCTTACCAATAAATTTTGTAAAGCGTAAGCGTCGAAATATAATTGTTGCAGTCAATTTGGATGGAAAGCCAAGTGCAAGATATGGCGCTATTCCTTTTGATAAGCCTTTGAATTCAATTGGGATGCTCCAAGAAGCTTATTTCGTTATGCGCAGGAAATTAGCGCAACTCTCTGTGGAATTATATAAACCGGACTACGTTATCAATATACCGCACAATATCGCAGGTCTCTGGGATTATGATAAAGCCGAGAATCTCATAGCGCAAGGTAGAGCATTGACCGATCGTGTCGTGCCGGCATCATCCTATAAAAAGAAGGAATAAATCAAAAAAAATAGCGGAGGAACGTTGTAATCGTTCCTCCGCTATTTTTATATGTAAAACTTATATTTTTTCTTGTAAAAAAGTATTCATGTTAAGATTGAACTTCTCAACGTCTTCCAAATTAGGAAGATGTCCGCAGTGTTCAAACTCCAAGTAAGTCGCTCCTTTAATCTTTTTTGCTAATTCCCCCATCAGCTCAGCAGGGGTAATCTTATCTTCTTTGCCGCGAATAACAAGTGTTGGAACCTTGATATCAGCCAATACGTCTGTGGTGTCAGTTCGAGCGGCCAGAGCTAGCAAGGTGGCGCAAATTGAAGATATGCTATTCCTTCGGATACTACTTTTGATTAACTCAACAGCATCAGGTTTATCCTCTACAGAACGAGGAGAAAAGACATTGCCAATAAAACCAATAGCATAGGGGCGGCGTCCATGTTGTAATACAGCTTGAACAGCGTCAAAGCGCTTTTGTTTGCCTGCGTTGTCATCTGCCTTACTATGTGTATCGCATAAAATCAATCCACTAATCTTCTCCGGAAATAGCTGATAAGCGCGAAGCGCAATATATCCGCCCATAGAAATACCGCAAAGTACAGCGCTCTCAATCTCTAACTTCCGCATAAAAGCACCTAAGTCCTTCGCAAAAACATCAATCGAAAAGAAACCGTGACCTTTGGTACTATTACCATGTCCTCGAATATCCACAGCAATACCGGTAATATTATCCTCTAAACTCTCCAGTTGATCACGCCACATATTTTTATTGAAGGGGAAGCCATGCAGAAAAATGATCGTTTTCTCGGGAGTTTCTGTCGCTTTTTTAATGTGATAGGCAATACTTAAATCACCAACTCTAATTTTATTGCTCTTAATTATACGTTCCGCCATAATTGTAAATATATTAAAATCAACAATATGTAGAAAAGATAGTTTTGAAATGAATTAAAAAATTAAAAAAGGATTTGGAAAAAATAAAAAAGTCACGATATTTGCCTCACCACAAAGGGACATCGTTCCCAATAATGCGCTCATAGCTTAATTGGATAGAGCACCTGACTACGGATCAGGAGGTTAGGGGTTCGACTCCCTTTGAGCGCACATTTTTCCCTCAAAATTTCGAAAATACACTAAAAGCATTCCCACTGATTTATTGCAGAAATAGGTATTTCTTGAAATTGCTTAGTGAACCTACTTTGGCATAAAATCGAAGATGACCTAATCCTATACGCTATAATCCAAATGCTTTCTAAATCTTTTAATGGGGTTTCGATAACACTCGACTAGCATATATGAATAGCAGGAAAGGTTGTTCTTGAATCCCATCATAAAACTGATATCTCTGTCTGGAATCGATGCTCTGCATACTCGTAAAATTTATTTTCCTCAATACATGGAACTTAGCTCAAAATGTAAAAAAAAGTTTTGCTCGGCAGATAATTTCCGTATATTTGCATCACCAAAACAGAAAAGGCACTAAGTCGAGACGTAATGGTTGCCGCGCTCATAGCTTAATTGGATAGAGCACCTGACTACGGATCAGGAGGTTAGGGGTTCGACTCCCTTTGAGCGCACTGAAAGGAAGCCTAATTCTTAAGCGGAATTAGGCTTTTATTTTTTATCTTGAAAAATAAAAATAACAACAAACTATGCTAAACCTTGTATTATTCGGACCTCCAGGAGCAGGAAAAGGCACTCAATCAGCTAAATTGATCGAAAAATATGGATTACACCATATCTCAACAGGTGATATTTTTCGTGCACACATTCAAAATCAAACTGATCTAGGAAAACAAGTAAGTCAAATTATTGCTGACGGTAATTTGGTGCCTGATTCTATCACAATTGCAATGTTAGAAGAAGAGATCAAACAAAATCCAGACGCTAAGGGCTTTATTTTTGATGGCTTTCCTCGTACAGTTGCACAAGCTGAAGCGCTAGATGCTTTTTTAGAGTCAAATAATACAGCAATATCAGGGGTAGTAGCATTAGATGTTGATGAAACAGAATTAACACAGCGTATTGCTAAGCGTCAGGAAATATCTGGACGCGCAGACGATGCTGCTGACAAATTGAAAAAACGAATCGAAGAATATTTCGGAAAAACAATTCACGTACTTCCTTACTACGAAGGTCAAAATAAATTGACTAAAGTAAATGGTATCGGTGATATTGAAGAAATCTTCAATAACCTAACGGCGGTTATCGATCGTTATTAATAAAATAAATTTAGAGGGTTAATGGCGCAGGGGTCAAATTTCGTTGATTATGTAAAGGTTTGCTGTCGCTCTGGACATGGAGGTGCAGGGTCAGCTCATTTGCACCGTGATAAATTCACGGCAAAAGGTGGGCCTGATGGAGGCGATGGTGGCCGTGGTGGGCATATTATATTAAAAGGTTCAACACAACACTGGACACTTTTACACTTAAAATTCCGCAAGCATATTATTGCCGAAAGTGGTGATCCAGGTGGTTCAGCATTACGCTCTGGGGCAACAGGGAGAGATGAAATATTAGAAGTTCCTCTTGGTACAGTTGCAAAAAATGCCGAAACGGGTGAAGTTTTATTCGAGATTACCGAAGATGGTGAGACTAAAATCTTAACAGCAGGTGGTCGCGGAGGACTCGGTAACTGGCACTTTAAATCTTCGACCGTGCAAACCCCACGCTTTTCGCAACCAGGGATGCCAGGGAAAGAAGAATGGATTATCCTCGAGTTAAAAGTCCTTGCGGATGTTGGCTTAGTAGGATTTCCAAATGCAGGAAAGTCAACTTTACTTTCTGTCGTATCTGCAGCGAAGCCAGAAATCGCAGATTATCCTTTCACAACGATTGTTCCCAACTTAGGTATTGTAGGTTATCGTGATAACAAATCATTTGTTATGGCTGATATTCCTGGAATTATTGAGGGAGCTTCAGAAGGTAAGGGATTAGGGCATCGTTTCTTGCGTCATATTGAACGAAACTCCGTTTTACTGTTTATGGTACCCGCGGATACTGATCGTACAATTGCGGAGGAATATGAGATCCTATTGAATGAATTAACTGCATATAATCCCGAGTTATTGGATAAGCCAAAACTACTAGCCATTACGAAGTCTGATATGTTAGACGAGGAATTGGAAAGAGAAATGGAGTTGCAAGTTCCGAAAGGAATGCCGCATGTATTTATCTCCTCGGTAACCGGAAAGAATATACAGCAACTGAAAGATTTAATCTGGAAAGAAATTAACAAATAATATTAAAGCAACTTCGGTTGCTTTTTTTATGTATTTTGCTCTCATGGACTTATCGCTTAAAGACTTCTTAGATAAAAAGGTTGAAGAGTTTAACACCCCCGATTTTATACCTTCCGATCCAATCAGCATCCCACATCGCTTTAGTAAAAAGCAAGATATTGAGATTATGGGTTTCTTTGCAAGTATCCTTGCTTGGGGGCAGCGAAAAACAATCATAAATAAGTGTGTTGAGTTAGCTGAGCGAATGGATAATGCACCGCACGACTTCATTCTAAATCATCAAGAACAAGACTTAAAGAAGCTGTTGGAGTTTAAGCACCGAACGTTCAACGACACAGATTTGCTTTATTTTATATCCTTCTTTAAGCAACATTATCTTCGCTATGATTCCCTGGAAGATGCATTTCTCCAAGCTCCTTTCACTTCAGACTTTAACCGAGTGGAACAGGCTTTAATCAGCTTTCGATCCTATTTTTTCTCCTTACCCGACTTTCCTATTCGAACCAGAAAACATATTAGTTCGCCGCTCAAAAAGTCAAGTTGTAAACGCCTGAACATGTTTCTACGCTGGATGGTTCGAAAAGATAATAGGGGCGTTGATTTCGGAATATGGAACACGTTAGAGCCACGTGATTTAATATGCCCTTGTGATGTGCATGTCGAACGTGTCGCTCGAAAATTTGGATTAATACAAAGCGATAAGGTAAATTGGAAGACCGCCCTAGAGCTAACGGAGAATTTGCGTGAATTAGACCCTTTAGATCCCGTCAAGTACGACTTTGCGCTATTTGGAATAGGTGTAGTGGGGGAGATGTAAAATGGATTACAAGAGCTTAAACATCTCTTTATGGGGGCCGATTCCTGGAATATCAAATTCGTCTGACATATATTCAAAACCTAAACTTTCATAGAAAGGATAAGCCACTTCGCGCGCATTAAACCAGAAATAGGGAACATGCAATTGATTCTTAATATGTTCCATTGCTGCTAACATCAATTGCTTCGCGTAGCCTTTGCGTCGCGCTTCAGGGTGTGTAGCCATGCCGCGCAATCGATATGCTTCGTGTGGAAGCTTAGGATGCCGCTCTTTTTGACAGGTTAAGACGCAAACCAACTTATTGTTTTCATCAAAGTAGCCAAGATGGAAGGTTTCTGGAAGTAAATCCTGTGGATTGATACATTCCTGTTCTGCTAAGCCATTACGTAGCACTAAGCTACGCAAGGCTAATGTGTCTTGTAATGAGATAAAGCGTATCATTTTTTAGCTAATATTTCTAATAAATCAACTAAACGGTTGGAGTATCCAAACTCATTGTCATACCAACCAACTACTTTTACCAATCCACCCACGATACTCGTCAATTGCGAGTCAAATACACATGAGTAAGGGTTATTAATGATATCTACAGAAACAATTGGATCTTCTGTATAATACAGTACGTTTTTAAGTTCATTATCCGCTGCCTCTTTGAACTTCATATTGATCTCCTCTACAGTTGTTGGCTTCGCGAGGGTACATGTGAAATCGGTTAGCGAACCATTCAATACCGGAACGCGAATACCTGCACCACCTAGTTTTCCTTCCAAATGCTTAAACACATTTGTTATTGCTTTTGCGGCTCCCGTTGTTGTTGGAATAATGGAGGCTGATGCGGCTCTAGAACGGCGAAGATCGCGATGCGGAGCGTCATGTAAATTCTGATCTCCGGTCATCGAGTGCACTGTCGTAATATAGCCATCTTGGATTTCCCAATTTGCATCCAATATCTTAATTAGTGGTGCAACATTATTGGTAGTACAAGATGCATTGGAGAAGACAGGTGTTGACCAGTCAAAATCCGAGTCGTTAATACCCAAGACCACGGTTGGCACTTCTCTATCAGGCGATGGTGCTGAAATAATCACTTGTTTCGCACCTGCTTGAATGTGTTGCTCTGCCTGTGCTCCCTTGACGAAGTGTCCGGTAGATTCTATAACGACATCTATTTTCAAATCTCCCCATGGAAGCTCCAATGGCGATTTCGAATTGAAGATATGAATCTTCTTTCCATCGACGTATAAATGGTGATCATCATGCTTGACATCCCGATGAAGGGGGCCGTGCACCGAATCATATTTAAAAAGATGAGCAAGTGTTGCCGTATCTGCCAAATCATTGATCGCCACAATCTCGATAGCAGCGTTCTCACGATTTAGTAAGTTTCGCAAGGTATGTCGACCAATACGACCGAATCCATTAATGGCAATTCTCATTATTTTGTAAATGCTGCAATTACTTCCTCAATTGGTTTTTCACCTTCCCAATATGTTTTTAATGCACCGTCCGCACCATATACATAATTTGCTGGGAATTGATTTGGAATATGGAATTTCTGAATGAAATCTTGATTTCTATCATAAAGCATCTCAACATTCGCTTTACCTTCTAACTCCTTACCGAAGGAAGTAAAGAAATTAGCCATTAATGCCGGATCATTCATCGATACATAGTAAACATTGATGTCTTTAATCTTTGCATAATTGCTTGAAAGTGCTGATGTTTCATGCTGACAGTGACCACATGAAGGGTCAAACATAATGAATACCGTGTTCTTTCCAGGCTTGATATCTGCTTTACTAAATGCAATACCAGATTTTACCTTATAGAAATTAAAATCAGGAATACTTAAAACTGGCGCCTTTACTGCTGTTTGTTCCGGAGCGGTTGCCTGTGTAGTTGCTGTTTGCGAATGATCATGCCCTTCATGTCCAGCGGCGCTGTGATCATGACCAGCATGTGCATCAGCAGTTTCCTGCTTTGTCGTGGAATTATTATTACAAGCAACGGTGCTTAAGGAGATAGCAAGAATGGGAATTAAGAACTTTGTTTTCATATCTGATTTTGTAAAATGTAAAACTAAGAAAAATAAGATAATCGAAATAGCATTTAAAAGTATTTAGTCGCTTCTTGATTGCATTTAGACCTATAGCTGACAGAGGGAGCGGTCCGTAATGCTTTTGCTCGTTTTTAAAACGCTAGAAACAGTAGAAGAAGCGATTACCGTGCGAAACAGGCGATCCGATATTATTAGACCAATTCATTATGCTACTTTCCAAACTGAACGTAGCAAGAGCTTGTAATTAACGGATACTGTTTATTATAAAACAAAAAAGCCCGATTAGAATCCTAACCGGGCTTTTTGTTTTATGTTTAAGCTTAAGCGATAACTTTAGCTTGTTTTTTTTCTTCTGGTTTTGCTGAATCAGCAAGGTGTTTTCCAGCGCTCATGTCATAAATAGACGGAGCAGCTAAGAAGATTGAAGAGTAAGTTGCTACGACGATACCAATTAAGATAGCGAAAGAGAATCCGCGGATAACTTCCCCACCGAATACAAATAACACAGCTAATACGAAGATTACAGTTAATGAAGTAATCACGGTACGACTTAATGTCGAGTTGATCGCATTATTGATTGTTGTATCCATTTTCTCTTGATTCGCATTTGGTTTCGCTAGGTATTCACGTAGACGGTCAAATACAACCACCGTGTCATTCACCGAGTAACCTAATACGGTTAGGATTGCCGCTACGAAGTGTTGGTCAATATCTAAAGAGAATGGAACTAAACCATCCAAGATTGAGAATAAGCCTAACAAGATAATCGCATCGTGAATAGTAGCAATCGCAGCACCTGCTGAATATTGCCATTTACGGAAACGAATTAGAATATAAGCTGCGATTACGATGATTGATAAGATCGCTGCATATACCGCACGATCACGGATATCCGAAGCAATAGTAGGTCCTACTTTTTGTTGCGATAGAATCTCATATTTACCGTCAATTTTTCCTAATCCCTCGTTTAATTTTGCTAATACTTCTTGGTCAGCATCATCGCTTGTTTCTTGGATGTGGTAAGAAGTAGTAACACGTAATTGGTTCTCACTACCGAAAGTTTTAACCTCTGTTGTGGTTCCAAATACATTATCTAAGCTTTCACGTACATGTTCTGCAGCTACGGCTTTATCAAACTTAACCGTATACGTACGACCACCTTGGAAGTCAACACCGTATGAGAAGCCTTTAGTAAGGATAGCACCGATACTGATTACGATAGCGATAAGTGAGATTGTATAGAATAATTTTCTCTTCTTAATAAATTGGTAGTTCGCATTTTTCATCGTGTGGTCAGACCAAGGGAATGAAACCGTGATTTTCATGTCTTTGCTCAACATGTATTCGAAAATCAAACGAGTGATGAAAATTGCAGTGAATAACGATGTAATAATACCGATCATTAAAGTTGTCGCAAAACCTTGGATAGGTCCTGAACCAGTAAAGAATAAGATTACACCTACTAAGAAAGTCGTGATTTGTGAGTCTAAGATCGAAGGTAATGCATGTTTGTAACCATCAGAAACAACTTGACGCATTGATTTACCTAAGTTCAATTCCTCACGCATACGTTCATAAATCAGTACGTTCGCATCGACCGCGGTACCCATCGTTAATACAATACCCGCAATACCCGGTAGGGTTAATACCGCATTTAGTGATGCCAAGATACCCATTAAGAAAAATACGTTGAATAATACAGCAATGTTAGCAGCAATACCCGCACGGTTGTAGTAAGCAATCATAAAGATCATTACCACGATAATACCAATTACTGAAGAGTTAACCCCAGAATCAATAGCAACTTGACCTAATGATGGACCAACAACAGCTTCTTCAACGATTTTCGCAGTCGTTGGAAGACGACCTGCTTTTAATACGTTTGATAAATCTTTTGTATCCTCGAAAGTAAAGTTACCAGAGATCGATGAACTACCGTTAGGGATCTCCTCATTTACTGTTGGTGCAGAATAAACTACATTATCCAACACGATGGCAATCGCATCTTTGTTTTGAGCCGCTTGCGCAGTTACACGTCTCCATTGACGAGCACCTTCTGCATTCATATCCATGGATACGATCGGCTTATTTGTTTGTTGATCAGAACCTGGACGCGCATCTGTAATCACATCACCAGTCATCACTGCTGTATGATCAGCACCAGTAGTTTTGATGGCATGTAAAGCTAATACATTTGGAGATTGTGTTTCTGGTTTAACAGCCCATAATAATCTTAAGTCTGCAGGAATAATCGCTTTGATTTCCGGACGCGCTAAATATTGATTTACTTTCGCTGTATCTTTCAAGTTCGAATAACCCACAGTAGATCCTGGGATTAACTGCGTTTGACCATTCGGCGCTTGATAGAATGAAGGCGATAAAATCGCAAATAATGGATTGTTTGCTAAAGCTGTAGCGTTCGCTACTGCGTTTGTTGTATCTTTTGCTGAATCGGTCTTACTAGCGTTTAAGTTTGCCAATAAGTTCTCTTCTTTTGCAGTGCTGTCAGCAGTAACTTTTTTCGTGCTATCCGCAGTAACAGCAGGCTTGTCGCCTTTTAATGAGTTCGCTAATGTACCGTTGATGTTTTCCAATAATGGATAAATCTGTACGTTGTTGTACGTTTCGTAGAATTCTAATTTCGCTGAACCTTGTAATAGTTTACGAACGCGTTGTTGATCACTAACACCTGGAAGTTCGATTAAGATACGGTTTGTACCTTGTTGAATTTGAATGTTAGGAGAAGCAACACCGAATTTATCGATACGCGTACGAAGTACCTTGTATGAGTTTTGAATCGCATTGTCTGCTTCTTTATTCAAGAAACTTTTCAATTCGCCTTCAGAACTTCCTGCTTGAATTGCAGCTGAGTTATCCTTCGTTGCGAAGAAACTAGCGATCGGCGTACCAGCACCTGTTGCTTTGTATTCGCTAAGGAATAAATCAATTAATGAAGTGTTTGTCGTTTTGCTTTTCGCAACAGCATTTTCTAATGCTTTATTGAAGTTAGCATCTTTCGGGTTGTCGGCCAAGTTTGCGATAAGTTCGTTCAATGCAATTTCCATTGTAACGTTCATACCACCTTTTAAGTCCAAACCAAGAGCAAGTTCATTTGCTTTCGCTTCCCGATAAGTGAATTTTGCAATTCCTAGGTTATAAACCTCTTCACTTGCCATGGAATCCAGGTAGGCTTTTTCTTTTGCCATGTCACCTTTCGCGTATTCCGCAGCGTCTTTTTCTACTTTGCGTGTTACAAAAGTAAATGATAGGGAGTATAGGCACGCTAAGGAAACCACTACCACCAAAAATTTAATCAGCCCTTTACTCTGCATTGTCTATTCGTAATAAGTTATGATTTAGTTCTGTTTTTTTAAGCTTAATAATACTTTACCAAGATTCGCAAAGGTATAAAAAAATTAGAGAAACGAAACAAATTGACAAACTTAATATCGAAAATTTTGTTATACAGAATTTGGCTAATTCTCTAGTTCTTAATACATCATATTTAGCCCAATAAGGGCACTTTTTTTAGTCACTAGCTTGTTACCGAATTTGTGTTATGAATGGTAAAACAAACGGATACAAAAGAATTGAATATTTCTTTTTAGCTGACTTATATTTAGAACGCTATTGAAGCGTTCAATATCAAGTATAAAGGGATGAGCTATGCTTCAGGTGGGGCTCAGCTAGGCTTCAACCCCGAAGAAGTTTCAAAAGGAGTTATTGTGATTCTTTGGAGAGTGATCGTTGATTAGCAAAAAATAGAATGATTGCATGTTGGATGCAAACAAAAAATGGGTTGATTCATTAGAATCAACCCATTTTTTTCTGATTTATTTTAAATTATCTTAAAGTAAATTTAAATCCTAAGCTGAAACGTCCAGCTTCGAAGTTAGACTCGTCAGAAAGGTTCCACCAAGGTTTCCAATCGAAGTGCATAGCTAAAGGAGCTGAAGGAATTTTGAACTCTAAACCAGCAGCAGGACGGATAGCGAATGCAGAATCATCATTTGCGAAAGCGATTTGAGGACCAACACCTACGTACCAACCTAAGCCGTTAGTTCCAGCGAAAGGTCTGTTGTATGAGTAGTCAACACCAACTACTGTAAAGTGATCTCCGAATAACACTTGTGCTTGACCAGCATTTGCACCACCGAATGAATGTTTAATTTGTGGACCGAACAAAGATGGACCGTCACCTAAATCAATACCTAGACCGATTGCGGTTTTATAAGGAGTTTGAGCTTGTGCTTCGTTTGCACCAAAAGCTAAAGCTGCTGCAGCTGCTAAAGATAGTAAGGTCTTTTTCATAGATTATAATGTTAATTAAACTTTAATTTTTCATCATCAATGCAATTAGCTTGCCAAAGTTAAATTGTGTTAAATTATTTTTGAATAAATATGCAAGGCTGTCAATTATTTTCGATTGTCGATTTATTGTAATTAGTGAAACTTTGTTTTAGTTTTCGATAAGTTTTCGTAATTTTGCCCTGCAAATAGATAACCCCATAATATTTGCTATGCAATTAGATCCACAAAAATTCGTATCCGAAGGCCTTACTTACGACGACGTGTTATTAATCCCTGCATATTCAGAGATTTTACCGCGTGACGTTGATACAAGTACCTTCTTGACTAAAAAAATAAGGTTAAATATTCCATTAGTGTCTGCTGCGATGGACACTGTAACTGGTGCAGATTTGGCGATCGCCATTGCGCAAGCTGGAGGAATAGGAATGTTACATAAGAATATGACTATCGCAGAACAAGCTGCAGAAGTTCGCAAAGTAAAGCGTTCCGAAAGTGGTATGATTCAAGATCCTGTTACTTTATTAGAAAATGCAACGGTTGGTGATGCTTTCCAAATTATGCGTGAACATAAGATTGGTGGTATTCCTGTAATCAATTTAGAGAATAAATTGGTTGGTATCGTGACGAACAGAGATCTTCGTTTTCAAAAAGATATGAGCCGTCCGATCAGTGAGTTAATGACTAAAACAAATTTAGTTATTGCACCCGAGGGAACAGACTTAATCAAAGCTGAGGAGATTTTACAGAATCATAAAATTGAGAAGCTGCCAGTTGTTGATGTAAATGGCGTTTTGAAAGGATTGATTACTTTTAAAGACATTCAAAAATATAAACACTATCCAAATGCAGCAAAAGATGAACACGGTCGTTTATTAGTTGGTGCTGCGGTAGGCGTTACACATGATACACTTGATCGCGTTGATGCATTAGTCAAAGCTTCTGTTGATGTAATCACCATTGATACAGCACATGGACATTCATTAGGTGTAATCAATAAGCTAAAAGAAGTAAAAGCGAAATATCCTAATTTGCAAGTTATCGTTGGTAATATTGCAACAGGTGATGCTGCTAAGATGTTAGCCGATGCTGGTGCTGATGCTGTAAAAGTAGGTATTGGTCCAGGGTCAATTTGTACGACACGTATTATTGCAGGTGTTGGTGTTCCACAGTTATATGCGGTATACGAAGTTGCTAAAGCATTAAAAGGGACAGGCGTTCCCCTTATCGCCGATGGTGGTATTAAGCAGACTGGCGATATTGCGAAAGCAATTGCAGCGGGTGCCGATACGATTATGGCAGGTTCGCTTTTTGCGGGTGTTGAAGAAGCTCCAGGAGAAACAATTCTGTTAGAAGGAAGAAAATTCAAATCTTACCGCGGAATGGGTTCTATCGAAGCAATGGAAAAAGGATCAAAAGACCGTTACTTCCAAGATGTGGAAGACGATATCAAAAAATTAGTGCCTGAAGGTATTGTTGGGCGTGTGCCATATAAAGGTACATTAGCGGAAGTTGTTTACCAATATATTGGTGGTTTACGTGCTTCAATGGGCTACTGTGGTGCTGCTACGATCGAGAAGTTACAAGGTGCTCGTTTTGTCAAGATTACTGGAGCAGGACTTCGTGAGTCTCATCCACATAATATCCAAATCACTAAAGAATCTCCAAACTATAATAGTAAGGGATAGTGTTGTTTGGATATTAGATTTTAGACATTAGATGTAAGACATCCTATGGGGTATAAAAAAAATCCTCTTGTTGAAAGACAAGAGGATTTTTTGTTATTAAGGGATTTGATATTTTTTTCAAGCTAGCCATGTTTTTAAACTAGTCATGTTTTGAAAGCGATACCAATTGCTGATGTAATTGTTCAATTTTCTGGTCTGACTTTAACCAGTTCTGTACTGCGTAGGTGTCATTTTTGTGATCGTTTTGAAATTTTTATGAAAGCTAACGAAGTTATTAAAGCCTGAATCGTAGCATATTTCTTTAAGAGAGAAATCTGAATTTCGCAGTTGCGTGCATGCATGGCTGATGCGTAATTCAGTAATAAATTGTACCGGTGTTTTTCCCGTTTTCTGTTTAAAATACCTACAGAAGGAGTTCTCGGTAAGTCCGGCGATTGAGGCCAGCTCTTCAAGTTTAATACGCTGTTTATAATTGTTGCGAATATGCTCCATCAGGCTGTTCATCCGGCCTTGGTCGTCGGAACTATTTAAGATTGAATAATTCTCGCTAGTTAGCGTCTCTGATTCTTGCTGCGCGAAATAGTCCATCAATTCTAACATGGAAGTCAGCTTACTAAGCCCACTGCTGCTGAGCGTACGCTCGGTAAGAAAGGGAATGCGATTCGGATTCCGTTTAGATAAATAACGTCCACGACTAGAATGGCTTATTAAATGTTTAATACCCAACATTTCTGGGGCATTCAAAATATTGTTAATTCCTAAATCCTTGTTGAAATGTAAAACGATACAGTCTATTGGTTCGACTTGTTCATCCAACGTATATGTTTTCTCAAACATCCAATAATGTGGAATCTGTGAACCGATTAAAACGGTGTCTCCTGCTTGAAAGGATTTTATACAGTCTCCAATAAACAAGGTGCCGACCCCTTTAATAATATGAATCAGCTCCAATTCTTCGTGATAATGCCAAATCAATTGATGCTTTGGGGTATAATCGCGACGAATTTGGAAACTTTGATTCGGTTCTTTCGGTAAAGCAAAGTGTTTAATTATCATAATTAACCAATTTATTCAGAGTTTTTCGAATATACAAGGGAATCTATGTTAATATTGTTTATAAGTTGGGTAAAATCTTTTATCCATTGTTTAGAATAATTACCGTAATTAGACTTTCCAATCTATAGCCATATTATATGAGTAAGACAAATAATACTGTAGCAATCGTTTTAATAACGTCTTTGTTTTTCTTTTGGGGATTTATACATAATCTTGATCCAATTTTAATTGCCCATTTACGAAGCGCATTTAGCCTTAGTCATTTACAAGCGTCGCTTGTCGACTCTGCTGTTTTTATCGCTTATTTGGTCATGGGAATTCCAGCGGGGATCATTATGAAGCGTTATGGTTATAAGATAGGCATTTTAATCGGATTGCTTCTATTTGCTATTGGCTGTTTCTTGTTTGTGCCTGCAGCGAATACAATGAGCTACGTTTTCTTTTTATCGGCTCTATTTATTGTTGCTTGTGGAATTACGATCTTGGAAACGGCAGCAAATCCTTATATGACTGTGTTGGGAGATCCAAATACGGCTACGCAACGTTTAAATTTTGCACAGTCTTTCAATGGTTTGGCCGCGTTTGTCGCTCCGATCATAGGGGGACAGTTTATTCTTGCTGAAGACCCATTGAACGCTACGCAGGTAGCGGCTTTGAGTGAGGTTGAGCGATTAAACTATATTCAAGCAGAGACCGCCGTTGTGAAAGGACCTTATGTAATTCTAGGCTGTATTATCCTGGTTGCGGCCTTAGTCTTTATGATGATTAAGCTTCCGGAAGCCAAGGAGGAGAATGAGGAAAAATCAGGTTTCTTTTCGGCCTTGCGCCATAAGAATGTCTCTTGGGCTGTGTTTGCGCAGTTTTTTTATGTAGGAGCTCAGGTCTGTGTATTGAGCTTTCTAATTGTTTTTGCAACTGAGGTATCCGGGATTTCAGCTCAAGACGCTAAATATTTTGCGGGCGTTGCTGGATTGGTGTTTATGCTCGGAAGATTTATCGGTACATTTTTGATGCGCTCCATTGCGCCTTCGAAATTGTTATTCATCTATTCGGTTATCGCAATGTTATTAACCTGTGTAACCATATTTGGGTCGGGTGTGATAACAATGTATGCAATGATTGCCATTGCCTTCTTTATGTCAATTATGTTTCCTACGATTTTTGCTATCGGGGTTACTGGGATAGGCTCTGATACCAAATCCGCATCCAGCTTGATTATTATGTCAATTGTTGGAGGTGCTTTATTGCCGCCATTGCTTGGCTATATATCTGATGCAACGGGTAATATGCAATATGGTTATTTTGTCGTCGTTATCTGTTTTTTAGTGGTGGCACTTTTTGCTTTAAATAATAAGTCTGTCGGCATAAATACGACGGCAGCACATTAATGATAATAGTATATGTTTAAGAGATATGCGCTAGCGTTGGATCTAGTTGATGATCCCCAGATGATTGCTGAATATGAACAGCATCATAAGACCGTGTCTGAAGAGATTAAGAAGTCAATTACAGATGCGGGTATTACGGTCATGGATATTTATCGATTTTCGAATCGTTTGTTTATGATTATGGAAGTAGACGAATCATTTGATTTCGCTCGAAAAGACGAGATGGATGCTTCGAACCCTGCAGTTCAGGTTTGGGAGGGATTGATGTGGAAGTATCAGCAATCTATACCAGGCGCGAAACCAGGCGAGAAGTGGGTAATTATGGATCAAATATTTGCGTTGTAGAAGTCATGGAAAAGACGAAATTATCTTATTTACAAATTCATCCGAAGGACAATGTTCTTGTGGCTTTACGTGATTTGCCAGTCGGATTTACAATAGAATTTGCTGGTGAGCATTTTGAATTAATTGATGCAGTTGCAGCAAAGCATAAATTCACAATTTCTAAGCTTGCCAAGGATGAAGAAGTATATATGTATGGTGTTTTGGTTGGGAAAGTAAATCATGATGTTGAACGAGGGGCTCTGATCCATGTGGAAAACCTTCGTCATGCATCCGACGATTTTAGATTAGGGAAACGCAACTTAAACTGGTTGAAGCCAGATGTTTCGCAATATAAAGATCGTACATTTTTAGGCTATCATCGCAAGAATGGACAAGTTGGAACAGCGAATTATTGGTTAGTAATACCTTTGGTTTTTTGCGAAAGCCGCAATGTAGCAACGTTAAAGAATGCCTTGGAAGAAAAGCTTGGATATCAGGTGGAGTCGAAGGATTACGCTGATGAGGTTGATGTGATGATTTCGAAATTTAAACAAGGTGCATCGGTTGACGAACTATTGAATGTCGATTTAAGCGCTGCCAAGGATAATAAATCTAGGAATCGTTTATTTGAAAATGTGGACGGTGTGAAGTTTTTGAATCATGAAATGGGCTGTGGAGGAACAAGGTTAGATTCTGATTCACTTTGTGGTTTGTTAGCTGGATATATCACACATCCGAATGTTGCCGGAGCAACTGTTTTGAGTTTGGGATGTCAACATGCGCAAGCTTCAATCTTGCGGGATGAGATTCAGAAACGTGATCCGCATTTTGAGAAACCGCTTTATATCTTCGAACAACAGTTCGAGGGTACAGAGCAAGGCTTGATGCAGAAAGCGATTAAGGCTACTTTTGCGGGTTTAAGCTTGGCAAATCAGGATACTCGAAAGGAAGCGAGTTTAGATAAACTTTGTATAGGTCTAGAATGTGGGGGCTCCGATGGTTTTTCTGGTATTTCAGCGAACCCTGCATTGGGTTATGTTTCCGACATACTGGTAAGTCTTGGTGGTTCTGTGATTTTATCTGAATTTCCAGAACTGTGTGGTGTTGAACAGGAATTAAGTGATCGCTGTCAAGATGAAGCGACTGCTGATCGGTTTATGAGTTTGATGAAAACCTATAATGCAAAGGCGGAAGCTGATGGTTCCGGCTTTTATATGAACCCTTCTCCTGGTAATATTCGCGATGGATTGATTACCGACGCTATTAAATCTGCGGGGGCGGCTAAAAAGGGTGGCACATCGCCGGTCGTTGCGGTAAAAGATTATCCTGAACTAGCCAATGGACCGGGGTTAAACTTACTTTGCACGCCAGGGAACGATGTTGAAAGTACGACCGCGGAAGTTGGTTCCGGAGCTAATATCGTTCTATTTACTACCGGATTAGGAACGCCAACCGGAAATCCAATCGCACCAGTCATTAAGGTTTCTTCAAATACGAAGATTTATGAAAAAATGAACGATATTATTGATATCAATTGTGGGACGATTATCGATGGGGAGGAAACGATTGAGGAGGCAGCGCATCGGATTTTGGATTATGTGATTACTGTGGCCAGTGGTCAACAGCTAGCAAAGGCGGTCGTTCTTGGTCAAGATGATTTCATCCCTTGGCGTCGCGGCGTATCCCTTTAGGTAGTGATTTATAGAATTTATTATTGTTTAGAAAAATAAGAAATTAAAATATGGCTAAGTTAGCTGGTAAAGTCGCGGTAATTACTGGAGGTGGCTCTGGAATTGGGCGCGCAATTTCCGAAATGTTTGCCTCAGAAGGCGCAAAGGTTCACATTTTAGACTTGAACCCCGATGGGGCTACCGAAACAGCAAGCGTAATTAAACAAGCAGGTGGTGCTTGTGAATTGCATACAGTAAACGTAAGTAAACAGGAAGAAGTGCTAGCGGCAGTTCAGCAAATCGGGAAGATTGACATATTGGTAAATAATGCGGGTATTGCGCATGTTGGGAACGTTGAACGCTGTGCTGAAGCGGATTTCGATCGTGTTTATCAGGTCAATGTGAAAGGAGCTTATAATGCATTGTATGCTGTAATTCCGGTGATGAAGGCTCATGGTGGTGGTGCCATATTAAATTTAGCATCTATCGCTTCGTTAGTAGGTATTGCCGACCGATTTGCTTATTCGATGAGTAAAGGTGCAATTTATGCGATGAGCATGTCTATTGCACGCGATTTTATGCACGACAATATACGTTCAAATTCTATTTCCCCTGCCCGCGTACATACTCCATTTGTGGATGGTTTTATTTCTAAAAATTACCCGGGACAAGAAGAGGAAATGTTTGAGAAATTATCGAAATCTCAACCTATTGGTAGGATGGCAAAACCAACGGAAATTGCTAAATTAGCGCTGTTCCTTTGTTCGGATGATGCCGCCTTTATTACTGGTAATGATTATCCGATCGATGGCGGCTTTATAAAACTAAATAATTAGCGATTAGATTTGAGACTTTAAACAATAGGATAAAAAGATTTGATCATTGAGATATAAGTACGAATCAAACTATCGGATTCAATATCTTGTTCGTATCGTTTTATCATTTTCTTAGAATAAATAATGTCTTCAATCTGATTTCTACTATCGAATAGAAATCTAAACTTAAATATAATACAATGAAATTATTACGTTACGGAGAATCTGGGAAAGAGAAAATCGGAGTACAAATCGCGGATAAGAACTATGATGTTTCGGCATTCGGTGGCGATTTTAACGAAGAATTTTTTGCGGACAACGGCTTAGCTCGTCTAGAAGAGTTTTTGAAAGCCAATGAAGGTAAATTGATTGAAATTCCTGCCGATTCACGTTTGGGAGCGCCTTTTGCACGTCCATCTAAGATTGTTTGTATTGGCTTGAATTATAGAGATCATGCCGAAGAAACAGGGGCTGCGATTCCGGCAGAGCCAATTATTTTTATGAAGTCTACGACTGCTTTAGTTGGTCCAAACGATCAAGTAATGATTCCACGTAATTCAGTAAAGACGGATTGGGAAGTTGAATTTGGAATTGTTATAGGAAAGAAGACTTCTTACGTAGAGGAATCTGATGCATTAGATTATGTTGCAGGATATGTTCTTCACAACGATGTTTCGGAGCGAGAGTTTCAGATAGAGCGTGGTGGTACATGGGATAAAGGTAAGGGTTGTGATACGTTTGCCCCAATGGGTCCTGTTATGACTACAGCAGATGAAATTCCAGATATTAATTCGGTTCGCCTTTGGTTAAAAATTAATGGCAAGACCTTTCAAGATGGAAATACAAGTAACTTGATATTCAATGTTCAACAAGTGGTTTCTTATGTTTCTCAGTTTATGACGTTGTTGCCAGGTGATGTGATTTCAACAGGAACGCCAGCAGGTGTTGGTTTAGGATTTAACCCACCAATCTATTTGAAGCCTGGAGATATTATTGAATTAGGTGCAGATTACCTTGGAGTACAACGCCAAGAGATTGTTGCATTTTCGAAATAATTAGACTCTCATGCGTATTGATGCTCATCAACATTTTTGGCTTTTTGACCCGGTAAAAGATAGCTGGATCACGGAGGAAATGGCCGTTATTAGTCGGAATTTTTTACCAAATGATATTGGTCAAATTCTGAAGGATAATAATTTTGATGGGGTTGTTGCGGTTCAAGCAGACCAATCTCACCAGGAAACGGATTTTCTTGTTGAATTATCAGGGGTTTATAAACTCATAAAAGCAGTGGTCGGCTGGGTTGATTTAAGATCTGAAGCGATTGATGAGCATTTGGCACACTTCAAGCGTTCACCTATCATCAAGGGGTTTCGTCATATTGTTGAAGGCGAAGTTGATCCTGATTTCTTACATCGGGATGAATTTCTTCGTGGTATTGCCGCTTTGACGAAGCATCAATATACATACGACTTGCTTATTCGTCCGAGACACTACGCAAGTACCTTAAAATGTGTTTCAGTAAATCCGGAACAAGCTTTTATGCTTGACCATATTGCAAAACCACCCATCAAGACACAAGAATTCGACGAATGGGCTGCATTTATCCATGATCTTGCACAATACGAAAACGTGCATTGTAAAATATCTGGATTGGCAACAGAAGCTGATTGGAAGCATTGGACATTGGATCATTTCACGCAATATATAGCGCATGTCATCAGTTGTTTTGGCAAGGATCGCGTTTTATTTGGCTCAGACTGGCCCGTATGTTTATTGGCAGGTAGCTATGAAGATAGCATACGTATCGTTGAGGATAAGCTGAATGACTTTACAGAAGCTGAATTAAAAGGGTTCTGGGGTGATAACGCGGTACAATTTTATTCGATTACTTAAAACTATGGATTTACATTTGAAAGATAAAGTCGTTCTGGTAACAGGCGGCGCAAAAGGTATAGGTAAAGGCATTGTGCTTGCTCTAGCAGCAGAAGGTGCTATCCCCGTGATTATCGGTAGAAAGCAAGCTGATAATGAAACAGTAAAAGGAGAAGTGGAAGCTTTAGGTGGAAGCGCCTTTGCGGTAGTAGCGGAATTAGCAAAGCCTGAGGCTTGTGCGCTCGCCGTGCAGCAAGTAATTGCAAAATATGGTCGAATAGACGGCTTAGTGAATAACGCAGGTCTTAATGATGGCGTTTCCTTAGCTAATGGCAACTATGAGGGTTTTGTTCAATCATTACATAATAGTCTTATTCATTATTATTTGATGGCACATCATTGCTTGCCTGAATTAATAAAAAGCAAAGGGAGTATTTTGAATATTTCTTCCAAGACTGCCGAAACAGGGCAGGGCGGAACGTCAGGCTATGCTGCAGCGAATGGTGGTCGTAATGCTTTGACGCGAGAGTGGGCAGTCGAGCTTCTTCCTCATGGTCTTCGTGTAAATGCAATCATTGTTTCTGAGAGCATGACTCCGCAATACGAAAGTTGGATACAAACCTTGGATAATCCAGCGGAAACATTGCAAAAGATCACCAGCAAAATACCGTTGGGAAATCGAATGACAACCGTCGATGAGATAGCAAATATGGCTGTATTCTTATTGTCGGATCGTTCGAGTCATACAACAGGACAACTTATTCATGTCGATGGTGGTTATGTGCATCTCGATAGAGCACTAATCAAGGAATAAGGTTCTCTAAAGAAAATAAAAAGGCTGTCCTAATTTAGGACAGCCTTTTATTATTATAGAGGTTGATTACTTAGCGAACCATAGTTTTTTATCAATCTCGTCGCCGCCAAGATCGGCGGAAGCTTTTTTCCAGTTTTCTGGATTTAGTGTTTGCTGCGTGAATGGATAGCGTACGCGTGCAGGAAGGTCTTTAGCAATGACATTTCCAGATTGCAATGGGGTGAACACATAAGTTGAATTGTCTTGTGGACGAACTCCAGTTTCACCAGGCATCAACAATATTTGCGTATCCGGATAACCGGTTCTTCTATACTCATTCCATGCTTCGTCAGGATTGAAGAATAAAGAAATATACTTCTGCGTTATGACGTTCCTTTCATTCGCTGCAGGTAATTTAGCGATGTAAGCTGCGATATCTGATGCAGAAACACCTAATCGTTCTTGATTTGCTTTAACGCCTTTTATATAATGATCTTGCGACCAATTATTCATTTCACTCAAGATAAACTCTACTTCAGCGTATTCCATTAATACTTCTCCTCTTGTCGCTGTCAGAATATCTTTTCCAAAGAAATTGACATTTGCTTGCTGAGTATAATAGTTTTCTACAGTCGGAAGGCCATAAGGAAGTCCAACATAATCTGTTAATTTAGTCGAATTTGAATAGCCAGCAGTAAACTGCGCCAAAGACATTCCTTTTGGTGCAGCAATTTTATACAACCGTGGATCTAAACCATAAGTACCAACGGTTCCTTTAAGTAGATCCATGAAAGATTTATTTACCCAGAAATCCGTACGATTTCCAACATAGAAAGTTTTCCATAAAGGATTTCCTTCTAAGTCAGTTGCACCAGAAGCGTGTATTGCATTATCTGCATTTGACGTAAACACGCCGGAAGTAACAGCATCACGCATTTCTGCAGCAGCAGCCGGATGAACTTTCTTAATTCGATTTGCAATTCTTAAACGTAAAGAATTTGCAAATTTCTTCCATAATGCCGCTTCGCCAGCATAGATATTATCACCAGAATTGAAGACAGGGTTGGTAGCTTCAATTTGATTTGCTGCTTCTTTCAGCTCTTTTAATAAATCAGCATAAATATCTTGTTGCTTTGCATAAGCCGGTGTAATATATTGCTCTATATTTAGTGCTTGAAAATTAGGGTTATCCTTTTGACCGTATGACCAATAGGGAACATCGCCAAAATGGGTGACTAAATTGTCAAAAACATAGGCAAGCATGATCCGAGAGGCTGCGATTTGATTTTGTAATGAGCCATAACCTGCCATTTGCGCACTGGTTTCTGGAGCTTCACACTTTTCAATTACGTCTTTATAGTTGTTTGCGACACGATAAAGGAAAATCCATCCGTTCGTCGTTTGATTATCTCGATATTGGTACTTGTCTTCTTCAACATAGTTACTTTGCGCAGAATATTGCATCCAAGGCATAGACATTCTTGCCATCCACCAACCGTCACGTGTATTGTCAAAGAGTACGCGGTTTGCCCCATTGAAAATCGTGTTCGTTGGAACGATTTCCGGTGAATTGGGGTTCTTATTTATTTCTCCTAAATCTTTTGTACAGGATCCCAATGATAATGTGGAAATCCCAATTACAGAAGACAATAGTATTAATTTTATATTTTTCATATTCTCTAAGTCAAATGATTAAAACTGCAATTTCAAATTAATGCCGAAATTTCTTGAAGCGGGTAGATTACCGCCTTCAAATCCTTGGATGTTTCCTGATCCTGTTGTTGTCATCTCTGGGTCGAAGTTTTTATTTGCTAATCCCCAAGCGGCAAGGTTTCTTGCGAATCCGGAGATCGTAGCATTTTTCAGACGTAATTTGCTTACAAAAGATGAAGGTAAATTATACCCCAATGTTATTTCTCTTAATTTAATATAATCAGCATCGAATACGTTTTGAACTGTAGGACCTCCATAGTAATGGCGGTAGTAGCTATATGCAGACACTTCTTTAGTATTCTCTTTCACATCCGTAACAGTGTAAGATCCATCCGCTTCTCTTGCAACAGTTCCTGTAACGCCGGGAACAACAAAATCATTTTCGCGAACTCCATTAGCTGCAGTGTGCTCAAGAACACCAGTGTAACTTCCAAACATATTGGAAATTGAAAAGTATTTTCCACCTTTTTGAATGTCGATCAATGCACTAAGCGTAAAATCTTTGTATCGGATGTTGTTTCTCCATCCTGCGTTGAAGTCAGGTAAAATAGAGCCGAGATTTTTAGCATCTGAGGATAGGTAAAGTCCATTAGCACCTACTAATTTATTCCCTTGATCATCATAAATGAAGTCCGATCCATAAATTTGTCCATAAGGTTGACCAACCATTGCCACAAGCGAAGCTTTAAATGGAGCATTTGCTAGCGGTAAAGATTTGATACCTTCGAATAACTCGACTACTTTGTTCCTATTGCGCGCAAAATTGATTGATGTTGACCATTCGAAGTTATCATTGCGAACTGGTACTAAGGTCAACATGGCTTCTATACCCTTGTTAACAGCGCGTCCTGCATTTAATATTTTAGAAGAGTATCCTGTTTCAGGACCTGTAGAAACAGGCATTATTAAGTCAGTAGTCTCTTCGTTGTAGTAGGTTAAATCTAAACTAACGCGACTATCAAACATTTGGGTTTCGATACCGAATTCGTAAGATTTTTTTGTTTCAGGACGAAGTGCTGGATTTAATTTCTGTAAGCTTTTTAAGAAATAAGGCACATCTAGATAAGATGTGTTTCCGTAGGTATTATTTAGGTATACGTCAAGTAAACGGTATGGATCTGTATCATTACCGACTTGCGACCAACCGGCACGTAACTTACCAAAGTTTAACCATTCGGCACCCACAAACTTAGTGAACACAAATGAACCTGTTACGGAAGGGTAGAAGTAAGAGTTGTCGTTTTCTGGTAGAGTTGATGACCAATCATTACGCCAACCAAAATCAGCATATAGGAAATCTTTGTAACCTAAAGAGAAGTTACCAAAAACAGAATTTACACGCTTCCTAGATAGGGTAGTTTGTAACGTTACTGCCTGCATGCTGTTGTTAGTTGTGTAAAGATTGGGAACGATTAGACCACCATTTGTGTTTGAGTTGGAGGAGAATCTTGTCGTATTACGACGATTTCCACCTATGAATGCATTAAAAGTGAAATTTTCCCATTTCTTATCATAATGCAATCTACCTTCATAGTTCATCTCTGTAAACTCTCTAATTCGCTCTGTAAATGCTGATACGGCTTGTGAACCAACAGCAACACGTTCGCCGATTTTAAGGGTGTAATTATCGCCATAAACATTTCCCGTAACGTATAACCCTGGCATAAAGTCGTAACGTACCTCCGCATTTCCATAAAATCTATCACGTTGATCATCGGCTGTGTTTTCGTTGATGATCCAATAGTAGTTGTCTGAATACAATGGAGTCGGGTCGTTCCAAGCAGATCGGTTCCAAGTTTTTTGAGCCCCCGAAGAAGTCTTATAATTTTGTAGACGTTTGTAGTCTAACTGCATTTGTCCCCATTGGAACATTTTTTGTCCAATTGAAGCGTCACTATATCCTTGTTCCGGGCGATTAAAACCGTTCGTACGAATGTAATTAATGGTACCGCGTGCGGAGAATTTATCAGAGAATTTATTGTCGATACTCAATGCCGCAGTCGTTCTTTTTAAATCCGTATTGGGAACAATACCTGATTGAGAAGTATTCGAGAGGGATAGTCTCGCCGAAGTATTTTCGTAAGATTTTGCTAATGAAATCGAGTTGTTATAAGCTACACCTGTTTCAAAAAACGTTTTATAATCATTTTTAGGGTATTCCCAAGCTCTCGTTTTCATGTAGTTTTGGGTATCCTCAGGGTCGAATGCGTCCCAATGTAATACTTGCTGATTATCGTATTTGGCTCCCCAAGATTCATCTGCATTGTAATCTACAAGTAAGTATTCTTTTCCGTCTATAGTCTGTTTTAAGAAATTAGGTCCCAAACCACCACCATATTGTTTTTGAAGTTGTGGAGTTATTCCTAAACTTTCAAAAGCCATTCCTGTATTTAGGACAATTTCATCACGACCTTGTTTTGCTTTTTTAGTTTTGATTAATATAACCCCGTTTGAAGCTCTTGCACCGTAAAGAGCAGATGCTGGACCTCCCTTTAATACGTTAACGGATTCAATATCATCTGGGTTGATGTCAAAACCTGCATCACCATAATCGCGTCCACCTGCGCCTCTTTCAGCATTTGCTGTATTATAGTTTGAGTTATCCATTGGAATACCGTCCACTACGATCAAGGGTTTGTTCTCTCCTGTTAAAGAGCCAATACCTCTCAACACAATACGTGTGGATCCACCTAAGCTTGAAGAAGGTGCGGAAACTACTGCCCCAGCCACATTTCCAGATAATGACTGTAAAGCGTTTCCACCGCGTGCTGCGGTCAGGACATCGCCTTTAACCTCTTGTGCGGCGTAACCCAAGGATCTTTTCTCTCTTGAGATTCCTAAGGCTGTGACAACGACCTCTTCTAAGGCCTCGTCTTCGGATACTAATTGAATGTTGATAATTGATCGATTTCCTATTGAAACCCTTTGTGAAGTAAACCCAATATACGATACGCTTAATTGGGTTGCTGTTGTAGGTACATCAAGGCTATAGTTTCCTTGATCATCCGTTTGTGTTGCAGTAGTACCTCCAACTACTGTAACTGATGCGCCAGAGATTGGTGATCCATCTGTTGACGAAGTCACTTTTCCCGTTACTTGGCGATTTTGTGCATAAGCCGCTCCAACCATAAGCGTACATAGCACTAAAAGACTAAGTAATCTTTGTTTCATTGTTCGTTTTTTAGTTTTATAATTTTTGTGAGTTCTCTAGGGCTAGAGATACATCACAGAAGTAAACATATTGAAATTTTGAAGATCCTTTTACATTATTTAACATTTAATTCTATTTGTAATATAAAAATCTTAATAAATGAGATTTATTTTTTATTGAAATTTAATAAATGTTTATTTTGTATAATACTACAAATCAAATGTTTATGTATTTTTTTGAATAAAGGTTTGGTTAGGTTAAGTTTTATTGATTTGAGGGAGTAAAAAACAAGAAAGAGGTTTCCTTTGTAACTGTTTTTTGTCAAATGGTAACAAGAATGTTGTAGTAACACTCAACATTTTGATAATTGTATTAAATATTGGATTCAAAACAGCATTGGCTGGGTGATCCTGCTTGTTTTAATAGGATATTTGTATTTCGTAGAAGGGAAATTATTAGTGTATTTGGGGAAATAGTTGATGTTAATAGTAAAGGTTTTTAAGCGACTTAATTGTCATTTAAACAAATAGCATTAGTCAACTTGAAGTTTTTGTTGGCAATGCAGATGTTTCAGTAAACTAGTCGATAATTTTTACAATAGCTAATCCCGCCCAAACTGCAAGGATGCCCAGTAGAACACTTAGTACAATATATAAAAGTGCTTGGATGACTTGGTTATTATTGATCAAATTCAGATTCTCAGCTGCAAAGCTAGAGAATGTAGTGAAACCTCCGCAGAATCCAGTTATTAACAGCAATTTCCATTGGTTATTTATTAATTGATATTTATCAAAAAAGCCAATGAGTAATCCGATAATTAAACAGCCAATGATATTAACGAATAAGGTGCCTGTAGGAATAGTGTTTGGAAATTGCTTTGCTATAAAATGACCTGTAGAGTAGCGTAGAATACTGCCGACAGCGCCTCCGATTCCAATAATTAAAGCTTCTTTAAACATATAAAAGATTATCGAATAATTTCTTGTTGTTAAATATATAGGAAATATGTTTTAAGTATTGATTTTTGCGCTTCTTATTTTAATATTCCAAGTTTTTGTAAAATTAAGAACAATATAGGTTAATAAATTGCCATTTGCGGTTAATATCTGTCTGTCGGGACAGTGTACCTTTACCGAAGAAATAAGCATTAAAAACACCTATTATGATGCAAACTAAAACTAATTCAGGTCTATTTGATTTGAACTATTTGAAGATTGGTCTACATGATAATTTATATTATCAATTGAACGCAGCAGAACTAGTTGAACAGTCGATCCTTAATAACGAGGGGAAATTAGCTGATTCTGGTGCTCTTTGTATTGAAACTGGAAAATTTACCGGTAGGTCTCCAAAGGACCGTTTTATTGTACTTGATGATGAAACTAGAGATAATGTCAATTGGAATTCTGTAAACCAAGCTATCTCGGAAGAAAATTTCGACTCACTTTGGTTGCAAGTTTCTGAATTCCTTTCACAACAAAAGTTGTATGTAATTGATGCTAAAGCATGTGCAGATCCGAAAGAGGAAATTAAACTACGCGTTGTGTCTACCTTTGCTTCGCATAATCTATTTGCATCAAATCTCTTTATTAACGACACTGATGCTTCAGTTTTGGTGCAGCCGGATTGGTCTATATTAGTAGCTCCAGCATACACCGTTTCAGATTATCGCTCGTTTGGGTTGAACAATGAGAATTTTGTTGTTATCAATTTTACGAAGAAAATTATATTAATAGCAGGTACAGGTTATACGGGAGAAATTAAGAAAAGTATTTTTACTGTACTGAATTACTTATTGCCAACTTATAAATCGTACTTAACAATGCATTGCTCGGCTAATCGTGGCGAGGATGGTGAAACGGCTTTTTATTTTGGTTTGTCTGGTACGGGAAAGACGACGCTTTCTTCAGATAAGCGACGTCAGTTGATAGGCGATGATGAGCATGTATGGACGGAAGATAAAGTATTTAATATTGAAGGAGGATGCTATGCGAAATGTGTTGGTCTAAATTCGGAATCTGAGCCTGAAATCTTTCAAGCTGTTCGATTTAACTCTTTACTCGAGAATGTCAAGTTTATTCCGGGTACCCGTACAGCAGATTATGACAACACAAGTATCACTGAAAATATTCGTGTTTCATATCCTTTGGATTTTATCGAAAATATTGTCGGTAATGGGCAGGGAGCTGCACCTAAACATATTTTCTTTCTTGCTGCAGATGCATTTGGTGTTTTACCGCCAATATCAAAGCTCAATGTGGAGCAAGCTATGTATTATTTTATCAATGGCTATACATCAAAAATTGCAGGCACTGAGACAGGTATTACAACGCCGCAGGCGACATTCTCAGCTTGTTTTGGGCAGGCTTTTCTACCTTTACATCCAACAAAATATGCCAATTTATTGGGTAAAAAACTAGAGAAACATCCAGATATTCAAGTTTGGTTAGTAAATACAGGATGGGTTGCAGGTCCATATGGTGTAGGAAATCGAATAAAACTAGGCTATACAAGAGCATTAATAAGAGAAGCATTGTCAGGTAATTTAGCCGACCAGGAATATATTACGCACCCTATTTTCGAATTGCAAATGCCTAAGGAATGCGCAGGTGTGCCAACAGAGATATTAAATCCAGTAACGTTATGGACCGATGCAGACGCATATGAGAAACAAGCGTTCGATCTAAAAGGTTTGTTCGAGAATAATTACGAGCAATTCCGCCAAAAATAATCCGGTAATTGATGGATCTAGGATCTGTCATTACGTATGATTTCTTTAACTTTTAACTAATTTTAATGAAGCGCGGCCTTTCTTCGGAAAGGTCGTACTTTGTTTAGCGATCAAATATTACAATTAACTCATAAAGTATATATAGATTTGCAAAAGAAGATGCCTAGCTTTGGAAACTAAATTATGAGAATATTTTATGTCTGAATTGTTAATATATTCAAACATCTTTTAAGAATAATATAGTGGTTATGAGAAACGTAGATTCAAAAAATCCAATCGAGTTTACAGCCCCTGCTTCAGGGGTTGGTTCGTTCTACGTGCAAGAAGACCTCCGGAATGATTTTTATAATCATTATCATCGTCACAAGGAATATCAGATTTCGTATATCTTGAGAGGAAGTGGCTCCATGCTAATCGGAAATTTGATTCAACCTTTCTCTGATAATGAAATCTATATTATGAAGGCGAATGATCCTCATATATTTATCAAAGAAGGCTCTAACGAAGACAGAATTCACGTTATCCATATTTTTGTAGCATTCGATAAATTATGGTCATTTTTTGATTTGTCTGAACTTCATCCAGCTCGAGATTTTTTCACTAAACTCGATTCTAGTAAAAAGATTTCATCAGAAGTTAGCTTAGAGATAAAAGAGAAGTTTATAGAACTTGCGAAAGTTGAGGGAATGAAGAAGATTATTTCGATTCTTGATATCTTTCAATTTTTAATACGTCATGAACAAGATATGCATTCTTTGTATTCTGGTTTACCTGAATCAACCTTTAACGATAAAGTCGGTATTCGAATCAACGAGGTGTTACGCTTTTCATTAGCCAATTACGACAAAGAAATCAGTATCGAAGAAGTTTCTAAACTTATCCATATGACACCATCAGCTTTTTGTAAGTATTTTAAAAAGCACACGATGAAGACCTATGTTACATTCTTAAATGAGATTCGTATAGAGAAAGCTTGTCAGTTATTGATTAATAAATCAACAGAAAATATTTCAGAGGTTGCATATCAATGTGGATTTAATACGGTTGTACATTTTAATCGGGTTTTCAAAAGTATTATGAATACTTCACCTTCAGAGTTTATTCATAATCATTCGGCAGAGCTCCAAATTTCCAATGCTAAAGATCATCAAGAAGCTGCTGTTTAGATAATTATATTTCGATAGTACTTTTTTTTAACCGTCAATTTAAGGTAATATTCATAATCAATTTGGAAATTGGTTCAGAATTTGCTATATTATAATCAAACAGAAAAAGAAAGGTAAAATATGATTAAAAAGAAAAGTAAGAAAAACGAAAAAATGATGAGTAACCCGTATTTGTATTACGTAACAAACTGGGGTTTCGTCGGAGCCAACCAAACTAAACCTACCAGAGGAGTTAACAGCAAAAGTTAACCTCCTCAATTCAAAAAAATCCAATAAGTTTTCTTTAAAAAATAGATTCTAGACATCAAATGAAGATGTTTGGCTTCTTTGTTTTGTGCATATTGCAAACATAAAGCAATATGGGGAATATCCTATATTACCAGGTGTTAGAACGAGAATTCTGCCGTTCTTTTGGGATTGTCGAGCTTAATACTTTGACGCTTGCCATTGATTGTCACATGCATTATATTCGATTGCGTTTTAAAATCTTGATACAATAGTTGATTGATGATTTTGATGGATGTCACAGGTTGAAGCTGTGGACTCTCCAGGTAACACCAAGCGACATCGTCTTCGATTTCATATCCTACAAATTTTAATGGTTTAATGACTCCGTTCACCTGGATTCTGAAATTCGTACGCACATAACGTGCTATCGCAGAATCGGCCACTGCTCTATTTTTTGGATTGATGACGTCGATTTTTTGTTTTATTTGGTTCTGCAGCGCGACTTCTAAGTCATTGTAGAAGATACGGCAAGATAATTCTATTTGTTTATTGCTCGAATTGTATTCTACAGTTGAAATACTGACATAGAAAGGGTGAGCAATCGCTGTGAGTGTAATAATACAAAGAAGTAGAAGTGTCCAAGCCTTTATTTTCATTTCTTATTATAAGTAGAATTGCAACAATTTTATGCGAATTTATCGAAAAACCCGCAGATAGCGTCTGATAATTAAAATAATACTAAATTTGTATTGCAATTTGACAATACCTAATTAATGAGCGATTTTTCTATCTATTTCCAACTCGGCTGGCAACATATTCTTGACTTGAATGGATATGATCATATATTATTTGTGATGGTTTTGTGCTGTAGTTATGTGCTAAAAGATTGGAAAAAAATATTGTGGTTAGTGACTGCGTTTACACTTGGGCATTCGCTTACACTAGCTCTTGCAGCATTCAAGATTTTAAACGTGAATACCGCTTGGATTGAATTCTTGATCCCAATAACAATATTGATAACAGCAATCTATAATCTTCCTAAGCGAAGAAAACAGCGAAATCCTGCTTTGCTCTATACGATGACATTAGCTTTCGGCTTGATTCATGGTTTAGGATTCTCTAATTATTTACAATCTCTCTTAGGAAAAGAAGCGAATATATTCTTGCCTCTTCTATCTTTCAATATTGGATTAGAATTTGGACAGCTAATCATTGTCTTCTTCGTAATTCTGTTGTCAGAGTTGATGTTGAAAATATTTTCAGTCACAAATAGAGATTGGAGTTTTTTTATATCTTCTGCAGTGATAGGTATATCTTTTATTATGGCTTTAGAACGTATTCCAGTATGATAATAAAAAAGTATTTCAGACTAGCCTTGGGGCTTATCAGTACATTAACAGCGCAGCAAGTTGCCGCACAATCCCTGAATAATCCGGGATCAAACCATGGAAATAAGTTTGAGCAATTAGGTACGTTGTTGACGGATCCTAATATTTTTCGAACAGCATCCGGTGCCCCTGGAGCAATGTATTGGCAGCAGAAAGCAGACTACGTTATCCACTGTGAAATTGATGATGTCAATCAGGTGTTAAAAGGTAAAGAGACAATCACTTACACTAATAATTCTCCAGATCCATTAGATTATTTGTGGATTCAGTTGGACGAAAATGAACACGCTGATAATGCGGAGAGTAGAAGCTTTGACCAAAGTTCGTTAAATGAGCGCATGTCTCTAGAGCAATTAAAAGGAATGGTTCAAGAGAAGAAGGGGCTCGGCGTCTATATTCATAAGGTCACAGATGGAAATAATAAGGCATTGAAGTACACAATCAATTATACGATGATGCGAATCGATTTACCAGTTTCTTTAAAGCCGGGTGCGAAAATGGTTCTAAATATTGATTGGGATTATAAAATCTCAAATCGTATGGTAGAAGGAGGACGCGGCGGATATGAGTATTTCGAAAAAGATGATAACTATCTATATACTATTGCACAGTGGTTCCCTAGAATGGCTGTATATTCCGATTTTCAGGGATGGCAGAACAAGCAATTTACAGGTAGAGGCGAATTTGCACTAGTATTTGGAGATTACAAAGTTCATATCACTGTACCTTCCGACCATATCGTTGGAGCGACAGGCGTTTGTCAGAATTATGCTCAAGTTTTGAACTCTACACAGTTAGCTCGATGGAAGCAAGCACAACAGACAAATGAACCTATTGAGATAGTTACCTTGGGCGATGTTAAGAATGCTATTTCTGAGAAATCAGCGACCAAGAAAACATGGATATATGAAGCGAAAAATGTTAGGGACTTCGCTTTTGTGAGTTCTAGAAGATTGGTGTGGGACGCATTGAAAGTTAATGAAGGAATAGAAGGGAATCAACCAATGGCGATGTCATACTATGGCCCAGAAGCCTATCCTTTATATAGAAAATATTCTACTAAGGCAGTCGCTCACACCTTAAAGACATATTCTAAATATTCGATTCCATACCCATATCCAGTTGCCATTTCTGTTGAAGCTGCCAATGGTATGGAATACCCAATGATTTGTTTTAACTACGGAAGAGCAGATGAAGACGGGACTTATACCGAAGCTGTTAAATATGGAATGATTGGCGTAATCATTCATGAAGTTGGTCACAATTTTTTTCCAATGATTGTTAACTCTGATGAACGTCAATGGACTTGGATGGATGAGGGACTCAATACATTTTTACAGTTTTTGACTGAGCAGGAGTGGGATAAGAATTTCCCTTCTCGTCGCGGACCTGCACATAAGATTGTAGATTATATGAAACTTCCAAAGGATCAGTTGGAACCGATTATGACGAACTCTGAGAATATTTCACAGTTTGGTCCAAATGCTTATGCAAAACCTGCTACGGCTTTAAACATATTACGAGAGACCGTGATGGGCAGAGAGCTTTTCGATTTTGCCTTTAAACAATACGCACAACGATGGGCATTTAAGCATCCAACTCCTGCAGATTTCTTTCGGACAATGGAAGATGCGTCTGCTGTAGACTTAGACTGGTTTTGGAGAGGATGGTTTTTCGGAACAGATCCTGTAGAGATTTCACTAGAGAATGTAACTCAATACAGAATGAGTGGTGGTAACCCTGCGCAGGATCAGAAATCGAAAAAAGAGGCATTTGAAAAAGACTTAAATACAATTAGCAGACAGCGTAACATGGAAGACAACATGGCCTTCTTAGTTGAAAAAGATACCTCTCTGCTAGATTTCTACAATAAATGGGATCGTTTTGCTGTGCGTCCAGTGAATCAAACAAATTATCAACAATTCTATAATGGATTGAATCAGAAGGAAAAGGATATATTCGATGGCAAGGTTTCGTTTTACGAGTTAAGCTTTAAGAATAATGGCGGACTAGTGATGCCATTGATCATCGAGTGGAACTATACGGATGGCACGAAAGAACTCGAGCGTATATCAGCTTATATATGGCGTCATAATGAACTCGAAGCTACCAAAGTATTTGCTAAAAGTAAAGAGGTGGCTAGCGTTCGTTTAGACCCTTATCGAGAGACTGCAGATATTGATGAATCCAACAATTCATGGCCTCGCCAAGCTAGACCATCTCAATTTGAAATCTTCAAGCAGAATGGACGAAATGTAAGAGGACAGTCAAATGAATCGAATCCAATGAAGGAAGCAAGATCTAATTAAATTTTATATTGCTCTAAACTGTACTTCAAAGAGATGAGGAGGGGAGATAAATGGTTGATTTTAACTATTTATCTCCCCTTTTATTTTTTAAGAAATGCTTATAGTGATTTACACGTTTTGCATACAAGCAATTCAATTCTCTTTCCATTAAAGTTTACGATCTGATTTAAGTTTGCTAAATACGATTAAGTCTCTAAAAACTAGATTTCCTGCCCATTCACCATTTCGCTTAATACCTTCCTGTGTAAATCCTAAGCGTTTAGGAATAGCAATACTCCGCTCATTGCCAACTGCACAGCAGATCTGAATTCTTTCCATACCTAAGGTATCGAATATGATTTGCGATAACTTCTCGACCGTTTTTGTCATGATTCCTTTTCCTTGGAAGTCTCTCGAAATCCAATAGCCAATCTCCGTGTTCTTATTTAAATAATCGGTATCTTTTGTGCCAATTAGACCTATCATCCGGTTATCATAGCAGATTTTGTAGACGTAGTCTTTTTTATTTTTGCGAAGCTCTATGGCCATATCGACAAAGCCCTTACTGTCTTTTACCTGATGTGTGAATTGAACGAAAGGCAACCATTCTCCTAAATATGTTCGCTGCGAGACGATGTAATTAAACATGGTTCTAGCATCACTTTCGACTAAAAATTTAAGTGATACATGATCATCGATGAGAATAGTTCGTTTCATGATTCCAAGTTTATTCGACTTTTCCATCTTTAGCGCTCTTAATTAGATGCTCTAATGTCGTTTCTACACTTTTTCGAATTCGGTTTTTCCCTTCTTCTGTATTTAGGTCAATTCCGCAGAACGTGCTGCCGTTGGATTTAGCGTGTAGCGCAAGATAGTAAAGACCGGCGGTCTGAATCGCTAACAGTGCACGAATATCGACATCCTTATTTGGATAGGTAGCTTCAAATTTCTTTAGTAATTGTTCTCCAATTTCTTCGCGCGCATCTGCAAGCTTACGAAGCGGTTTACTCTTCACACCCAACTCCCAATGTATGATACGTTGTAATGTTTTATCATTCAAAACTTCGTCAAATTGACCTTGAAGCAAATTAACCATGGCCAGCTTACTCAGCGTTTCCGCTTGTAATAGCGATTCTATTTGTTGATTTGCTTTTGATTTCCAGTAATCTTGACGTGTGATATAAACTTCGATCAAATTATCTAAGGTACCGAAATACGTATAAACTAGTTTTCGATCTAAACCGCTTTCACTAGCAATATTGGCAATTGTTAAACCCGGATACCCATGTTTTTTAATTACTTTTCCAACTGCTGCGATAAGCTTGTCCATTGTGCGGGCTTTTTCCCGGATCGGTCCAGCGGTCACTTTTCTCGCTTTCTTTTCAGGACGTTCCTCCATGTTATTCATTCTGCATAGGTTCGATAGTCAAAAATTATCTTCGTACGCTTACTCGCTAATGCTCTTGAGGTTTACGGATATAATAATTTTCGTCTTAAATTACCTTTTATTATTTATACTATCGCTTTTCTTTTCTTGTTTTTAAAGCGATAAACAAAAGAGCCGATTTTCCACTTTGAAAATCAGCTCTTTTAAATAATGATAAGAATAGAAATTCTAAGTTGGATAAAGCGAATGGATGCTTGTTTTGCTCTATGGTTAGAATGCAATTTGAGTAAATTTCCAATGGAAAGTATCAATCAAAGTCAGTTGATTCGTTGGAACAGGGAGATTACAAATAACCTTTAGTGCGAGCATTGCCATCATACTCCCGATGATTCCTGGCAATGGTCCAAGAACACCATTTCTATCGCAATTAGGAACTTCGTCAGCAAGTGGTGCCTCTGGGAATAGATTTCGAAGATTTTTCGATCCTTTATAATTGAATAAAACTACTTGTCCTTCGAAGGACTGTATAGTGCCATAAATCAGCGTTTTTTTCAACCTTACTGCAGCATCATTTACAAGATAACGAGTGTCAAAATTATCAGATCCATCAATAACGATATCGTAGTTACTTAGAATTTCATCGATATTGTCATTACAAATTTTCTCAGAGAGTCGAATAAACTGTACTTGGCTGTTTAAATTGCGTACAAAATTAGCGGCAGAATTCACTTTTAGTTCCCCAACAGAGGCTTCGCAATGAATAAATTGACGGTTTAAGTTATGTAGCTCAACCTGATCGAAGTCAGCCAAGCCCAGTACGCCAACACCAGCTGCTGCGAGATAGCTAATAACAGGAGACCCCAGACCCCCAGCACCGATAACTAATACCTTTGCTTCCATAATCTTTCGTTGACCCGCAGGCCCTATTTCATCAATAAATATTTGACGACTATATCGCTCGAATATCTTTTCTTGTTGATTCATAGATCAAATTCCACTGTAAAGTTTATCCCAATCTTTCATTATTGGATCATAGCCTACCTTTTTTATCATATTCTTGATGGACTCCATGCTCCGTTCGTCGGAGATTTCAAATTGTTCGAGGGATTCAGGGTCAACTACATAGCCTCCCGGGTTTGTTTTTGAGGCAGCACTCATACTTGTGGCAGCGATTTGTACGATATGATTTCGAAATAACTCACGTTCACGTGTAGAAATAGAAATCTCTAAATCTGGGTTCCATATTCGGTAGGCGCAGATCAACTGTAATAAGTCGCGATCTTCCATAATGAAATTCGGTTCAACTGTTCCCTGAGCCGGACGCAATCTTGGAAATGAAACCGAATACTTTGTTTGCCAATATTTACGCTGTAAGTAATCTATATGGGCAGCGTTGAAAAAGCTGTCAATGCGCCAGTCCTCTAAACCTAATAGGACCCCTAGACCAATTTTATGAATTCCTGAATAACCAATTCGATCAGGTGTATCTAATCGATATTCAAAATTTGATTTCTTCCCCTTTGGATGGTATTGCTTGTAGACTTCTTGATGGTAGGTTTCCTGGTATACTAAAACCGCATGGCAACCTGCTGCTCGAAGGCTTCGATAAGCTTCGGTTTCTAGGGGTTGTACCTCAATCGATATTTGAGAGAAGTGCGGTTTTAGTAACGTTAAGGCATTTTCAAAATAGACGCTGTCCACTACTTTGTTAGCTTCGCCACTTACCAATAAAACATGTTCGACACCCATCGCTTTTAAGGCCATTGCCTCCAATAACAGCTCCGTATTATTGAGGGTTTTTCTTTTGATCTTGTTGTCCATACTGAACCCGCAATACGTGCAGATATTCTGACATTCATTGCTTAAATATAGAGGCGCAAAAAGCTGAATAGTTTTGCCAAACCTTTGCTGTGTTAATGACTGAGCTTGTTGTGCCATTTCTTCCAAATAGCTAGCTGCAATTGGAGAGAGTAGAATCAGAAAGTCATCTAATGTTTTTCTAGATTTTCTCAATGTTTGCTCCACTTCCAATGCTGTACAACTATAAATGCGCTGCTGAACAGTCTCCCAGTTATATGTATTGAAAATATCTTGAAATCGTTTTTCTGACATCATTAATCCTCCATTAAAAATGCAGTAAGCGGGCTTGAAGCCTCAGCAGCGCGACGTTCAGAATCTAATCCTGATAAAAACGCTTTTCTACCAGCGATAACCGCTAAGCGAAACGCATCCGCCATATCAATTGGGTCTTTAGCTGCTGCAATCGCTGTATTGACTAATACAGCGTCGGCTCCCAATTCCATAGCCTTTGCCGCATCTGAAGGCGCGCCGATACCAGCATCCACTATGACTGGCACACTAGTCTGTTCAATAATAATCTCTAGAAAGTCGAGGGTTTTTAATCCTTTATTACTTCCAATCGGCGATCCTAATGGCATAACAGCAGCCGTTCCCGCGCTTTCTAAATGCTTGCATAAAACAGGGTCTGCATGTATATAGGGTAGGATGATAAAGCCAAGCTTGGCGAGTTCTTCAGTTGCTTTTAATGTCTCAATAGGGTCGGGAAGGAGATATCGAGGATCTGGATGAATTTCCAACTTTAACCAATCCGTTTCCATCGCTTCCCTTGCTAGTTGAGCCGCAAGTACTGCTTCTTTAGCGTTTCGAGCACCCGATGTATTCGGAAGTAGATTCACCCCTGGAAGCTGTAGAGATGACCATAGATTCTCTTCTTGATTTTTGAGATCCAATCGTTTTAATGCTAAGGTTACTAGTTCCGACTCAGAAGTGCGAATTGCTTCTTGCATTTGCCTGTAACTACCGAATTTACCAGTACCAAGAAACAAGCGTGAAGTGAATTCTTTGTTGGCGATATTTAAATTATCCATAAAGATATTGGTTGAGTTGTGGTATCTGTTTATGATTTTTTAGTAAATAACTCGACATAGAGACCCCATAAATCCCCGATGCGCGCAGTTGTTCTACATCGTTTAGTTGTATTCCACCAATGGCATATATTGGCGGGATGCGGTTCGATTCAAGCTGTGCGATAATTTCTCTATAGCCTCGAAGACCCAAAATGGGGCTTAACTTCTCTTTGGTTGAAGTAAATCGATAGGGGCCAAGTCCGATATAATCGCATTTTTCTTGAATTCGTTGGTTTAGATCGGCAAGTGTATTCGCAGTTCCACCAATGATTTTTTCGAATCCTAGAAGTTTGCGACTTTCAATTACCGATTCATCGTTTAGACCCAAGTGTACCCCCGAACAGTGGAAGCTGTTTGCAATACTCGGAAAGTCATTAACGATGCATAGTGCATTATAAGATTTACAAATTTGGAATGCTTGATTGACAAGGTCCTCTAGTTCATCAATGCTAGCATTCTTCCATCTAATTTGTATAAACTGAACACCCTGATCTAAGACTAAGCGAATTCCGTGCAATTGCGCATCTGCGGTGTCGCCAGCAGAGATAAACATTAATCGAGGTAACTCTAATATTCCTTTTGGCATTGAATGTTTTTTAATATTTGTTGACATTTTATAGCGTACTGAATTGGCTGTTTTGTTTGCCAGATAGCTCCCATGAGGGCGATGTTGTCAGCTCCCAGGGCTAGGACTTCTGCCATATTATGTTGGTCAATTCCGCCCAGACCAATCAATTTAACGCGCTTATTTTGACGTTCAGTTATTTGATGTTTTACAGAGGTAGAAACACCATAACCGGGTTTAGATAAGCTAGCATACATTGGACTTAAAAAGGCATAATTCCAAGGGCCAGTCAATGCGTTAAATTCATTTATGTCATGTGTTGAAGTTGAATACTTAAACTTGTCAATAGCTGCTTGTTCGGCGATCTTACTACGATGTTGACTATTATAATGTAAGCGATTAATCCCTAATTCGGCGGCCAAACTATGCTGTTGATGTAATACAATTTGACTGAGATTTTCGGTGCCTAGTGCAACGATCAGTTTTGCTAGGTTTCCCCTGTCTATCAAGGGTCTACGAATGTGTAGTATAACGCCAAGTTCGAGTAATTGCCTCATCGTATTGACTTCTCCATCAATGGGAAATTCATTGCTGATAACAATCATTATAAATAAATCTCTTTTCCTGACTCGATGAACTCTTTAGACTTCGCTAGCATTCCTTCTTCTGTAGCTTCCCTTATTTCTTGTGTAATTTTCATTGAACAAAACTTAGGGCCACACATGGAGCAAAAATGAGCAACTTTAGCCCCGTCGGCAGGTAATGTTTCATCATGAAACTCTCTAGCCGTATCTGGATCCAACGAAAGATTGAATTGATCTTCCCAACGAAATTCAAATCGAGCCTTACTTAACGCATTATCTCTATATTGCGCACCTGGGTGTCCTTTTGCTAAATCGGCTGCATGAGCGGCCAATTTGTAGGTTATTACGCCATCTTTAACATCTTTTTTGTTTGGTAAACCAAGATGCTCTTTTGGGGTAACATAGCACAGCATTGCACAACCATACCATCCAATCATAGCTGCCCCAATTGCGGAGGTAATATGGTCATAACCGGGAGCAATATCGGTGGTTAATGGACCTAGGGTGTAAAAAGGTGCTTCGGCACATTCTTCCAATTGCTTCTCCATGTTTTCTTTGATCATGTGCATCGGGACATGACCTGGGCCTTCAACCATTACTTGTACATCGTGTTTCCAAGCAATTTTAGTAAGTTCACCTAAGGTTTCTAGTTCTGCAAATTGCGCCGCGTCATTCGCATCGGCAATAGACCCTGGACGCAAGCCATCACCTAGTGAAAAAGCTACATCGTATTGCTTCATAATCTCACAGATTTCCTCGAAATGCGTATATAAGAAGTTTTCTTTATGATGAAATAAACACCACTTTGCCATTATAGACCCCCCACGAGACACAATACCAGTAACGCGTTTCGCTGTCAGATGGATGTAGCGTAGTAAAACGCCAGCATGTATTGTGAAATAAGAAACACCTTGTTCTGCCTGTTCAATCAGGGTATCTTTAAATATTTCCCAGGTTAGATCTTCAGGGATTCCTTTTACTTTTTCTAGCGCTTGATAGATTGGCACTGTTCCGATCGGAACAGGAGAATTACGTATGATCCATTCCCGAGTTTCATGTATATTTTTACCGGTTGATAAATCCATGATCGTATCCGCTCCCCATCGACATGCCCAAACCGCCTTTTCTACTTCTTCTTCAATGCTTGAACTCACAGCGCTATTCCCGATATTGGCGTTGATTTTTACGAGAAAATTCCTGCCAATCACCATAGGTTCACTCTCTGGGTGATTGATATTGTTTGGGATAATGGCTCGTCCGGCGGCAATTTCATCACGAACGAAGGCAGGAGTTATTCTACTCTTTGGCGTTTGAGCGCCAAAGCTTTCACCAATATGCTGTTGCTCCATTCCAGGTGTAGCACTTTCGAGCTGCTCAATTCGTTGGTTTTCACGAATTGCAACATATTCCATTTCGGCAGTGATAATGCCTCGCTTCGCGTAGTATAATTGAGAAACATTGGCCCCCGCTTTCGCACGCATAGGGCGATGACTATAGGCAAACCTCAGTTGATCTAAACTAGCATCATTCAAACGAGTTTGACCGTAATCCGAACTGATGTTTGCCAAGATATCAACGTCTTCACGATCGAGTATCCAAGGTTCACGAATTCGATCGATTCCTTTGCGAATGTCAATGTTCTTTTGCGCATCCGTATAGGGCCCCGAGGTATCATATATCGTTATCGGAGGGTTTTCTTCTATTCCTCCTTTGCTTAGTTTTGTTGGACTAAGTGAAATCTCGCGCATAGCGACACGAATAGGATATAATTCGCCAGAAAGATAAATCTTTTTAGAATTAGGAAAAGCTTGCGTTGAAATTGTTTGTTCTTTCATATCGTATTTAGATTGGATTAGAAGTTAACCGCCTTGCGTTGCAGTAATGATGAGAATTTGATCTTTATCAGATAGGGGAGTATTCGGCCATGCGCTAGCTGGAATAACTTGATGATTTAATGCAACAGCTATTCCTTTTCGTAAAGTGCCGAATTCAGCCAATAGCAAAGCAGCTAAATTGGCAGGTATATTTTCGTAAAACTTGGACTGATTGTTTATTGTTAGTTCCATTCCTAAAATGTTTTTTTGGGTAAAAACTTTAGGAATGGCTACATCGATGCATACGGCACCCATGTTGACATCTTACTTTTCCCTACGCCAGTATGATCTGGATCAGGTTATAAGGGTAAAATCTCAGCCTACAACAATGTAGACACCCCTAAAGTCAAGACTAAATTAGACATATTTTTTTAATAAGCAATTATTTCTTCAATGGAGAGTGTAAAAGTGATATAAAAATGGATGGCAACTTGCTACATTTCGAGGGAGGCCTTCACGGGTGAGAAATAAGATTTTTACAGCGGCAATTATCGTCGTTAAATTCTCCTTTTTACTCTTTTTTTGGATTTATTAATCCAGATAATATACCCAGTAACAGGTAAACTAGCGCAGAAAAGGGAAATAATAAAGGCTAGTATTTTCGTAGGCCAACCTGCAATATTTCCAGTGTGCAAATCGAAGTTTAAAGACCCTAACCTTTCACCCGCTGTCTGCTTGTCATGACTGATGACTTTATCTAATGTCAAAGCTTTTTTATCGAAATAATACCACTTGAATTTGTTTGTCTTTTGTTCCTCTAGTCGGATTTGTATATCAAAACTTGCAGCATCTTCTTTTCTGAGGCGTATTGACATCATCCCAGAATTAGGATATGTTTTTAATAAATTGCTAAGCGCATCGTCTAAAGGATTATTACCCCATTGAATGTTGAGTGGCTCAATTTTTTCAATCGCAGTGCTACCTGAAGTAAGCTTATCAAGTTGATCGCCTGCCCAAGTTTTGAACGCCGGGAAGCTAAAGAACAAACCTGTGATTCCGATAAGAAGCCCCAGAATCAAGGAATAGAAGCCTATGATATTATGTAGGTCGTGATTTAATCTTTTCCAATTAACGGACCATTTTGGCCAGAAGCTTCGACTAATTTTATTGCTTTTCCAGCGCTTTGGCCACCATAGAATAACGCCGGTCAACATTATGAAAACAAATAGTACAGTCGAGTAGGCTACTAGCGGATGACCTATTTTCTTTCCCAATAATAGATTCATGTGCAATTGAAGCATTAATTGGAAAAACTCAGTTTTTGAGTTCTCGATAGCCAACACCTCACCAGTATAGGGGTTGACGAATACTCTCTTGGAATAAGTATAGTAGTTCCAGTGTCCGAATGCATTCTCATCTGTTGCTTGAGCCCGAAATATCCAAGAGCGGTTTTTTGCAGGGAATAAGTCCACACGTGATACTTTCTCTCCATCAGGAAGACTCTTGTTCGCAATTGCAGACAACTCGCTTAAACTTAGCGCTTGTGCCTGTCCTGGCGATACTAAAATATATTTTTGCGGATAGCAGATCAACTTCAGATCATCATGGAAGGTATAAATACAGCCGGTGATGCCGAGTATAAAAACGACAATACCAGATAGTATGCCCATCCATTTATGGAGCCAAAGGGATACTGTTTTAAACATTAAAATTTATAGTTAAGCGTTAATGAAGCCGTTGTGCCTGTTCCTTTGACGTATTCTGCATCTAATGCGCGGTATTGGCTAACTACTGGATAGTAATCTTTGTTAAATAGATTTTCTACCCCTAATCCCATTGACCATTTTTGATTAAATTGATAAGAGCCAGCTAAATTAAACATCGACACAGATGATACAGAACCTTCAGAGCTTTTATAAACGCCTTTGTCATTGACAGCAAAGCGATCTCTCGAGCCCGTATAAAGCCAATGCAATTGTAGGTTTAGCTTATCATTCGGTGAGTAATAAAGATAGGCTGTCGCTTTTGAAGGAGCGATTCTTGAGCCGTTTAAGTATGTCTTTGTACCATTATCCTGCTCAGATTTACCTTCGACATAAGCGTATGTTGCTCCGACAGTCCACGTCTTATTTAAACGAGCATCTAGTGCAATTTCGTAACCTTGTACTACCTCAGGTAAGCGTTGTGCAACTAGAATACCATTTCCTTGATCTACTAGTTCTACACCCAGTTTGGAATCACTATAGTAGTATGCCGCGGTGAGGTTAAAGATGCTATAGTGACTGGAAAATCCTATTTCGTAGTTATTGGTGATTATCGGATCAGTTTTTATACTATCTAAATCACTGTCAGTTGCGCGTCGTACAATACGTCCAAGCTCATTGATGGCAAAGCCCTGCGAGAAACTTACGAAAGGATTGAAAATCTCGTATTTGTTAAATCGCAGTCCTGCGTTGAAGGTGGCGCCTTTGTAAGGTATCTTAGCCCCTTTAACGGCAATACTTCCTTCATTATTGGGTCCAGATGCTATCGTATTAAAATCGTCGATCTTCACTGTGGCATTTTCATACCGAACCCCGCCTTTCAAAATAAGATTTTCGACAATATCCAATCTCAATTGCGCATAAGGTGCTAGATTAAACATATTCATATGTGGAATATAGACGCGTCCATCTGTTAAATCTTGATCAGTAACATCGTTTAATAAATCCAATCCATAGGTCAATTCGGCTGCTGATTTGAAAATCTGGAATGGCGTATTTAGATTCAATCGAACGCCCTTTTTCTCGGAGTTAATCTGTGTTTGACCGGGGCCAAACCACGCTGTTCCTTTTTCGACGTAACGATTCATGGAGCGAAAGGTATTATAGTACAAAGTGGCTTGCAATGAACTTTCTCCAAATATCCCCGACTTGTTATAATTAATCATTGCATTATGATTATAGGGAGTTCCCGTCGGTTTACCTGGATCTACACCTTTGATGCCAATAGTAGGATTGAGATCGTATTTACCGGTTTGACTGATGTATTTAGCGTGTTGGTTACTGTTATAATAATTGTAAGAGGCAACGATAGAGGAGGTTGAATCGATGTCGTAGCCTAGTTTGATAAAGGCGTTGTTTTGGTAAGAATTGGATAAACCATCTGTCTGACCTAAGGGTAGCCCATCAGCATCCCGTTGCAGACCGGTATAATCTGTCGATCCACTCAGCGTATAACTAAATTTGTTTTTGCGTCCGTACAATAATTGTGAGAACTTGTAACCCATAGTTTCATCACTATGAAGTGGGTTATTGCCGACACGAACACTACTTATACCTTGGATTAACTTCGATTCTTCAGGACTCTTTTTTGTGATGTAGTTTATGATACCTCCTGCAGAACCATTTCCGTAGATGGAGGTCGCTCCTTTGATAACCTCTACGCGCTCAATGACGTTCGGGTCAATTGTACGAATGTCTCTCGCACCGTTCATCAAAGGTGTCGATTGTGGGATACCATCTATAAGTACTAATACCGCACGGCCCCTTAACGTTTGTCCGGAATTGGTGGCTTTATTTGTAGCTGTTCCCAATCCGGGAACCGTGGCGCCAAGAATATTAGATAAATTGTTGTTGATTTGACTTTGCGCCTGAACTTCCTTTTCAGTTAAAATGGTAATGGAGGAGGGGACAGTTGACAAGTGTTCTGGTTTTCTGCCGGCAGTCACAACCACCTGATCTAACTTGTTCTTATCGGATAGTTCAAAAATGAGACTGTCTTGTGTACCGAGCGCTGTAATAGTCTTCGTGCTTGTACTATAACCAATGTAAGAAGCTTGAATTCTATAAGGAGCTTGATAGGTACTTAAGTCTAAAGTTATTTGCCCATTGACATTAACATACCCTACATTTTTATTGTTGACTAGAATATTAGCATGTGCTATAGGCTGTTTATTTTGATTCTGCACAGATACGTTGAGAGTTTGAGCAACAACAACTTGAGAAATAACGGCAAAAACTATAAGGAGTCCAATTTGGCGCATATAGGGTAGATGTTTGTTTATTTAGACCAATTTTAAATTAGGCAAATGTATAAAGTATTTGAATAATCAAAAAAATAAATTGAAATTTTTCTTAGAAAGTGAGCTTTAGCACATCCATTTTAAACAAATACCTTATTTTAGAGTATATTTCTTTTAAAACCAATTTGGTTAATAAATCGCAAACAATGACAATAGAGCAGGTTATCAATAATTTCTATGAACTACCCCCAGAATCATTGGAACTGCTTTTAAGTCAAATGGATCGTGTAACGTATCCCAAAGGCTATATCTTATTGGAATCCGATCGATTAGAACGTAAAGTGTTTTTCTTAACTAAAGGCTCGGTGAGAGCGTATTCACCTCAACCTGATCAGAACATTACTTTTTGGTTTGGACTCGAAGGAGATATCGTATTATCGATGCGCAGCTATGTAGAGAATTTGAAATCCTATGAAGATATCGAACTGATGGAAGATAGCACGCTGTATGCTATTGGAATGGAGACATTGAAAAGTCTTTATCAAAAGGATATTCATATCGCCAATCTTGGGCGAGTCATTGTGGAAGGCGAGTTGTTGAAGATGGAAAGACGATGGATTTCTTCCCAACTTAAATCTGCAAAGGAGCGCTATGAAGAACTATTGATGGAGTCGCCTGCATTGTTACAGCGAATACCACTAAAATACATTGCTTCATTTCTTCGTATGACACCCGTCAGCCTGAGTAGAATTCGAAAAGAGAAGTAGTTTTTATTGAATTTTAATTATCCCAGGATAATTTCGAGCCGAATTGGAGCACGTATTTTTGCAAGGTTTTCAAAATTTGTAAAGCATAAGAGAGCATCATGAATACAATAAAGAAATTATCTTTTAAGGAACTCATCCCGAATTCAACTTGGATTCGATTAGGATTAATATGGTTGGTTGTTGTTGGTTTTACCTTTTTCGGTCACGGTTTAGTGAACGAGCAAATGAACAATATGACCGCCATCTGCATATTTGGAATATTGCTTGCAACTATTATAGGCGCGGCATTTGGCGTCGTTAAGGAAGCCGACGAGTTAGCTCATAAGTTAGGGGAGCCTTACGGAACCTTAATTTTAACACTTTCCATAGTTTCAATCGAGGTGATTTTAATTGCCGCTGTCATGCTTGGACCAACGGATAATCCAACGATTGGTAAGGATTCAATTTTCTCGGTGATGATGATTATTATGAACCTTGTGATGGGCTTATGCTTATTATTAGGTGGATTGAAGTTCGGCGAGCAAGAATACAACGTCCAAGGTGCAATGGCTTATCATAGTATGATTATTATGCTAGGAGGGATTTCGATGATGCTTCCAAACTTTATTGTAGGCGCTGGCGATGGAGCCTTTAGCACGATACAGGCAATTATCCTTTCCGCTTTAGTCGCTTTATTGTATGCCGCTTTTCTATATTTTCAAATGACTAAATATAGTCATCATTATGTTCAACCAGCTCTGGGCAAGATGGAGATTCGTTTTGCAGAACTGCAACAAGAGAAAATGTCGGACGGTGCCGTGAATTCACAAAAATCCGAATCCAATACATCGGAGATTATCATCCGTTCAATTCTGCTACTTGGAATGATACTACCTATTGTTTTATTATCACATCAAATGGCGGTAGTTGTGGATTATGGAATTCAAGCAGCAAAACTACCAATCTCTTTGGGAGGCGTCTTGATTGCTATCATTGTATTTACTCCGGAATCGATGACAGCCGTAAAAGCCGCATTAAACAATGAATTTCAACGTGCCATTAACTTATGCCATGGAGCATTTGTTTCTACCGTTGGATTAACTGTTCCTGCTGTATTAATCGTTGGTTTGATATCTGGGAAGACGGTACACTTTGGTTTGTCAGGTGCAGAAACCATTATGTTCGTATTAACTCTATTACTGAGTTTGATGACCTTTTTAGGCAGAAGAACTTCACCAATTGTAGGATTAATGCACATCGCGCTATTTATTATATTTATGATGTTGATATTTAATCCTTAGATTTTAGTTTTGCGAAAAAAGATTAAGGTTAAAGAATGTTAATAGACTAATCGATAATTCTCATAATTGTATATCTTAGCTCAGATGAATCCAATACATATATGAGAATTTCTATCTTTTTCTTGATCTTTTTTTCTTCAATATTCTCTGCCATTGCACAAATTAAGATTGTCGATAGCTTGAGTAATAATCCAATTTCGGGCGTTAATATCTATACGGATGCAGGAATGTTAATAGGCTCTTCGGATTTAAATGGTTGGGTGTATTTGGATTCTTTGTCGGACTATCAGTCAAAAACAATCACCTTGAATCATATTTCTTATTTAAATCTGGAGATTTCCAATGCAGCATTTATGAAGTCTAGCATTATTCAAATGCAAGCTCGAAGTGTTGCTTTAGAAGAAATACAAGCACTAGATCGTGAAAAATATGACTACGTTGTTCTGAAAGGTTATTTTAGAGAATATGAAACCTTCAATAATCGTTCTCGTTATTTATACGATGGTATTATAAGTTACTACATCCCGATTAATAAGAACAAAGGGAAGACGAAGATGGAATTGCATCAATATCGTTTGTTCAGTAACAAGGAGGCAAACAAAGAATTGAAAGATACGCAAGGATCATTAATGTATCTCAAACCTTCTGTTGCTGCAATTCAAGGGAGGAGCTTATTGGAAGCCGTTGGAAAAATAAAGGGCGCAACTCTAACGACTAATGGAAATCGGACCGTAATCGAGAAGGAAGGTTTAGCGATGGGCTATGCGCAAGTAGGAGCCGATGGAAATACACAGGTTTTCTATAATGTGCTCCCACCAGGGAAGAATGCTCATGTTAGTTTTTTTAGGATACAAATCGACGTTAACAAGGTCACAAGATCAGAATCCTATCACGGGAAAAACTTCAAAAACCCATCTATTGTCGATTTAATTAGTCGAGTATCAACGGTGTCCGGGTCGATGAAACGACAAAAGAAGCACGGACATATGCCAAGAGATTACTCATCTGAATTCTACGTGATGGAACGGAGCTTTTTAACAAAAGAACAGTACAAGCAATCAAAACCCAATGATAAGCGTTGGATGTTTTTGGAAGAAAAAAGTAGCTATACTGAAGAATTTTGGAAAGATCTTGATCGCTACAATATTCCGCCTTTAATGAAGAGTATATCGAATAAAATTGGTTCTGAATTAACGTTAATGAATTAGTTTTTAGCGATTAAGAGATTGACGTGTTGCACTTGGAAGTTGTTGGTAATGTTGAAGGTAAACCTGCGAGAAATGATGTGCATACTTAAATCCGCTAATATAAGCGATCTCTTTAATATCCATGTCGCTGTGCAACAGTAAATGATGTGCGTGTTGAACACGCTGTTTCCTTACATAGTTGATCACCGTATCGTGGAAAAGCTCCTTGAAAGCATTCTTTAATTTATTCTCGTTGATCCCAAACTGACGGGCAATGTTTTTCAGTCGAAGCTCTTGTTGGAAATTGCAGTCTAGGTAGTTCTTTATATGTGCTAGAATATTTCGGTCCTCTAAGCGCCATCTCGATTCTGTCGAGACTACATTATTGTCTTTAAATGCCGAGAAAATCAATTCAAGGGTCTTTATTCGAATAAATTCTTTCGCAAACTCATCTTGATACTGGTGATTCAATAATTCTTGAATCAAAATATGTTGTTGAGGAGTAATCTGACGCGCATTATGGAAAAAACTAAAATGTCTTAAGTTACAATGGTCCCGTATTTCTTTTTCACTTAATCCCTGCGAACTTAGAAATGCTAAGATGTGATCTAGAGGAATATGAATATCTAATACTTTTCGAGACGTTGAATAATGTAAAACTCCTTTCGCGTTAGGGATATAAATAAACTGATAGTGCCCGCTCGGGATATCAATTTTTTGCTGATCTGCACTCCTAAATTTGGAATCACCTTCAATCTCAAATTGTAACTTGATGAGTTCCTGTTGATGTGCGATAGCTAACTTAAAAGGAGATTTTATATTCCATTCTTGATAGCAAATGGTAATATCGTTAATATTTAGCGTTTTCATTGTCCCGTTGACAAATTCGTTGTTCAAAATTCGAAAATGATAACCGCTAACGCAATCTACATTAGAGATAGAGTCTAGAAGGTTCGAAAACGAATTTACTTCGTAAAAATGCTGTATGCTAATGGTCTTCAAAATATCCGTTTTTTGATATAATAAAATTCGCAATTTGATATTTCCTGGTAACCAAAACTAATACATTTGCTCCATTATTTATAATTGTTCTAAATAAAAACAATATATGCAAAGTATTTACACCTTTAAAAACGTCAACATTTTTCAATTACTTTTACTCTTAATCTGTCTCCCGATTCTTGGTTTTTCACAACAGAACGGCAAGATTGAAGGAGAAATTTTTACAATAGATGGTCTTCCATTATCTTATGCTTCGGTTAATTTAAAAAGTACGGCATATGGAACATCTGTAACAGCAGAGGGACAGTATTCCTTTTCTGCGCCTGCTGGCAAGTATGTTTTGATGATTACCTATGCAAACTATACAGTTCGCGAGATACCTGTTCAGATTCAGAATGGACAAACCACACAAGTCGAAAAAATCACTGTTCCTTCGCAGGCCAATCAATTGAGAGAGGTAATCGTTTCGGATATTCAAAAGAATAAGTTCGCTAGGAAAGAAACGAATGATATTTCAAGAATGCCCTTGGCAAACCTTCAAAACGCACAAGTCTATAGTGTAATAACTAAAGAATTGGTTCAAGAGTTGGGAGCTACTGATTTCAATGCCGCTATGACTCAAGTGGCAGGTGCAGTGGCTAGTAACGGTGTGAACGATAGCGGTAATGAAGTATTTTTACGTGGATTCAATGCTAACGTGACGATGCGTAACGGACTGCCAAGCAGTCCTAGAACAGCTGTTGAAATATATAATGTGGAACGTGTTGAAGTGATAAAAGGTCCCTCAGCGACTTTATTTGGTGCGCAGGTAACCTCTTACGGTGGAGTAGTCAATTCAGTAACGAAAAAACCATTTGAATCGTTTCGCGGTGAAGTTGCTTATACGACAGGAAGTTGGGGAATGAACCGTGTGACAGCCGATATTAATACACCTCTTAATAAAGACCGTACAGCTCTTGCTAGATTTAATGTCATGGGCAGTACCCAAAACGGATTTCAAGATGCAGGTAAACAGCAAGCAATGGGTTTTGCAGCCAGCTTACTATTTAAACCGAACGATAGAACAACGGTAAGCTTTGATGCTGATATCTATGTTCCGGAGAAGACCTTGTTAGCGTATATTCGAAATACAGAAAAGCTTTCATACGGTACGATGGACAAAGTCCCGCTGCCCTATAATCGTGCTTTATTGAGCGACGATATCACAACCTCTCGCGCCAATATGAACATAAGTACGGAACTTGCATATAAAATTTCCGACCATTGGGTTTCAAGAACATCATATCAGTTCAATCAAAGCGGAGACAAAGAGTCGATCTTTTTTGTTCCCACCTATTTAAATGACTCGCAAATATTAAGAAGATATCGCATTTTCGACCGATATAGTTTGACTTATAATTCATTACAACAAAATTTTGTTGGTGACTATTTCGTCGCCAATGTAAAGAATACAATGGTTGCTGGTGTTGATTATTCGTTCTACAAAAATACCGACCAAAGTATGTCCCCTGCATTTCTAACGTTCGACACTGTAGGTATCGCAGATCCATTTTGGACGCCAATTTCTAGAGCTGATATTGCGAAATCGCGTGGCGAGCAAAGCCCAGGAGATTCGTATAGTCGATCTGGTAACAAAAATCTAAGGGGATACGTTTCCAACGTAACAAACATAGCAGATCGCCTTTTCGTTATGTTGAGCTTAAGCGTAAACCATCATATGAGTGATGATGCTTATACTTTTACACCAAATAAAGACCCTAAGAAAAATACTGCAACAACCTTGGAGGGGTATGAACAAACTTCCGTTTCGCCGAAACTGGGACTGGTGTACCAGCCAATTAAAGGCCAGTTGTCCATCTTCGCTAACTACATGAATAGCTTCCGAAATATGGCTGCATCACAAGGCTTAGCGAACGATAATGACTTAAGCATACAGCCCGTTTTGATGAATTGGAAACCTGAAAAGGCGAATCAATACGAATTCGGAGCAAAAGGTGAATTCCTCGATGGAAGAATCAATAGTTCATTGAGTTTTTACAACATTGACGTCACTAATTCGCTTCGCTTAGTTTCTGCAGACGTAAACGTTCAAGATGGCAAATTAAGAAGTCGAGGAGTTGAATTTGACTTTATTGCGAATCCGATTAAAGGTTGGAATATTATTCTCGGCTACGGTTACAACGACATTAAATATGTTAAGAGTATTGAAGCAAACATGAATAAACGTAAAAACTGGGCACCAAAAAACGTTGCTAATATTTGGACCTCGTATAAATTTTTACAAGGGTCTCTTGAGGGTTTCGGTTTAGGTGCAGGAGCTAATTACGTGGATAAGGTATATTTAGATATACAAGAAGTGTTTGCCGTACCTGCATATACTACATTCAATGCGACAGCATTCTATGACAAGCCGAAATACCGTGTGGGAGTTAAATTGAATAACCTTGGAGATATCAAATATTGGGATTTCTATGGCAAAGCTCAAAAGCCATTTGAAATATTAGCAAATCTATCATTTAAGTTCTAAATATTATACCAAATCTGCTGGATGTTGATAGGCATCCAGCTCCCTAAACCAATAAGACATGGCAAACTTCAAACTTAGATCGACAGGAAATGCAGCAGCGGCGGGCGTGCCCGCGAAGAAAAAGGGAAAATCATGGTTTTCTAAACTAAACGCATGGTTACATCTCTGGCCAAGTTTAATATCCGGAATCATACTGGTTTTCGTATGTATTACGGGAACTTTGATCGTCTATTGTGATGAGATATTGGAATATAGTGCCGGGGAGGCTCGCTATGTTGAAGTCGGAAGAGAAAAAGCATCCGGGGAAAAGATTGTCGAATCGCTAAAGCAATATGATCCTAACTATCAAATTGCGCAGATGGTGTTTTTTCAACAAGATAACCGCAGTATTCGTATCCGAGCATTTCATAAGTTGACAAAAAAGCTAACCTTCATCTATATTAATCCTTATACCGCAGAGGTTTTGAAATCAGATTCTAATGCGCACTTTTTCTTTGTTACCGCTCATTTACACTCATCCGTACTTGCAGGCGAAATGGGACACTGGATTGTCACCATTTCGACCATAATATTCGCCTTGGGTTGTATAACCGGTTTAATCTTATGGTGGCCTAAGCGTTGGACAAAGAAAACAAGAAATGATTCCTTCACGATTAAATGGAAGGCAAAGTTCAAACGACTGAACTATGATTTACATAATGTCTACGGATTCTACTCACTTCTACTGTGCTTTGTTTTAAGTGTAACTGGGATTTTTATTTTCTTCCATTCGCTAAGTGACGGATTGAGTAAGGCTTTTGGTGGATCGGGAGAGCATGTTGATCACATTATGCCAAAGTATGATGAGAATCGAAAGTCGCTCGACGTTGCTACGTTTGCCTACCGAGTACTTGAAAAATATCCAGAACAAGAAAATGCAGGCATTTGGGTTTCCGAACGCACTAAGTCTGGTGCCTTCGTATTTAATCTAGGAGTGGCAGGTTTAAAAAGTACTGAAAATCTCGCTATCGAAGCTTATGACCGCTACACGGGTGAAAAACTCCATATAGAACGACCATATATTATTCATGAAAAGGTAGATAATTTCATCTGGCAACTACACATGGGACAATGGTGGGGCCAATTTGGGAAGTTATCTACTTTTCTTGCAGGTATTATAGCTACTTCGTTACCTGTCACTGGGTTCCTCATCTGGTGGGGTAGAAGAAAAAAGAAAAGAAGCACAGTACAAAAGCGGGAGCTTGTCAAAAACACAGAAATAGTAACGAACGCATCGATATAGTGTCACAATAGATATTTTATTTTTTTTCGTAACTCCATTAATTATTATGAAGATCCGTTTCAAATTGTTAGCTGTATTCTTTTTTCTTACTTTTCACTGTCTTGGACAAAAGATAGTCGGAATAAAAGGGCTTGTTGTCAATGACGTACATGAGGCACTTGACCAGGTGAACATTAGCCTTACTAAACCAGGGATGAGGCCCATTTCTATCGTTACTGATGTCCATGGACAATTTCAACTGGAATTGACACAAGGCACCTATCATATTAAGTTTTCTTATTTAGGTTATGAAGATTATATCCGTGAGCAGCTCATAATCGAATCTTCCTTACTTGACTTAGGACAGATTATGTTGAAGTCCTCATCAAAAGCATTGGATGCTGTTTCCATCCTAGGGAATCGACCGCTCATCGAGCAAAAATCTGATAGATTGGTAATCAACATAGAAAATACTGTTCTTTCGGATGGAATGAACGCTCTGGAAATTTTAAAACGTGCTCCAGGAGTGAAAGTCGATGAGGATGGAAATATAAGTATGCGCGGGAAATCCGACGTTGGTATTCTCATCAATGGCAAGCTTTCCTATCTTTCGCAGAAAGAACTGGTTACCCTATTACAGGGTACTTCATCTACATCATTAAAATCAGTCGAATTGATTACGAACCCTTCGGCGAAATATGATGCTGCTGGAATGGGTGGATTGATTAATCTGCAGTTGAAAGATGGTCAAAAGCCTGGTTTTAATTTAGCGGTTAATACGTTTGGCGGTGCTGGGAGAAAGGAACGATATGGTGCTGGAGTTAATTTCAATAGTCAACATAAAGTGATTAATATTATCGGTAGTTATGACTATGCCTACAGAGGAGAAGAAGAATTCCGAACATTTGATCGATATTTTTCAATACTACCCACAGAGAGCCTTGCGCGGAAATCAAAGCAGTATTCCCAAACTAGTGAACCCTTAAACACCAATAATGCAAAATTTGGCATGGATGTACAGGTCTCCGAAAGCCTTCAGTTAGGTGTATTATGGTCTGGTAATTTTGGAACTTATAAAAACCTAAGTGAGGGATATAACAATGTCTTGTTCGAGGATAATCGTCTTATCTCAAATTCGTTAACAGACAATAGTAATGTTAGTGAGTGGAATTCCCATAATATCAATTTGAATTTGTTGCAAAAGATAGGGAAGAAGGAACATGTACTTGCCGTTGATTTCGACTACATGGATGCAGATTTTGATGCGAATCAATTACTTGTGAGCAGATTCCAAAAAACGGATTTCGAACAGCCCTACACCTCTCAACGTAAGAATACAACACCTTCCTTAAGTAAGTTATATGTGGCAAAAATTGATTATTTGCACCATATTGCTGAAAAACAACGTGTAGAAATAGGATGGAAGAGTAGCTGGATGGACGCAGACAACAACGCAATAAATGATACATTACGCGGAAATGAATGGGTGGCTGATCTTGGGACTAGCAATCATTTTTTATATGAAGAGCAAATTCATGCGGGTTATGTGAACTATCATTTGGAGTTAGAAAAGTGGAGCTTAATGGCAGGATTAAGAACAGAGCACACGAGAGCAAATGGTAATCAATTAACGAACAAAATGATTAGTAAAAGGGAATATACCAATCTGTTCCCAAGTGGTGCAATAGGATTCAAACTCAGCGATAATCATCAATTCAGGTTTTCATATAGCCGTCGAATCAATCGTCCTGACTACGAAGATTTAAATCCTTTCCGATTTTATGTAGATGCGTTTGTATTTTGGGAGGGGAACCCGACCTTGCAACCTGAGTTAGCCAATAATTTCGAACTCAGCTATTCACTGCAACAAAATCTGCATCTTTCATTATTCTACACCGATGTCAAAGACGTTATGACGAGTGTGCTGACGCAATTGCCAGCACAGAATATCACGATTCGAAGTTTGCATAATATTGAAGGCTATCGAAATAAGGGTTTCAATTTAAATTACTCAATTTCCCCCGTGAAATCCTTTCATAGTATTAATAATGTAACGCTACATGAGAACCACTATTTTGGCGCTTTCCGTAATGAAGTGATTGATAATAGACAGTGGTCTGTAAATGCAATTAGCAGTAACACGGTCAGATTTCCTAAAGAATGGTCGCTCGAGGTGATTGCTGGATACCAATCTCCGCAGTCAGATGGTGTTTTCAAGCAAAAATCATCAGGGTATGTTTCAGCTGGAATTATGAAAAAATTATGTTCCGATAAAATGAGTGTAAAAATAGCAGCGAATGATCTGTTTAACACTCAACGCTATCGTACAGAGTCATTCGCAGGAAACGTGCGCATGGATCAACACTTTAATCTTGACAGTCGAACATTCCTATTGTCGCTATCTTATAAGATTGGAAGCAATGGGAAAGCATTTGATAAATTGAATCGCAAGAGTGAAGAACAGGGTCGAGTGCGTGGCGGAAACTAAATATTAGCGTAGAATTGTAATAGAGTTTCATTCATAGGTGTCAAAGACGGCAGACTTTCGATAAGAAATTCTGCCTCTTGATTTTATGGAGTCGCTAGCTTTAGCGGCTCTTTTATTTTTGTATCTCCTACATCCCTTTCACTTCCCTTTCAGACCCAATGGTTAACCGTTCTGAATTGGGTTAGATTTGGATTTGATTTGGTCGAGATGAGGTAGGGCTTCAGCGCTGTAACTTGGGAAGACTTGATCATGTTGGTTAGATAATCGTTTCAAAATTTAGCGCTATTTAAAGGCTTCAATTTTACATTGTAAAAATGAGCTGAATGAGGTCATAAGTTTCGTTAGGTGTGGTGAATTAAAGTTAAAATTCTTTATAGTGTTGATATACAGTGTTTTATATATTGTTTGTCATGCTGTTTTTTGCTGGTTATTTAGGTGCTATTTGGTTTTTGAAATACTATGTTTTAACATTGATTTTATAATACCAAATACAATTTTACAATGTAAAATTGCCTAACCAACAAAAAATTATAAACTATGAGAAATTATTTAACGCTTACATTAGGCTTTTTTCTGTATTCTCTTTTTGTGTTTGCTGAGCCCTCAGGAATTCAAGAAAACGTAAAAGGAAAAGTGCTTAATGAACAAGGGGCCGGGATCCCAGGTATTAGTATAACAAATAGGCAGAATAAGGCAAGTACGTCTTCCGACGCCAATGGATCATTTGTTATACCCGGCAAATTAGGAGATGTACTTGTACTGTCTTCAATCGGTTATGAGGGTAAAGAAATTACCCTACTCAGCAAAGAAGTTACCATCACACTTAAACCCAGCGATGAATCTATCGATGAGGTTGTCGTGGTAGGTTATGGTACCATGAAGAAAAAAGATGTTACTGGCTCGATTGCCTCGGTCAGTGGCGAAAAGATGTCTGAATATGTGGTTCCAAATCCTATTCAAGGTTTGCAAGGCCGAGTGGCTGGTGTTTCGGTTTCCAGCAATTCTGGCTCTCCCAATGGAAATTTTACAGTCCGTATTCGTGGTAGCAATTCGATCCGCGGAGGAAATGATCCATTGTATGTGGTCGATGGAATACCAAGTAATCCTTCATCGGTCAACAGTTTAGATATTGAATCTGTTGAAGTCTTAAAGGATGCTTCCGCTACGGCTATTTATGGATCTAGAGCCTCCAACGGCGTTGTTCTGATTACAACGAAACGCGGAAAAGTAGGAAAGGCATCAATCGCCTATGATGGGAACTACGGCGTACAATCGCAGATTAAGCAACTGGAATTAATGGATGCACAGGAATATATGCGCTTCTATAATATCCAGCAGAAAAACGATAACGGTAAAGAATACTTTACGCAAGAGCAAATCAATTCAGCAGGCGAGGGGACCAATTGGCAATCCTTAGTCTATACTGATGCACCCATTCAGAATCATAATCTATCGATCGCTGGCGGGTCAGATAAAATTAAAGCCCTAATTAGTGGTTCGATTATGAATCGCGATGGTATCATTCAGAATAGTAAATACGATAAATATAATCTTCGTTCCAATCTAGATTATAGTTTCAATGATCATTTTACAGCGCACTTGAACATGGCTTATGCGAAGACGGGAACTGATGCGCAGAACAGTGGAGGCGGAAACAGAGGGGGATCTCTGATTGGTGGTTCAATTGCTTCACCGCCGACTTTAGGAGTGTACAATGATGACGGTAGCTATAGAAATCTGCAATTGGCCTATCCATTTATGTCCAATGCGCTATACAACCCTATTAATCTTATTAATGAACAATCCAATTTAACTAGAGCCAACTTGATGAACAATAATCTGATGTTGGTTTATAAAATTATTCCTGGATTATCGATACGTTCATCATTAGGTATTGAAACCTTAGATTATCGAGCAGATGCCTACACTTCATCCAAATATCTCTATGGTTCGTCGGCGGGATCGGTTTCTAACAATAACGATGTTTCAATCTTAAATGAAAATATATTAAACTATAATAAGGAATTTAATGGCAAACATGGATTAGACGTTACGGCTGGATTTACTTATCAAAATAGTCAATCAAAAAGTAGCTTCTTGAGCGGTACGGGTTTCTTAAGTGATGTTCCCGGTACGGATCAAATTTCGGGAGCCTCGGTCTTTGGAACGCCTTCGACTGGTTTTTCGGAATGGACATTAATGTCTTATTTAGGTCGTATCAATTACTCGTACCTAGGGAAATATTTGGCAACGGTGAGTGGACGTGCTGATGGTTCCTCGCGCTATAGTGCTGGTGAAAAGTGGGGATTCTTTCCATCCTTAGCGCTCGCATGGCGTCTCTCGGAAGAGGAATTTATCAAAAGTGTAACTTGGATAAGTGACTTAAAACTACGCGCTGGTTACGGAAAGACAGGGTCTACAGCTCTTAGCCCATATGCGACGATGAACATGTTGAGTCAAGGAAAAACACCAATCAATGGTGATATGGGAACCTTTTATGCCGCAAGTTCCACTTTACCATCCAATCTAAAATGGGAGACAACTGGCCAATATAATATTGGTATCGACGCTGCTTTCCTTCAAAATAAAATTCGCGTTACTGCGGACTACTACAATAAGGAAACGACAGATTTATTGAATTCTGTTGTTCTTCCACCTTCCTCAGGATATGGAACAACCATTAAGAATATTGGTAAAATGCAAAACAAAGGCTTTGAACTCTTAGTTGAGGGGCAGCTATATCAACGCGAAGAATTTAGTTGGGCACTTGGTGGTAATATTTCTTTCAATAGAAATAAAGTCACTGAATTGAATGAGGGTAAAGATATCTATGGAGGTGTTGTTGGATTAGCATACATTGAAGACTTCATTCATTTAATTCGCGTTGGACAACCGATGGGTGTATTCTATACCTATCAGCAAAATGGCTATACAGACGATGGCAATTTGAGCTATGTCGATGTAAACGAAGACGGAAAGCTTTCTATTGACGACAAGATGATTCTAGGTAATCCGCATCCTAAGTTTTTGTATGGCTTTAATTCAGACTTAACTTATAAAGGCATCAGTCTTAATCTCTTTTTCCAAGGAAGCTATGGCAATGATTTGTTTAATGTTGGCGAGACGGCAAATTTAGACCAAGGTATGGGATTGAATTTACGTAGAGCTGTTTTGGAGAGCCACTGGTCAGCGGACAATACACCGGAGCAAAATGCAGCGGCCGCTTATCCGAAGATTACAAGACAAATAAAAAACCAATATTCCAGTCGATATATTGAGGACGGATCGTATTTGCGGTTGAAGAATATTGCTTTAGGCTATGATCTGCCATTGAAGAAATGGGGCATTACCTGGTGTAATCAATTCAAAGTCTACGCGAGTGCTCAAAATATTCTGACGTTTACCAAATATTCGGGCATGGATCCAGAAGTTAACTCTCGTGGTGGCAATGTGGACATTGGATTGGACTACCTGACGTATCCAAACGTAAAGACCATTTCATTTGGCGCTAAAGTTCAATTTTAAATCAATGTTCAATTTTAAATCAATCAATTATGAAAATAAGAAATCTATATATAGCGGGTTTTGTGCTTTTAGGGAGCTTAAGTTCATCCTGCAGTAAATGGCTGGAAGAACATCCGAAAGCGGTAGCTGCTGAAACCTTCTATAATACACCAGCAGAAGCGGCAACAGCCGTTTTAGCCCCACTAAACAAGTTTAGAAGTGGATTTGCGATGTCTTTTCCGGGTTTGATGGAGTGTTTTACAGACTATCAATATGGTCGCGGTTCTTGGACTAGCAACAGTGATTATGTCGGGCTGGATCCAACGAATGTGACTCGTGCTTCCGGAGTTTGGAGTAGCCTTTACGGTGGAATCCGCGATTGTAATATAGCAGTGGATCGTTTGCCAGAGGCATCTGCAATGGATGATGCTCAAAAAAATGCCTATATCGGTGAGGTCAAGTTCCTTCGCGCATTCGCTTATTTCCATCTCGTTAGACTGTGGGGCGATGTGCCTTTGCGTACTGAGCAAAATATGTTGGATTGGGACCTTCCTAAAACGGCAAAAGCAGATATCTATAAATTAATCATCGAAGACTTAAATTACTGTATTGCGAACGCTCCAGAGAAACCGCGATTGGTCGGCACGCCGAGTAAGTGGTCTGCGAAGAGTTTACTTGCTCAGGTTTATATGCAACTAGCGCAGTATAATAGCGCATTGCCGATACTTAAAGAAGTGATTGACAGTAAGCAGTATGCATTGGTTAACGTAGCCAACTCTGGAGAGTTTGAAAAGATCTTTGGCCCTAAAGTCATTACGACTACAGAGGAGATCTTCTATTTTAAGCAAACGAGCTTGGCAGGTTGGGAATTTGTAATGTTCTGTTCGCATCCAAATGCGAAGATTAATGGACAGAAAATGCATGGTGCGGGAGGCTATTTTGGAATTTATACTCGTGCGGATAATAAAGTCTTCACAAATTGGGATCCTAATGATCTTCGTAAGTCGTATAATACATTGAAGCAAGATTTAGGCCTTCAGTTTGAAACATATATTCCAAGTAAATTCTTTGATTCGGAAGCTCCGAATTCCAATGGGGCACGAAACTCCTTCCCATTGATTCGATACGCCGATATCCTGCTAGCATATGCGGAAGCATCCAATGAAGTTAATGGTCCGACACAGGATGCCTTAGATAAAGTCAATATGATTTATCGAAGAGCTTATGGATTGGACCCCTTGGTTTCAGCAAGCTCTGATTACAGCCTTGCAGATTATAATAGCAAAGACAAGTTTTTTAATCTCGTTTCTAAGGAATTAACCTACGAAAACTGGAATGAAGCGAAACGTTGGTTGTTCTTGTTGCGAAGAAATATTGCAAAACAAGTGATTAAAGACGTAAAAGGAATTGATGTTCAAGATAAGCACTTATTGTTTCCTATTCCTGATAATGAATTCAGTTACAACAAAGCTTTAGATCCAGCAAAAGATCAGAACCCAGGGTACTAATTTTCTTTAAATCAATACAATTACGATGAGATATAAGTTAAATAGATTGGTTTTAACGCTAATTGCGACCGGATACGCCGTAGTTAGCTTAGCACAAGACAATAAGCAAGTAATGAGCGCTGCCTATAATGATATTTGGAATCAAGATGTGCAGCAAAAGATTGATGAGCGAATAGAAAAGCATAGGAAGGCTGACGTCAAGTTAAACTTTGCCGATATAAAAAAGGGTAGCGCTGTTGTCGTTGAACAAATAGCACATGATTTTGTGTTCGGTAGCAATATTTTTCTGTTTAATCAATTCGATACACAAGAGAAGAATAATCGATATAATGAGCTTTTTACACAGCTTTTTAATGCTGCCACAGTTCCATTTTATTGGAAAACTTTAGAGCCTACTCAAGGAGAACCTCGCTTTACCAAGGACAGTAAGTACATCTATCGCCGTCCTCCTGTAGATCCTGTCGTTGAGTTTTGTATCAAAAACGGAATTAATATGAACGGTCATGCGATAATCTATGGAATGCGAAGATGGGGACATCCGGAGTGGATGCCAGCAGATCGAAAGAAGATGGAACCAATATTTGAAAATCACATCAAACTATTGGCTGAGCGATATGGGGATAAGATTCAACGTTGGGATGTCGTCAATGAACCTATAGATCAAGCGAATAGAGGTATTATGCCTGACGATTATACCTACAAGTGTTTTCAATGGGCGACAAAATACTTTCCTTCCAATGCGGTTTTCAATCTGAATGACTGCGATATGAATTGGGAAGTTGCACCGGTACGTCGATATGTTGAAATCATTCGAAATCTGAAGGATCGAGGCGCAAAATTGGATATTACCGGGATTCAGAGCCATATTTTTAATCCACAAGGGGCGAAAGCAATTGCTGCTGGCGAGAAGAAGTTGACGCCAGATAAGATCAATGAACTTTTGGATGTCTTAGATGAAGCCGAGCTGCCTATTCATATCAGTGAGGTGACTATATCAGCCCCGGATACTAGTGTAAATGGTGGAGAAATACAGGCTCAAATTGCTAGAAACTTATATCGCTTATGGTTTTCACATCCTACAATAATGGGGGTAACATGGTGGAATGCTGCGGATGGCGGTGCTGCTGAAGGAGAACCTTCATTTTCTGGGATTTTGGATCAGAATTTAAATCGTAAACCTGTCTTTGCGGCTTTACAACACTTAATTCATAAAGAATGGAATACCAGCTTAAATCAGAAAATTGGAACAGCAAATCAAATAACATTCCGCGGATTTAAAGGGAAGTATAAAGTCAAATGGCTAACTAAGAAAGGGAAGTCGATGGAACAGATCGTTGAGGTAAAGTCCGATACAAATATCACTATTTAAAAAACTAAACACTTTCAAACATAAATTATGATGAACTTAAAAAATCAACCGAAAAGAATCATAAGTATGGCGCTGCTGGCAGCCCTTCTCGGAGTAGGTTCCAGTGCCAACGGACAAGAATCAACTTATCAGGAGGCAAAGGGTGCCATGAAAGAGGGCTACTGGAAATTGTGGAATGATGATGTGCAGAAGCAAATCGATCAGAATATTGATAAGAATCGTAAAGCGAATGCTGTTGTACAGATTTCCAATGCTGCTTCTGGAACCAATGTTCATGTGGAGCAGATATCGCATGACTTTATCTTCGGTGCGCATATCTTTAATTACGATCAACTAGGTACGGAAGAACGAAATAAACGCTATAAAAATCTATTTGGGGATTTATTTAACTCAGCAACGATTGCTTTCTATTGGAAGAAATTTGAAATGCAACATGATCGTCCACGATTTAAAGAAGAATACTGGGATTCGGAAGATTTTTGGAATAACTCGAAAGATCCGAAGAGCCAACCACATTGGCGTCGTCCTTCGCCGGAGGCCGTTATTGAGTTTTGCGAAAGGGCCGGAGTCCGCATGCACGGACACCCGATCATTTGGGGAAATAGAAAGTGGCACCACCCAGAATGGTTAATTGATCTTGCTCCTGAAAACGAAAAGGCAATTATCAACGGCTGGTTTCCAGAAGGGGCTAAGAATAAAGACCAAGAGGATATGAGTGCTGAATATAAAAAGTTAACAGCTGATCAAATTCAACAGAGAATTCCTGGATTCTTGAAGATTATGGAAGATGAATTTGAGCGTCGTGTTGTAGAGATTGCACAATATTATGGTGATCGTATTCCGAGTTGGGACGTTGTGAATGAAAGTGCAACGGACTACTCTTTGGGCGTGATGTTGCCCGGTAAAAAGGTTACGAAAAGTCATTATGGAATTATGCCTGGTGACTACACGTTTGCTGCCTTCAAAACTGCAAAAGCTCAGTTTCCAAAGAATGTTTTGTTAAATATCAATGACTATAAGAATGATAAATCCTATTTAGATCAAACAAAGGATTTGATTAAACGGGGGATGAAGATTGATATCCTAGGTTCACAAATGCACTTATTTAATCCTAAGCAATGTCTTGATATTGCGGAGGGTGCAAATATTGAAACGCCAACCATTGTAAAAGATAAGATGAAAATCTTGAGTGAGGCCAATCTTCCAATCCACCTTAGTGAGATTACCATTACAGCGCCTGCCGATGATGAACGTGGACGTAAGATCCAAGCTGTTGTAGCAAGAAACCTTTACCGTTTGTGGTTTAGTACGGAGAAAATGATGGGTATTACTTGGTGGAATATTGTGGATGATTGCGGTGCTCCAGGTGAGCCAACAACTTCCGGACTATTCACAAGAAATATGGAACCTAAACCTTCGTATTTCGCGCTAAACGACTTAGTGAATACCGAATGGAAAACAAAGCTTGATGCGAAGGTTGAAAACAATAAGATTTCGTTCCGTGGATTCAAAGGTAAATACCGTTTAACCTGGAAAGACAAGGATGGTAATTTCCGTGAACAAATTGTGGAAATGAAAAAAGATGTCAATATCTAGATGAGGGAATCAATCAATAAGTCAAACCGCTCGTTCCCATTTAAATGGGAACTGGTTTTCTTACTTTGGGTAGCCTACTTTTTAAATCAGGGGGATCGCCAAATTTTCAATGTGGTTATCCCTTTGATTAAAGAGGATTTACAGATTAATGATGTGCAGATAGGCTGGATTGCTAGCATTTTCACGTTAGTCTATGGATTACTGGTTCCTGTTGCAGGAGTTTTGAGCGATAAGTTGGATAAGGTCAAGATTCTTTTGTTGAGCTTAGCGGTCTTCAGTATTGGCACGCTGTTAACTGGGATTGGACAAGGCGTAATCGCATTGATTATCTATCGCAGTATTGCAACAGGGGGAGGGGAAGCCTTTTATTATCCTGCTGCCAATTCATTGATAGCGAAATATCATGATAGTACGCGTGCTACTGCAATGGCTATACACCAAACAAGTCTTTACGCTGGCGTTATTTTAAGCGGATTTATTGCTGGATATCTAGGGGAACATTATGGCTGGCGCGTTGCATTTTACGTCTTTGGAGCATTTGGTATCCTGTGGGCCATCGTTATTTTTCTGCGAATGCGAAATAAACCGGCTGATAGCGTTGAACTTTCTGTGCAGCAAGAAATGAATGATTCTGCGGTACTCGATACCTTTAAACGTATTGCTTCGACGAAGACCGCGATTATGTTGAGTATCGCCTTTGGCTTTATGTGTTTTGTGAATATTGGGTATTTAACTTGGATACCAACATATCTGCATGAGAAGTACAGTTTGACATTGGCCTCTTCGGGATTAAATTCAACACTATATCACTTTTTAGGCGCTTTCTTCGGGGTGCTATTAGGGGCGAAAATCGCGGATAGATTTGCGCAATATCGAAAAACAATTCGACTAGAAATACAAGTAAGCGGATTGTTAATTGGCGCGCCATTTATCTTTTTGATTGGACAAAGTGACTCCTTGCTTTGGACCTATGTATACATGTTCGTCTTTGGTTTCTTTCGAGGAGTCTATGATTCAAATTTATTTGCCGCATTATTCGACGTGATCGAATCAAAATATCGCGCTGCAGCTACCGGCTTCATGTTATCTTTTGGCTTCGTCGTCGGTGCTTTTGCGCCCGTCTTACTCGGACATATACGGATGACAATTGATATGGCCTATGGAATTACGCTTTTGTCGATCTGCTACTTGATCGGCGCATTGATGATATTTCTAGGTCTGAAACTGTTTTTTAAGAAGGAGAATATTTCATAAAAGAATAGGATTATGATACAGGTGATAAAACGGGCCTTTGATATTATCGAGTTTATAGCATCCGATACTACAAAACCACATTCATTAAGCTCGATTGCTACTTATTTAGGTTTAAATCAAGCGACATGTGCAAATATCCTAAAGACACTTGTCGAACGTAATTACATTGAGCAGGTTGGGTTTAAAAAAGGATATAAGCTGGGTTATATGATTTATCGTTTAGGGCATATAGGCACTTTTGAAGACCAATTGCTGAAGGCGAGTATTGAGCCTATGAACCAACTTCGCCTTTTATTAAATGAAACATGCTTATTAGCGGTATTGCGAAAGCAGAATCGGGTGATTATCCACCAGTCGAATGCAGAACGTGATTTAATGGTGAAGTCAGCGATTGAAAAAAATGCATACAACAGTGCTACAGGTCGTTTTTTATTAGCGAATCTACCGGATGAAGAACTTGAGGAACATATCGAGAAGTTCGGTTTACCCAAATTGGAAGAATGGCCTGAGGCTACCAATTTGAATAAGTTCTGGGAGCAGATTAAACGGATCAGAAATGAAGGTTTCTCTAAACAAGTGACCGCTACACATATCATTGGCTTTGCTTATGGCATCAAGTCGAAAGGTCGAGTTATCGGTTCCATTAGTGTGTATTTACCATTGTCGAGACTGGTAGAACATGGCGAAAAGAATATTGTCTCGGCGACAATCAATACTGCATTAATCATTGAACAATCAATTTAAACGATATATGAAGATTATAGATTTAAGAGTAAGATGTGTTGCAATTCCATTAAAGGCGCAATTGCGCCACAATACGGGAGTTCATCCAGGTTATTTTTTAAGAACCATTTTAGAGCTTATTACTGACGAGGGGATTGTTGGACTTGGCGAAGTAGGCGGTGGCGATCAACGAGCAGCATTAATGAAATTGAAACCAAGGATCGTCGGCTTGGATCCATTTCACTTAGAAGTGATCAAAATGAAGGTCTTGCGCAGTATTTATTATTTATCCAATGCGCGCCTTTATGCTGCAATAGAAATGGCATGTTTAGATATTCAGGGGAAAATTCTTGGTCGTCCGCTTAGTGATCTTTTGGGTGGAAGAATACGTGAGGAAATTCCTTTCATCGGTTACTTGTTCTGGCGCTATGATCGTGAAGACGGCAAGCATGATCAACGTGCTGAAGATTTGGCGGATTACTGTGTTCAATTACATGAAGAACTGGGCGTAAACTCCATGAAGTTGAAAGCTGGCGTAATGGATCCGATGGAAGAAGCTAAAGTTTTGGAACTGTGTAGAAAGCAGTTGGGTGATGATTTTGGTCTTCGTATTGATCCAAACGGTGTTTGGTCTGTACAAACGGCTGTCAAAGTTGGAAAGCGTTTAGAGGATTTAAATATAGAGTATTTCGAAGATCCTTCATGGGGCTTGGAGGGAAATGCTGCGGTTCGCAAACAGATTCGCATTCCCATTGCGACAAACATGTATCCTAATAAATTCGATGATCTGGGGCCTGCAATTCGTTTAGGCGCTGTTGATATCGTATTAACCGATATCCATTATTGGGAGGGGCCCAAAGGGGTGAAAGACCTTTGTGCGGTCTGTAATACCTTCAATTTAGGTATTGCAATGCACAGCGGAGCGGAGTTTGGAATTGAGTTAGCAGCGATGTTGCATACCGCTTCAACGATTCCTCAGATGACTTTTGCGGGTGATGCGCATTATCACTACTTAACAGATGATATTATTCAAGAAGGACTATTTCAATATGTAGATGGCAAAATAAAGGTGCCTGACGGCCCTGGATTAGGGGTAAACCTCGATGAGGAGAAGATGGAGAAATATGAGCGTTTGTATGAGGAGAAAGGTGACTACTATGCACGTTTTCATGCGGATGCTTACAAACCGGATTGGTTTCCAATTGTGGGTGGAATTTAAAAGAGATATATGGATTTCGGCAATTTAAGTAATAAACGAGCATTTATAACTGGTTCATGTGAGGGCATAGGCTTTGCAATTGCAACCCTGCTCGTTGCGATGGGTTGTGAAGTTATCATCCATGATAAATCGGATGAAGAAAAATGTCGATTAGCGGCCCATAAGATTGATCCAAAAGGAAGCTTATGCAGAGAATTTGTTGTTGGGGATCTGGGTAGAATGGAAGAGTTAAATCACATACAATCACAATTGAGTAATGTCGACATACTTGTTCTCAACGCATCTACACAAAGTCGTATAGACTTTGAATTGCTCGATAAAGCAATATTTGATCAGGAAGTTAATACGAATGTTTGGTCAAGTATTGCGTTAGTGCAACGCGTTATTCCACATATGAAAGATTCAAAGTGGGGGCGTATTGTGACTTTAGGGAGCGTTCAAGAGGTGAAGCCTCATCCGAAGATGGCAATTTATGCGAGTATGAAAGCAGCAACAAGCAACTTAGTTAAGAATCTGGCTTTGCAATATGCGAGTTTGGGCATTACGGTCAACAATGTAGCGCCGGGTGTGGTTGCGACCGCTCGAAATATCGAAGCGTTGAGTAATGAAGAATATGCGGCAACAATGCTGCAAAAGATACCGATTGGCAGCTTTGCGAAACCAGAAGATTGTGCCGGGATCGTCGCATTTTTAGTATCTGAATTAGGAAATTATATCACTGGGCAAACCATCTACTGTGATGGTGGGATGAGCCTTTAATTAATAAAATCACTGACATTTATACATTTAACTATGGAAAAGAGAGATTATCCGTTGAGGAAATTTGAAGTAAATTACAATGCGCAAGAGATCGCAGAACGTTTTAAGAAGTTATATACCGGATTGGTTTATGACGCGATGGAAAGCGTAGGGTTAAAGGGACGAGCAATGGATAGCGGAGTTTACCCTTTGGTACACACGATGAAGGTGGCAGGGCATGCTTTCACTATGCACGGGAAAGCAACCCCAAATATGGATACTTATACCCATAATATCCGATTGGGATTGATGAAAAGCATGAGTGACGGCTGTATACAGATTCGAGATACGCAAGGAAATCTAAACTGTGGACAATTTGGAGAAATTAGCGCAACAGCTGCTGCTGCTGTTGGCTGTGTCGGTGCGGTAATTGATGGTTCAACAAGGGATTCGAATATTTTAATTGATATGGATTTCCCAACGTTCTGTCGCTTTAGAAACCCGGTAGAAGCCTACGGAAGGTTTATGATTGTTGATTATCAGATTCCTATTTTCGTGAAAGGGATTGATGGAATGATTGTAGTCAATCCTGGAGATTATATCTTCGGGGATAACGATGGAGTTGTTGTTGTGCCATATGAAAGAACCATTGAGATCTTAGAAATGGCGGAAGAATGGTTTGCTGCAGAAGCGAGAAGTCGTAAAGCGATGGCCGATGGTCGAGATCCTTTTGATGTCTACGACGAATACGGTAGGTTCTAAGGTTAAATAAAAAATCCTGAAGCGGGGAGCTTCAGGATTTTTACCAAACCAATTATTAACCTAAATTATGAAATTTTTACTCTTATTACTTTTGCTTTATATACCTAACGCAATTCGAGTGCCTTTCGTCTCATAGACTATTGTTATTAACACATTTTAACAAGAATCTATCGATTATCGATAAATTTAATCGGTTTTCGGCTTAATGGATTGTGTATAATCTTCTGTAATGTCACTTCTTCCTCAAAGCTTATATGAGGAGTGGCACGTAGTCGTGCTCTAAAATAATCTCTTAATTTGGCAGCAAACTCCTCCGATTGATCCGTTGAATAGATACGAATCAGAATTTCATCGGTTCCTATTTCATTGGAAGAGATTTCAATTAGGTGCAATTTTACCTCATTAAAATGGGCTACAGCATCATGCATTGCTGGCGGATACAACGTCGTTCCTTTATATTTTATCATTTGCTGCTTGCGTCCTTCTACAGGACCAAGTCTATCAGTAGTGCGTCCACAGGTGCAAGCATCGCTATATTTTCGGACTAGATCTCCTGTTTTGAAACGTAAAAGGGGCATGGCTTCAATCCCCAGCGTGGTTATCACCAACTCACCCAATTCACCCTCTGCCACGGGTTTATCATTCTCATCCAATACTTCGGTGATGATCAGCTCTGGATGTTGATGCCCACCTTGAAAGGCATCGCATTCTGTAAACGCAGCACTCATCTCTGTTGAAGCATATGTTGAATAGAGTTTGATAGGCCATTTCTCTTGGATTTTGCTTGCAAGAAGTGTTGGCTTTAAGTCCGCAGTTCGTAAAGCTTCGCCAATACAGATGACACCGCGGACAGAAGAAGCTTTGTAATCGATATTGTTCTCTTCTGCGTATTCTATCATTTTAAGAATGAATGAAGGGACCGCAATCAGGTATTTGGGTTCATAACGCAATATAGAGTCCCACTGTAAGGGTGGTACGCCAGCACCGACACGTATAATACCGGCGCCAAGTTTTCTTAGTCCTAAAAAATAAGCCATCCCGGCCATAAAACGGCGATCTATCGTGGTCATCAACTGTACTAAATCACCCTTTTCAACACCTGCACATTCAAAAGATAACAGCTCGTTATAAGCCAACCTTTCTAAATCATTTTCTGTTAATCCAAAAGTAACAGGATCGCCTAAGGTTCCTGACGTGGTAGAATAATCTCTTAGCTCTTTTTTTGGTACACAAAGGAAATCATCGTTATACAATTGAAGATCGGTTTTTGTAGTGACCGATACTTTTTGCAAATCGTCGATCGATTGAATACTCGTTAACTGAATATTTTCGGCCTTGAACTTCCGCTGATAAAATGGCGAATTACTCATCAAATATGCAATTTGCTTAATTAGCAAAGCGTTTTGGAAGGAGCGTATTTCCGCCTTTTCTTTTTTTTCTATGCTTGGAATCATGATTTCTTCTTTGCTTTTATTAAGCGCTTTTGGATATATTCTTTTGCTTTTTCTGAACTGATCTCTTTAGTCAGTACATTTTCGTAGTACTGAGCGGCTTTTTCCCAGTTGTTTTGGGAATAATAGTAGTCAGCAATTTCTTTATGTGTTAGCCAAAAATTTGGATTGCTGTCTTCGAATTGCGTTAATACTTCAGCAGACAATGATTTCTTTTGTTTTATCGCTTTTTCCAACAAGGGTAGCTGCCTTCTAAATATTAGAAAATTAGCAAAAGTATCTGTTTCTAGAAAGGGATCTGCTGGTATTTCAAGACTTTTAACCGCTTGAATCGGTTGATCACTTTTAAATATCTCTGCTAAGTTGTATGCCTCAAACGTGCCTAGTTGGTAGGGATTGTTTGAAACCCACATAATTAATTCATCTGGCTTAAATATGACTGCATGGTGTGCAATTAATTGGTTTAGCGCTTTTTCGTTTCCATAGCCGATATTACGATTGCTCATTCCAGTAACATCTCTTAGAATCGGAGCCAAGTCTTTAGGTTCATATGTTCTGTTCGACTTTATGGATTCTTTAAGTTTATCTAGGCGGTATTGACTGTGCGAGCTTGAAATATGTGCTTGATTTCTTTTATCTTTACTATAGGTTGCTGACTGAAAATGATTGGTACAGAAAAGAATATCATTCTCGACAGTGTATACATCGAAACGCTTTGGACTGATTTCAATATTAACCGCTTTATTATCTTCGGACGATCCGATTAAGAGTGATTCTGCTACAAATACTTTAAACTCCTTTGCAATATTAATTGCTTCATCTATGTTCTTCGCATGCTGTAAAATTGTTCTCGCAACAATGGATATAGGTGTTTTCCCACTTAGCGGGATGTGTGATTTCCCCGCATTTAAGCTGATCGTCAATCCTTTTTCATTCATTCCTGAGACAACACCTACCATTCCTGGCCAAGAAACAGCTGCGAAATTATAGCCCTCCGAGGGTTTGATAAACTCGATAATCTTATTTTCAGCAAAGTCCTCGTTGATATAGAAGTCGAAATTCCGAGCAATCAATAATTGCCCGTCTGACGTATGCTGATCCCATAGGGCTACGCTTGAACAGCCGACAAGCATCAAATCCTGCATAGCATGCCCAATATCGTGAGCGCCATGTAGAAGTAAGCTGCGCTCATATTTTGTGCCTATATGCTTCCATTTCTCATTTGCATTTAGCGATAAACCGAAGATCTCTTGTCGATATGATAGAGGTATTTCCGTCAGGATATCTTTATGGTACCATTTTAGAAATTTAACAAGAAATCGTTGCCTTTTCGGATTGGGGATATATTCGGCCATCTTCTTGAAAAATACATCTTCTTGGTTTTGGAACAAGGTCTGCGTTATTTTTCCCTTTTTGTATCCCAGTTCAAAATCATTGCCTTCAATCCGCAATTGCCAATTTCCATAAGGCGAGCGGTTCAGTTGATCATGTTTGTCAAAGATTACACTCGAACTGTCAAATTGCTCATTAAACCGTGATGTTTCGTTTTTTAAGCCCTTAATTGAGCCGCAAGAACTAAAGAGGAGGAACACGCAGAAGAGAAACAGGAACCTAGTCATGCTGCACAGTCTTTAAGAATTCGTCGAAGAACCCGTCTCTGCCTAAGATCTCTCCAGCTGCAAGAAAAGCGGAAATGGTAACCCCAAGAATGCCATGCATCCGCACATCTTGACCTGTTAAAAAAAGATTGCTGACTTTTGTTTTCGGAGAAATCAGACTGCTCAGCGGATCGGAAGCGAGCTTCTCAATACCGTACATACTCCCGCTTGATGTGCCTATATAATCTCTGTAGGTTAGTGGAGTAGAAGTGTATATGGATTTAATATTATTTTGTATATCAGGAATATATGTTGAAAGTGTGGCGATCATTTCACTTGCTACCTTCGCTTTAAATGTCTCGTATTCTTCCCCTCGGAAATGCGGGTCTTTCACGGTATTGGATGTATCCTTCCAAGCTTTCACATTGGAAAAATCCATATAACTAAGCATTGATATGCTACTAGCGTAGGTTTGATTTACTTCCTGCGGACTGCAACTAATCATCATGGATTTGGGCTTTTGCCCTAACCAATTCGACTCATAGGAAAAGACATCTTCTGGGCTTTCGAAGTGATAAATGTTATGATTAAAATAGGGGACACTGTTTTCTTTTAGCGTAATGTGTGTAGAAAACGCAGAGGGCCCTTCTTTAAGCCTTTCTAAGCGCCTAATATAAGGCTTGTTGGTGTTTGTGTGGTCAAAGAGTTTAAAGAGCTTTAGAACGCTTAAATTGGATACAAACAGTTCTGCGGTATATTTGTAATCCTTAGTCTCACAGCTTTCGATGGCATTCCCATCAAAATTTAGTTTTTCGACTTCCTGATAAGTATAAAGCTTTGCTCCATGCTTTCTTAACTGTTTTGTTAATGCTTTGCTGATTTGGCTACCTCCTCGGATACAACGCCAAGCACTCTGAATGTAGGAGTTAATGATTAACGCGTGCATGTAAAATGGGGAATCAGCATGTAAACCATAAAGGAATCCGTTACCGAGTAGCACCGCCTGTAGCTTTTTGTTCGTCGTTAGGCGAGAAATAACGCTAATGCAGCTATCCTTCATAATCTCAGCATCATAGCCATAGCCCTTGTCAAGTTGATACAAGGGAAATTTACTGCAATAATATTTCAGGGTTTCAATATATTCTTCAATCGCTTCCCGTTCCTCTGGAAACACTTTGCTGAGTTGTTCGATAAAGTTTTCATGATCTTGCGCTTGCGGATATGCCGTTGCATCATCCTTAAACCGAATAATATCGAAATGATCTTTGTCTAACTGTTCAAATTGGATATCTGCTAGTATATCTAGGTAACGCCAATATTGGTTAAGATTTTCATTTTTACCTAAAGAACCGATATAATGTACGCCAGAATCGAAGATCTCTCTATCACGAACGAAGGTTTGTAAGTTTCCCCCATATTGGTTATTTTTCTCCAATATGCAGACTTTCTTGCCGGATTTAGCCAGGAGTAGCCCTGTTACTAAGCCCCCGAGTCCGCTTCCCATCACGACAACATCGAAATGTCTAATTTCCTTCATATCGCTCATAAATCTGATAATTAGATTCTTCATGTTGAAGCTTGAAACCTGGAAATTTAGCTTGGTATGTACAACAAACCATTACTATTCGTTCAATTTGATCCGGAATATTCTCTTGAAATTCTGTTAAAGCAGATAGCAAGAGAACCTTCTGGCTTTGCCAAACTTGATCGATTGTTTCGACGTATTGTATGTCAAACTTATTGACGATAAAGCTCGCTTTCGCTATAGCTCGATGCTCGGTGTTGATATTGAAGCTGCGTATTTTTCTTCCTGCAAATTGATGTACTAATAGAAAATCAAGCTGGCCGTAATCTGAAGTGATATGTGCTATTTTCTCCTTCTCTCCGAATTCTTTAAATAGTTTATAATAAATACTATTATGCTTTCTGAAGTCTTTTTTTACTTGAGATAGGATATAAGCATCTTTATATCGATAATTCAAGAACAGCTTTTGTTTAAAGTAGTTTTCATCTTCATTTTGGAGTCTAATTGCTTTAAAGGACTCGCGAAAATATAACGCAATGTTTTTAGATCGTTGTGCGTAGTTTTCTCCAAAACTCAAATCACTTGGATCGATTGGCTCTCCAACATGGATATCAAATATGCCATCATAGATAATGAAATCGCCTTTTGGCAGTGCTTCTGCGTTTCCATGCAGGTAAACGGGGGTGATTGGCATTTGCAGCTCTTCTGACAAGTAGAAGGCTCCTTTATGGAATCTATGGATTTCTGATGTTCTAGATCGCGTGCCTTCAGGAAAAATGGCGATAGAAAAGGTTTCTCCAATTCTATTTTTCAGTTGATCCATTTGTCCTTCGATCCCTGCTGATGTCGATAAAAAGCCTAAAAATCGAACTGCGCGACCAAATACAGGAGAGCGATATACCCAGTCATTGACTAAGAAAACGATTCTAGAGTAGAGTCTGCCAATGCTCAGGCTATCGAGGAAAGAGCTATGATTCGCAATAATGATACTAGGCTTGTCATTTGATATTCGCTCGCCACGGAAGGTACGGTTGCTCTTTTGAAATTTTAGAAATAGAACCGAACGCATATACCAAGACATCCATTTTGAAAACAGAAGTTGCTTGTTCAGTTTTGACATCGGAAGTATCCAGAACAGCCCGCGAATTAAAATTGAAACGAAAATACTAGCAATTGCAAAGTACGCGAATAAGAGTATGCTTTGAACGAGTAATCGTAAGTTTATTGGCGATAGTCCTTTTTTTATCCTGTTAAAAAACAGGAATTTGAATAGAATAGGGTAAAGTACAAATGTAACCAATACAGCGACGCTAACACCAATTAATGCAACCGAGGATATGGATTTAAGTGCGGGGTGCTTTGCAAAAATCAACGCTCCAATGGCGAGAATAGTTGTCAGTACAGCAAGGATAATGGAAGTTCGATAAATTGCCATCTCATCTTTTCCATTAGTATATTGCTTTTGAAGCGCACTGGTCATAAAGATGGTAAAGTCAATTCCATGTCCAAATATGAGGGTACAGACAATCGTGCTAAAGATATTAAATGGCACCTGTAATACACCCATCAAGCCAGCGGTAATAAAGCCGGTTAATGCAATAGGGATGGAGGCAACGATTACAAGTTCGATGCGCTTATAAAATATAAACAAGATTAAGAAGACAGCGATAAAAGAGTAGCTTACCAAACTATTGAAGTCTTTAATCAAATAACCTAAATACTGCTCATTCAATGCTTGACGATCAATAAGCAACATAGGTTTATTTGCTATCGTCTTTTCGAAATGGCTGACGAACTGATCTCGATCCTTGGGCCTAATAGAAACTAAAGTTGAAAGCAGTAATTGTTCCTTCTTTCCATGCACAAACTCCCGATAAAATTGTTCATTGAAGGTTTTTATTGAATCTAGACTGACGGTTGAGTAATCGCTAGTTAATCCATCATAGAATGCCTGATGCGTTTTTGGAAGAAAGCCTTTTGCGACACTAGCTTCTTCAATTACGGCTATGGTTGATTGCGACCTTCCATTTGCCCAGAATTGTTGCCAGCGTTCAATTGCGGCTATTTGTTTTTTGTGGCTTGGGATTAAGCTACTAATCGACTGAACGCTAATAATAGCATCTTGTTGCTTGAGGTTTGCCAGTAAGTCTTCGTTATTTTGTAAGACTTCTTCCTCGTTTTTCCCATAGTTAACGATAAAAAGACTCTTTAGTACTTCCTGTCCCTGATTGAGCGCTTTTTCAGCTAAAGCTTGATCCTTTGGAATATAGTTAATTTTTGATAAATCTCCATCAAATCCGACGCGATGATAAGTAAATAAGCTAACAATCAACAGTAGTAAGGAGATGGATATTAAGATTTTATTCTTTTCGAAGGGATAGCCTGCTATCCGGTCTATCGTATGCGCGTGCTTAATCTCTTTACCTTTATACACATGAGGCAGGATAATCAGTGTGAAAATTGCCGTCGCGACAACCGCGATACTCGCAAAAATACCAAGATCAATTAGTGCTTCAGACCGAACAAATAATAAGCATAGAAAGGCGATTGCTGTGGTTGAACTACTCATCAATAGCGGCTTGGAGACATCTTTAAAGAGCTCCTTCTGATTTGCATTACCCTTCGCATGCGTTAGAAAATGAAGGGCATAATCGATCGTTATACCAATCAATATTGCTGAAATGGATAAAGATATCGCGGAAATCTCTGATCGCACGAAATACAAGCAGATAATGCCTAATAAACCACCAAATACAGAGGGAATCATAACGATAATCGGCACAAGCCAATTTCTATAGTAGAATATAAGCATGAGCATCAACAGTGTCACTGAGATAGCAACGGTCGTTAGAATATCTTGCTTAATTTGTTTAGCATTCGCAACAGCGATAAATGCGGAACCAAAGTAGGAGGTTTCTACTTGCGCATATTGCGTATTTAGCTTGGATTGAATCTCCCGTAGCTTTTCAACAAAGACTTCATTGTTCTTTGTTTCTGCCCCTCCAAATTTGGGGTTGATAAAAAGAAATAACTTGGTCTTGTCTTTAGAAAATAGAAAACCCTCGTCAAAAACATAGTTAGTGCCGCCTTGAAACTGATGCAATTTGTTTAGCGCCAAGAATGATAGCTGCAAAGGATCATGAACAATAACATCTTTCATAAAAGCGCCACCAGTCCCCATTAATGCTTCATAATTTCGACTTACTTGCTGCTCAATACTATCTCTCTCTATTTTTTTCTCGATGACTTGATAATCCGCGTCGTTTAAATAAATCGGAAGATGCTGGAAGATAAATTGAAATGACCGATTAAAAAGATCTTCGTCGAGTACTCCTTGAATATCATGGTAATATGGCTGTAGATGAACTACCGTATCTAAAAATGATTGAGCAGCCTCTCGTAAGTCGTCTTCATTGGCCTTGTCATTCTTACTAAAAATAACGGCTATTTTATCCGTGAAAGACATCTGCTGTACGATACTTGAAGCAGTAGCTGTCGAATCATCAATTGGAATAACTTTATTGATATCCTCATTGAATTTGATCTGTTTGATCACAAAAGCAGAAGCGATGAGAAACAGGAATGCAATGAGTAAAGCGATCTTAGGATGCTTATGAATCAGCTTATAAATGTGGAAGAAACTATTCGACATGCTTTTTCGCTTTTCGGCTGGAAGATTTCAAAATAATGTAGAAGACCAAACCAATGCTTACAGATGCAAAAATAGCTAAAAGAAAACTGCCTAGCACATATTGCAGTAGATGAATTTTGATTGATTCTGTATTAAAATGGTCGAAATCAATAAGAATGGGCTGTTCCGATGGAACAAGAAAGCTTCCGATATGCAAAGCAACAAAGACAATGATTGGAATGAACGGAGGAATGCTAATATTGGATCCTAGAAACGCTAGTGCTTTATTCCAACGCAAGGCGACGGCAATACTGATGCATAGAAAGGTTTGGAATCCCCAAGCGGGAATAATTCCTATAAAAACCCCCATTGCGAGTGATAAAGCTTTGATTTCATCGCTATCGCCCGTTTGCAGGATATCTTCTTTTAGGAATTTGTTAAAGCTTTTTTTTTTAGCTTTCTAAAGAAATTACGTGGCTTGATATAAAGTAGGGTGACAATGACTAAAAGCGTATTCAGTATCGAGATTCGCGTAAAGTCTTGGAAAGGTCGGAAATGAGAGACCCGTTCTTTTGGGTCATATAAAACCTTGACAGGGATGTTTTTAACGGTTATATCGTTCCAAGCTGTCCGTACTATGATTTCTATTTCGAATTCGAACTTATTGGTGTAGAGTTTCTTAGGAAGATGTTTTAACGGATACAGACGGTATCCAGATTGAGTGTCTTCTAATCGAATACCTGTTTCGAACCAAAACCAAAAGTTTGAAAAGCGATTTCCAAAGCTGCTTTTCCCTGGAATACCTGCTTGTTCCATATCGCGGTTTCCAATGAGTAAAACTGGCTCGCTATGCTTTTTGAGTTCTGCTAAGATGACGGGGATATCATCTGGGTAATGTTGACCATCAGAATCAATACTGATAGCATAGTCAAATCCATCGATTAAGGCTTGTTTAAAGCCTGCCTGAAGAGCTTTTCCTTTACCAAGATTTTCCGGCTGTTGAATAATCTGAATCTCGCTATAAGAAGCCAAGATTGATGAAGTTTCATCGGTGCTTCCATCATTTACGACATATACATCAGGGAGAAAATTCAAAACCCCATCAATGACCCTTTTCAATGTTTTCGCATTGTTGTAGGTCGGGATGATGACACATACTCGATATATTAAGTCCGTATTCTCCAATATTGTTAAGCGCTAAGCAAAGCTGAAATTTTGAAAGCTAAGGTGTCTCCGAATTGTGCATGCCCCGTAATCTTAAATACAGTAGGTGTTTCACTTTTAATCTGAAAATCAATATGTATTTCAGGATCGGTAAAAGGGTTTATAAGCGCCGTAAATTTGATGTTTTTGCAAGATTTAATCGTTAAAGATTTCTGTGTCGCTTCTTCAGCCAATTCCTTACATATTTGCAACATGCAGACCCCTGGAGTTACTGGATTTTCGGGGAAATGTCCTTGAAAAATAGGATGCTCAGCGTTCAATTTAATATGTGCTTGCACATGTTCGCTTGAAATATTACTGGGTAATAAGCTATAAAAATCAGGGATCAGCATAGAATTCATCATTATTCAGCTAAGCAACAAAATTACAATTTAAACTCACTATCACTAATATTGCTATTGAATTTCTTGTTTTTCAACTTATATAGCGTATAATCGTTGGATTTTTCCACAATCTTGATTGAAGAGATGGTATGCTCGTTGTTCTTGAATGTCAATTCAACTTGCTTTATAAACTTTGCTAAATCTTTATTCTTAGGCGTTAATGTCGCAGATATTGTTGAGGACTCTTTAAAATAGGCGATATTGAAATTCGCTTCATCAAATACGTTCCCCATATTCGTTTCTGTCATTAAGCGTTGTAGCTGACGGAATCGACGGTTTTTGTTCAAATCAATAGTTGATTTTTTCCCTTTATCGTCTTTCATCAATAGTTTATCTTGATCAAACAACATGGCATTTTGCTGAGGGGCATGATAACGCCAAAGGAGTTTTTTGCCTTTTAGTCTAAATATGCCTGTCGAGTTAACCGGATTTTTTAAAACGGAGACATATCGAGTTGCATCAAAGTCAGCAGAAATACTCGTTATTTTCTTTGATTGCTGCTCAACCTTGCTTTTAAAAGCAGCGGCTTCCACGTTATTCATCTTGGTTTGCCCAATCGCTGTTACGCTCAGCAGACAAAATATCAGTATTATTAATCTTGATAACTTATCCATTTCTTTCTATTTTCAACAACCTATCAACGGGGATTGATTGTAAGTTCAATTCTTTCATTTTTATCAACAACTGTTCCAGCACGTTGACTGTGCGTTGTGAAGTATCATGCAACAAAACAATATCACCAGCCTTTAATCTAGGAACAATCCGCTTTAATATCCGATCTTCATTGTTTATGACCGTATCTAGCGAACGTATGTTCCAGCCGATAATGTCTTTGCTTTTTGCCTTACAAGCTTTGACTACATTTGGATTGGTTACCCCAAATGGTGGACGGTACATTGAATTGTTTTGTCCAGTTATTTTCTCAATCATATCATCGGTTTGCTGAATCTCTCCTTCCATTTCTTTAGGGCTTGAAAAAGCAATATCCTTTTTATGCGTATAGCTGTGGTTTCCGATGCTGTGTCCTTCTGCAATAATGCGTTTAGCAATTTCAGGATATTGCGTCAATTGCTTGCCGATACAAAAGAAGGTCGCTTTCATCTTATATTGATCGAGCAGATCGAGTACTTGAAGCGTGTAAGGGCAGGGGCCGTCGTCAAATGTTAATGAGATATTGTTTTCTCCTATGTCCTTTGCCTTAAAAAATGTCTTCCCAAAATAACCCAAACGGATATCAAAGACACCCCAGGTAGTTAAGCCCAAGGCTATTAAGCCAATTAAAACGAACCAATAGATTGTCCAGTCATAAAATAACATACCAATTACCACGATAAGGCATGAAACAATGGAAACAACTTGAATATATCGGTGTTTTAACATGATTTGATTAATACAAAACTATGGTCTAAACCCTGTGACTGATTGATAAGTAAGATTGTTTTTAGCTGAATTGGTTTAATGTTATTATACATCAAATAGGAAGGGACAATCTGGTTTTTCAGTATTTCTACAGCGACTTTTAAACCATAAGCAGAAGCGGTATCAAATGAGCCAGAAATATGCTGATAGTAAGCTAGCGTAGTTCGCGGAAACAGATTGGCGTATATGTCAAAATAGTGTTGCTGGGTCACGTCAGCATTATAGCCAAGAAAAACAATATCGATATCGCTACTCGTCAGTTGATTCCTATTTAGAAACTCTTCTATCTCGACTTGTGCAGAAATCCTAGGTTTATTAAAATAATGTACATCTACCAACTGTGCGTAGGAACTGGGGAGTTGCTTAGCTGAAAGCACAAAAAAGTTGGCTCCTTCCGATCGGCAGGCACCTGCACTATTGGGTTGCTTAAAATCAATCGATGTCATATCCGCTTTATAGTTTCCTGCGAGCTGAAATAAAGCATCAAAAGAACTGGAAGTCTCTTCGACTCCACCAATTAATACATTCGATGCCTCTAAGACTTCAATCTGTTGTAAGCCATCGAACAATGCCGACTCGAACGAATTCGCCCCATTTACATAAGTGAAGTTATAAGCTCTACATTGAAAATGTAATGCTATTTGAGCTGCTACGGTATTATGCGTTGACTGAATGAAAGATGTTGGCGTAAGATATTCCTCCTCATTGGCAAGCATCGACGCTAAGAACTTCTCAGAGTCTTGTAAACAACCTAAGCCAGTACCAGTGATAATAGCATCCAAGTTATCAATCTTAGCCTCTTGAATTGCTTGATTTGCTGCAAATATCCCCATCTTTACGCCTGATGCCATCCTGCGTAGCATCCCTGCTGGGATAATTTCTTTATATGATGGGTGACTCGCTTGATTATAGGTGTTTATGGCAACAGGGCTATCGTTGAAAAGATTAAACGTTAGCGCCTGAATCCCTACTGAGCCGATACCGTTAATATAACATCGTTCCATTTGCTTTTGAAAAAATTAAAGTGGAACAATTACCGCCAAAACCAAAGGAATTGGACAATACATGATTTACTTCTTTTTGAACAAGCGCTGTGTTCGGTACAAGATCGAACTCTTCCATCTTAGTCTCAAAATTGAGGGTAGGGAAGATCAGATTCGATTGCAACGAAAGCACACTATAGACCGCTTCAATTGCACCCGCAGCGGCCAAGGTATGTCCAGTAAAAGATTTTGTTGAACTAAAAATGGGAACCGGTGAAAATGCGCGTAGTAAAGCTCGACCTTCGGAAAGATCGTTGTTGCCGGTAGCGGTGCCATGTACATTGATGTAATCAATCGCCTGAGGGTGAAGTTGTGCCTTCCCAATAGCCTTCTGGATAGCCAAATATGCACCTTCTCCATTGTCAGACGATGCTGTTTGATGGAAAGCATCATTGGCATTCCCGTAGCCGCTTAGGCAAGCTAAAACAGTTTTACTATGCTTTTCAACCTGATCTTTTGACTCCAGCACGAGATAGGCGGCCGCTTCTCCTAGATTTAAACCATTTCGATTCTGATCAAAAGGCTTATTGTCTTTCTCAGAGAGTATCATCAGACTATTAAAGCCGTTAATCGTAAATTTACTCAAGGCATCTGTACCGCCCACAATGACGCGGTCTAGTTTTCCTCGCTCAATGAGTGAAGAGCCAAGCATGATTGAATTTGCCGCTGATGAGCAAGCAGTCGAGATTGTGCTGACCATGCCGCGAACACCTAAATAATTAGCAATCTTGTTGGTACTATCACCAGCATGGTGACTGTTAATATACTTACGTAGCGAAGGTTCTTCCGAAAATCGATTAAAGTATTTCTCGGTACTGTCCATACCAGCAACACTTGTCGCCGAAATAAATCCCGTCCGAGCGGATTGAATATCCGTTATCCCTGCATGTAGCAAAGCTTGTTTTGCTGCGAATGCGCCAAGGAGACTGCCTCGCGTAAAGCTGTGGTCACTCGGGAGCTGCAAAAGCTCCTGAAAGGAGGTGTTGCTAAGCTTAATCTCGCCAACACGCAGATGTCCTGCATGTTTAGAGGCGATATGTTCTAAATTAGAGATGCCCGTTTTCCGATTGACTAACGAATGGAGGTTTTCTTCCACGGATAGTCCAATCGAAGAAACAATACCCATTCCCGTTATCGCGACACCTCTTTGCATCAATATGCTATTTACTGCGATTTTTCTCTACGAAATCCGCCAAGGTATTAATCGATTTAAATATCTCCTTGCCCTCTTTTGGATCCGATAGTTTGATGCCATATTCTTTATCCAATAGGACGATCAATTCTAAGGCATCAATGGAATCTAAGCCCAAGCCATCGCCAAATAATGCATCCTCATCTTGAATATCAGTTACTTGAATATCTTCTAAATTCAAAACCTCAATTATCTGTTGCTTTAACAGATCCTTTAATTCTGCCATTTTTATTTATTTAAAATCTGCTCTATATTGTTAATTTGATGTGCTATGTTACCTTGCTTTTCCACTAAATAAAACTGCGCAACATAATCATCTTTTAGCATCCTTAGCCAACCGCAAAGTACTTTTTTTGCCTTTCCTGATTCGATTAAGAAATCACTGTATGCTTGTATGTACGCTGTTTGGTATGCTTCGGCGAGTAAGAACATACTCTCTGTTTTTAATTGATGTCTAATGCTAACTTCACCAATACAAATATTCGGAAGCGTATAGACAAATGTTGCAGGGCTAGGGTAGAAGCTGTTTTCATCCTGAATATGCCCCTGATGTTGAATGTCTGTATCTAAGCTCCCTTCCTTACTGGAAAATATCAAAGCGATATCTTCTCCATCCTGATCTTTAAGAACGATTTCTGATGCTAGAAAGGCTAATTTACATAAATTATCCATCTTGTAAAACTTAGGATAAGTTATCCCCAAATGCTGATAAAGCTCTTTTGCAAAATCTTTAAATTCGCTGGGCTGCCCCTTGAAATAGGGAGCCCCATTTACTGAAACAGTAGCTTGGCGGATTACGATGGAATTGCTTATGAAATGCATCTGATTAACTTTTCATTAATAGTAAAGCCGTATTGCTTCCCCCAAATCCTGAAGCGGTTTTCAGTGCGGTCCGTATAGGAGCCTGCATATTGTTAACTAACACATTAATGTATTCTGATGTGCCTAGCGTTTCAAATCCTTTACTGGCAAGCAGCGTATCCTTGCGCAAACAGGTTGCCATTAATATACATTCGAGTAAGCCAGAAGCAGCTAGCGTATGTCCATAATTGCCCTTATAACTCGCAAGTGGGGTATTTCTTAACCCTGCTCGGTTGAAGGCAATAGCTTCCATTTCATCGTTGTAAAGTGTCGCAGTGCCATGCCCGACGATATAATCTATTTCATCTGCCGAGATATCCGCTTCCTGCATTGCTTTTTGAATACTTAAGAATAGTCCTTCTCCAGTTCGGGAAGGTCCCGAAATATGGTTAGCATCATTGATACTCGAATCAGCAGCAATTTGAATGCTATCGCTGTTTTTCTCTGTTGAAATATAACAAGCTGTGGCAGCTTCGCCTAAACTAACGCCTTTACGCAGCGCATCATATGGTCGACAAGCTTCTGTACTAATCGCTTGAAAGGATTGAAATCCCGATTGAACAAATGTCGATACTTCGTCGAAGGCAACGATATAAGCATCGTCAAACATCCCCATTTGAATATAGCGCTTCGCTAATGAAAGTGCCATCAATCCAGAAACACAGGCGTTGCTCAGCGTCAAGGGTTCCGTGACAAAGCCAAAATAATTGGAGATATGCTTTGCTAAAGAGGGGATATACGTATTTAATTCATCCGAATCGGCTAATGCCTTGATATTCCCCTTTGTTGTCGTAACGACTAAAAGGCTTTTCCGTCCTGGTGCTTTTTTATCGATTAGCGGTTTTAAAGCGGCAATAGCCAATTTTTCTATTCTTGAGGAATCATTACTTATTCCCAGTTGATTAAACAAATTTGCAAGACGATCCTGATCAAAAATCGAAACATAGCTATTACCTAGTTTCGAATGGATGCTATGTTCTTTTATACTGGTCTCACCTGCGAAAACTGCATCAAAATTCGCTGCAGTAGTAAAACCCAAGGGGCTTAGGATGTTAGAGTCTTGTAAGTAGACTTTCTTCATAACATGCCTACTTTCTTTTTCCAACTTTCAAGAAAGGGAGGAATAGTCAAACTGAGATTGCCCGCAAAATCGGTAAAGACTTGAACCGTCTCTCCGGTACATACCAGCTCGTCCTTCGCGTTGTAGATCTCAAAATTGAAAATCATCTTTGCAGCAGCACAGTCAACATAAGTCGTGATGATATAAGCATCATCAGCATATCGTAGTGGCTTTTGATGTTCACTCAAAACTTTGACAATAGGGGTTGCATAACCATGCTCTTGTATATCCTTATACGATATCCCAAATGCTCGTCCGAAAGCCTCTCTACCATCTTCGAAATAGCCAATGTAGTTTCCGTGCCATACAATACCCAAAGCGTCAGTCTCGTTAAACTTAACCTTAAAATGTTCGGTGTGCTGTAATATCTTGTCGGTTCTAAATCGCTCTTTTCTTCTGTTCATAGTGTGATTTTCAGGCCCTACTCCCATAACTACAAAAATAGGGAATCCATTTAGCTTTTTTTAATTGAATATTATTTTGCAATAACCGTTTTCATCTGTCCCTTCGCAATAATTGTTTTGCCAATTCTACTGACTATTTCAACTAAAGTAACACCTGAAAACTCTTGTAATACAAGTGCTTCTGTATTAATTTGCTCGCCGATCTTTGCGCTTTGCAGGAGATCTAAATTGCTGATACTTCCTATATATCCAATTGGCGCTTGCTCTTGACGTAAATAATATCCAAAACCAGTATGTAAAGCGACAGATTGAGCCATATGCTCTATTAATCCGCTTTCCTGCAAAATCTGGTCTTTCACAAAGATATTCCCCACATCAATGGTCAACGTAGCTATGATTCGTTTTTCATCGTATTCTTTTAAACCATCCACCATCAGCATAGGAGCACGTTGCGGTATGCAAGCTAATATGATATCCATGTCATTGATGGGAAGTACGATATTACTAATCATGTATTAAATATTCTTTGTAGCCCGCAAAAATAGCAAAATATACACTAATTGGGCGTTTTGGTCAATATACAACATAATCGAATCGCGAGAGATGTTGTAACGTATAGACGCATTTAAATAAGAAAGGTTTGAAATGGATGGGGATCTAAAATTCAATTATTTTGATTTTTTAGCGTTCCAGAAATCAAAAAAATTAAACCATTGATAGGGATAACGTTTAAGCATTTGTTCCATGCTTTCGGTATAAGCATTTAAAACTGCTTGTGCATCGCGATGCTTAATTGGGGCTGCTCGACGAGTGTATAAATGATAATGCAGATTGGGCTCCTTCATTACATAGACAAAAGCAATTGGTGCATTCAATCTGGAGGCGATCATAAACGTACCTGCAGGGAATAAAGCGTCTTCTCCTAAGAGTGGTGCAGACATGGTTTTTGAATAGTCAAAATAACGGTCGCCCGTTAAACAAATCAGATCATTGTTTGCTAAAGCTGCGGTAATCTCAAATATATGAGACATATCGTCCTTTATATGAATAAAATTGACTTTAGATTCCTCTTGAGCGATTGCATTCAGGTAATCCTTAATGATAGTCCGTTCTTGATCTGCGGCGACAATATGTATTTGTTGCTGGAAATCGATATCAGCGAAGAATTTTTCCGCAATTTCAAAGTTACCAATATGTCCGCTAATCAGTATGCCACCCTTTTTCTCAGCTAATAATTGCTTGAGGATTTCGATGCCATCAAAATCGAAACTGAATTTGTTGCGTAGACCGGCAAATAGCGCAATTTTATCAATCAAAACTTGCCCAAATACAAAATATCCTCTGTATAGTGCCAGCAAGGATTTTATTAAACTAAAGCCTTGACGCTTTCTATAGTAATAGAACATAGCTCTAGCTGTACTAGGATATGCAATAACATAGTAAAACGCAACAGGGATTAATAACCCATATGCTGCATTTACACCAAGCTTTTTAATGATATTGACGAAAATTTGGTAGCCGAGTAGGGTACCTTTAGATTTGCCGTCCCATTGACTCATGGTTAGGCTTGTTTATCTGCGATCTTTTGTTCGATTAAGTTATAGAAATCTTGAAAGGAAACGACATCTGTAAAATCAGATTCTACCAATTTAACTCCGAAGTTAGACTCAATAATTACCACTAAATCAACATAGTCTAGGCTATCTAAATCCAGTGTGTCTTTCAGGTTTTTATCAGCAGCAATTACCTCCTCATCAACTTCAAACTCTTCCACTAGGATTTCGTTAATCTTGTTGACGATGTTTTCAATTTCTATATTCATCTCCACTATAGTTTGAACTTCTTAACGATCATTGCGGAGTTTGTGCCGCCAAAACCAAAAGAATTGGACAAATATACATCAAAATCTTGATTTTTCGTTTCAGTAACGATATTCAATTTGGAAGAATAAGCGTCCGCTGTTTCAAAATTGATATTCGGAGCAATGAAGTTATGATTCATCATCAAAGTGGAATAAACAATCTCACTGGCGCCTGCCATCCAACATTCATGTCCTGTCATCGACTTTGTAGAACTCACAAAAGGACGTGTTTCACCAAAAACTTCATCAATTGCTTGTGCTTCATTGGCGTCGCCAACGGGCGTTGAGGTTGCATGGGCATTGATATACTGTATTTCCGATGCGTGCATATTAGCCTGTTCCAATGCTTTTCGCATAGCTGTTGCCGGGCCTTCTACATTGGGGGTCGAAATATGACCGCCATTCGAAGAAAAACCATAACCAACGACTTCCGCGAAGATTGGTGCATTTCGTTTCAACGCACTTTCTAAGCTTTCCAAAATGATTGTTGCTGCGCCTCCACTCGGAACAAGACCGTCCCGATTGGCGTCGAAGGGACGACAAGCTTTCTGTGGCGCTGATTCATGGGCCGAAAAAACCCCTAATCCATCAAAACTTGCCATCGCATATTTATTAATCTCTTGAGCGCCACCACAAATAACTAAATCCTGCAGACCATTTTTGATCATCATATGCCCTAAACCGATAGCATGTGAACCACTCGCACAAGCTGCTGAAATGGTCATATTGATACCTCGCACATTAAAAATAGTGGAAAGATTCATCGTAACCGTCGAGTTCATCGATTTGAAAATTGCGCCTGAACCAATCAAGGCGGTATCCTTTTTTTCTCGGACGATATCCGTAGCATCGATGATTGCTTTAGAAACACTGTCGTTACCGAAAATTAACCCAATTTCACGCTCATTAAAAGACTCCAAGGAGATGTTTGCTTCTCGAAGTGCTTCCAATGTTGCGATATAGGCGTATTCGGTTTCTTCACCCATGGTCACCCTTTGCCGTCTATGCAATAAAGCCTTTAACTCTGGAGTAGGTACAACGCCGGTTAAAGCCGAACGAAAGCCATATTCCTTGCGCTCCGGATCAAAGACAATTCCCGATTTTCCTGCGTATAGCGATGCTCGCACCTCATCAAGACTAGTCCCGATGCAGCTGTAGATCCCCATACCTGTAATCACCACTCTGTTATTCATCCTTTATGAATAGATCCCTCCATTAATATTAATAACTTCTCCAGTAATATAGCTAGATTTTTTTGATGCTAAAAATGCGACCAAATCCGCCACTTCTTCAGCTTCCCCAAATCGATTTGCTGGAATTAATTTCTTCAATTCTTTTTGATCCAAATTGGACGTCATATCGGTGTTTATGAAGCCTGGTGCAACCGCATTCACGGTAATATTTCGCTTCGCGATCTCCTGCGCCAGTGCTTTTGTCGCTCCAATGACTGCAGCTTTCGCCGCAGAGTAATTCGTCTGCCCAGCAGTTCCTTTAACGCCGGAAACAGAAACGATATTGATAATACGGCCGTAGCGATTATGCAACAACTTCTGTATAAAATGATTCGTTACATGATAAAATCCTCCAACACTGGTTTGAATAACATCATTCCAGTCTTGAAGAGGCATCCACATAAACAAGCCATCGCGCGTAAGTCCGGCATTATTTACCACGACTTCAACGAGTGCATCGGGATGTGACTCTTCCCATTGCGATAGTGCTTTTTTTACTTCATCCGCTTGGCCTACATCGAATTTGATGATTTCGCCATTTGAACCTGCCGCGCGTACTTCAGCAAGTGTTTCTAGCGCCGCAGTTTCGTTCGAATGATAGTTAATAAGTATATGATAGTCGGTTTCTTCCGCTAGTTTCTTACAAATAGCTCTTCCAATCCCACGAGATCCGCCAGTTACGATTACGTATTTTATTATATCTGCCATTTTTTACGCTACTATCTACTTGAATATTGCACTTAAACTCTTTTTTTCCGATTAAAACCTCAAGCATCAATAATCGCGAGATTGCCAATGCTTAATCAATCGTATTGATTTTTAGTCTATTTTATCAGGTAATCTTTTACTTTTTGAACGATTGGATACATCACAATATCCTCTTTAAAGACCGGGATCATAGTTCGCAAGGATTTATATATTTCCTTCGAGCTTGTGCTCAGTTGATCTTCGATTTTTAAAGCTTCGACTGCTTGGGCAATCGTAATCCATTCAATGGCTAGTACTTCGAAGGTATTTTCAATAACCTTACTACAGATGACCGCCGCATTCGTGCCCATAGAGACAATGTCTTGATTATCATTGTTGTTAGGGATACTATGTACATATAATGATGTCGATAAGGCTTGATTCTCTGCTGTTGTCGACGTTGCTGTAAATTGAACACCTTGCATACCAAAATTAAACCCTAGTTTTCCCAAATTTACGAAAGGAGGGAGTAACTCGTTTATTTTTGAGTTTAACAAATAGTTAAGTTGTCGTTCAGCTAACATCGATAATTTCGTGACTACAAGCTTCAGTCGATCCATTTCTAGCGAAATATAATCACCATGGAAATTGCCACCATGGTAGACATGTTGAGTCTGTACATCAACAATAGGATTATCGTTAGCCGAATTGATCTCCTTTTCTAAGACTTCTTCTACGCTACGTATGCTATCAAAAATGGGTCCTAGAATCTGCGGAACACAACGTAGCGAATAATACTCTTGAACTTTTTCTTTAAAAATATCTTCGTTGTTGTTTCCGTTGTAAAGGTGCTCTTGCCTACGTTTAATAAGTTTACTATCTGAAAGATGTGAACGCATTAATTTTGCAACCTCTTGCTGTCCCAGATGTAATTTTGCCTGATTTAATTCTGCAGAGAAATGATCATCATAGGCTTGCACCAGTTCATTAATGAAACAAGATGCTTTAATCGACCAATCCAAAAGCTTTTGTGCACGATAAGTATTGACGATCCCGATACCAGTCATCACCGAAGTCCCATTGATTAGCGCTAATCCTTCGCGAAGCTTGATTTCGATAGGTTTTAATCCTAATTGCTCGAAAACGTCTTTAGTTGGTCTGCGCTCACTTTGATAAAATACTTCGCCTTCCCCAATAAGTACTAAAGCTAAATGCGCCAGTTGTACTAAATCGCCGCTTGCACCAACGCCGCCGTGGGCGAAAATTAAAGGCGTGATATCCTTGTTAATTAACTCCTGCATTAATTTGATAACCGAAATATGGATGCCGGATTTGCCTAACGATAAGGTATTCAAACGTGCTAGAATGGTTGCTTTAACATGTTCTGCTGACAGCGCTTGCCCTGTCCCAGAAGCATGACTTCGAATTAAATTATACTGCAGTTGTAATTGATCTTTCTCCTGAATTCGGTATTGGGCCATAGGACCGAAGCCAGTATTTACACCATAGATAATCTTATTTTTAGAGAAGCTTTTTAAAAATTCATAACAGTCTTCTACTCTGTTGATTATCGATTGGCTTAAGTCTATTTTTTCATTCTGAAATAGAACATCATTAAACTCTTTAATCGTTAAATAACTGTTGATGGTTTTCATTTAAAATAATTAGTTTCTTCTCTTTTAATTGTTCGAAATGTATGTAATTTTGGAACAAATTTTTGTATCACAAAAATAGAATTTATATATTATTTATAGCTATGGAAAACGAAATTGTTGATGTCCTGATTATCGGCGCAGGCCCCAGTGGTGCAGTTGCGGCAGGTTATTTACATCAACAGGGCGTCAATATCAAAGTTGTTGAAAAGCAAAAGTTTCCGAGAGTAGTCGTTGGCGAAAGCTTAATCCCACGGGTTATGGATCATTTCGATGAAGCCGGACTTTTAGAAGCATTGAATTCCTATGGTTTCGAGAAAAAACCTGGCGCTCGTTTTATTCGAGGTGAAGAACATTGTGTCTTTGATTTTAGTGATAAATATGGTGAAGGCTGGGACTGGACCTGGCAGATACCACGCGCCGATTTCGATAAAGCGATGACCGATGAACTCCAACGTAAGGGAGTTGATATCGCATTCGAAACGGAAGTGATTGATGGCCAGTTTCAAGGTACCAATTCGACAACCAAAATTCGCGATAAGAATGGGGCAATATCCAACATCGAAGCTAAGTTTGTGATCGATTGTAGTGGCTATGGCCGTGTACTTCCAAGATTGTTGAATCTAGAAAGACCATCGCAATTGGATAATCATTCAGCCATCTTCACCCATATAGAAGATATCCGGAGACCAGACGGGGTTGAAGGAACGCAAATCTCGTTTGATATCATTGAAACAGAAGTCTGGCTATGGGTAATTCCATTTTCCAATGGCAAGACAAGCGTTGGAATTGTAGGTCCAACAGATTATATCAACCGCCTGTCAGAAAATATGGACAATCATGAAGCGATAAAAGAAGCGATCAAATTGTCGGATTACTATATGGATCGATTTAGCGGATTAGACTATGAGTTTGATCCTATTCGTCTGACGAATTACTCCGTTGCGGTGTCTCAATTCTACGGGGCAGGATATGCGCTAACTGGAAATAGCACGGAATTTTTAGATCCTGTCTTTTCTTCTGGCGTTTGTTTCGCAACTGAATCAGGTATTTTAGCTGCTAAGTTAGCAAAGCGACAATTGGCGGGGGAATTGATTGACTGGGATAAAGAATACGCAGCCTATATGAAATACGGTATTGATGTTTTTACAACTTACGTAAAGGAATGGTATACAGGAAATCTACAGGAGCTATTTTATCATAGACCAGAGAATCCCGAAGTAAAACAAAAGATATGTTCCGTATTAGCGGGCTATGTTTGGAATAAAGAGAATCCTTTTGTTGCAAAGCATCGCAATATTATCGCGAATATGGCCTATTTGATTAAAAAATAAATATTAGTCGGATTAGCTCTATTAAAGATTAGAGGTCTAAATTGTTTAAAAGGCACATAAACGACAGTTTTTAAGAGAAGCACAATAAAAAGGCGATTCCTGTATATGGAGTCGCCTTTTTTTTTCTGAAAGTGTCTCGTCCTGAAATAGCGATACATAAAAAGAATCGTTATGAAAGAAATATCCAATTATGTAAAACGTACGCAGCGTGATTACACTTTAAGCTTCAAACTGAATGTTGTCAGAGAAGTTGAATCCGGAGAATTGACAAGCACACAAGCACAAAGAAAGTATGGTATCCAAGGAGATAGCACAATTCGTAACTGGTTGAAAAAATATGGTAACTTTGATTGGGAGAATCAAATACCATCCAGTATGGCAAAGTCACCAGAACAACGCATTTTAGAATTAGAAGCCAAAATCAAATTGTTGGAGAAGCAGAAAGCGCAGCTTGAGCGACAGAATTACATTGCTGATTCCAAAGCGATTATCTTTGATATGATGATCGATATTGCCGAACAAGAATATAAAATAGACGTAAGAAAAAACTTCAAACCCGCACAATCGATTGTTTCCGACAAGAAAAACAAAAAAGCCTAAGTTTTACTTGTGGGTTGTTCGGGTTAAGTAGGCAAGTGTATTATCGAAGAATCAGACGAACTAAAAGAAGTCAAAATATAGCGAGTAAAGTTGTGAGCTTAGTCCAGGAACTACGCGCTGTTCAGCCAAGAATTGGTACACGGAAACTCTATCATTTATTGGTCCAAGAGCTACAGGTATTAAAAGTTGGCAGAGACAAGTTTTTTGATATTTTACGAGCCAATCACTTATTAATTATTCCAAAACGGAGTTATCGTACCACGACCATGTCACATCATCGATTTAAAAAATATCCTAATATTATTAAAGAAATGAATATTTATCGTCCCAATCAAGTTTGGGTGAGTGACCTCACTTACATCGGAAAGCGAGAAAAACCTTGTTATCTAAGTTTGATTACAGATGTATATTCTAAGAAGATAGTAGGCTTTGAAATCTCAAGCACAATGTGTACAAGTCATGTTGTAAAAGCATTGAAAATGGCTCAAAAACAAAGAAAAATAAAGGAATCATTAATCCATCATTCCGACAGAGGTATCCAATATTGTTCAGACGAGTATCAATATTATCTAAACAAATACAAGATTAAGTGCAGTATGACAGAAAACTCTGATCCTTATGAAAACGCCATTGCTGAACGTATAAACGGTATTCTGAAACAAGAGTTCATGATTGATACCTATCATTTAGATCTAACTTTGATGAAGCAAATTGTAGAGGAAGCAATCAATATCTACAACAATGACAGACCACATTGGTCTAATCATATGCTAACTCCCAATCAAATGCATCTCAAATCAAATATGAATTACAAAACTTATAAAACAAAAAGCAGTAGAAACCTCTCGGCTACTACTGCATAAAATTATGTATTTTTAATCACTGAAAAACTGTATCTATTTTTCAGGACTAGTCAAAGTTATTATTGTTTTTTTTAGTAATCCAATAAAATGTTAGACCAGTGATTATTCAAGGGTCTATTCTTTTTGTCCGGATAATTTTGTTTCTGTTTCTTGTGTATTATTATTTATGATGAAATGACTTGATTAATAAAAACAAGAGTATAATTTTTTCTACGAGCTCTAAAGGCATCAACTGTTGGTTCTTAACGTCTGATATCAGTTTTATTTCCGGGGAGTCTAACCACCAAAAAAAGGTCGATCTTTTATTTGTAAGACGTGTTTTTAAGGGTACTCAATTGTTTCTGTAATCTGTCAATTCTTTTAAGTCGTCTATTTTCAAGTATTTTCTTATCCTGTGGATGCAATTGATAGGCTTCATCGTCCCTCAGGACATGGTATGCTGCAATCAAGATCTTATGTGCGATGGCTATTGTAGCCTTCTTCTGACCTCTTCGTGCAGCGATTTGATGATGCTTGACCGCAAGTAATGGATTTGCCTTGGATCTAGAGGCCACCCATGCTGCCTCCACGAGCGTCGTCTTGAGATACTTGTTTCCACGTGTTATTTTCGAGGAGTACTTCTTTCCTGCACTCTCATTGTTGCCTGGGCAAACCCCAGCCCATGAAGAAAGGTTCTGATGTGTTGCAAATTGAGCCATGTCCGTACCGATTTCTGAAACGATTCCCAGTGCCACCCTGGAAGATACTCCAGGGATAGATTCCAGTAGTTCCAGCTCCTTGTGCATGATCCTTGCGTACTGTTCCATCTGAGCCTCTGATTGTGCTATTTGTAGATTGATATGATCGATGGATTGCAGTATTAGGTTCAACATGAAGCGGTGATGATCCGTGATCTTGCCAGTAAGTGCCTTAAGTAGCTCTGCGTGTTTCTTGACCAGCGAACCCTTGGCCATGCTTGCCAATAGCAAAGGATCGAGTTGACCTTTGGCCATGGCCCGGACCATTTCCATGGCGCTTACCCCAAATACGTCGCTGACTACGCTCCTCAGTTTGATGTTGGCGGATTCAAGGATGTTCTGTAACCGGTTCTTTTCTGCGGTCCGCATAGCGATAAGCTTACGTCTATGTCGGAAAAGTTCCCTGAGCTCCCGGATATGTTGTGGTGGGATGAAGCTCCCCTTCAGTAAACCGGAAAGAAGCAGTTTAGTGATCCATTCGCTATCCTTCTTGTCGGTCTTCTGTCCCGGAACATTTTTGATATGCCGGGCATTGACCAGTAGGATGTGAAAATAGTCTTCCAGAACCGCGTAAACCGGTCGCCAGTAAACCCCAGTGCTCTCCATGGCAACCTGTGTAATGGAATGGGCCTGGAGCCATTCCACTAAATTGTACAAGTCATCCGTAAAAGTTAAGAAGGTTTTTGTCTCTGTATCAAAATCACTACCTTTAATGGTAGCAACTACTGTGTCTTTGTGGACATCCAGTCCACAACCACGGTCAAGAATAAAGGGTAATCCGCTGACAGCCATAGGTCTTATATTTATTGGTACTAAGATACCGTTTTGGCTAAATGCCTATTGGGACTATGAGCCCGTGACTTTCATGGCTGTTGGTGATACCCGATGTATCATGAACGTTTTATTTAACTGGGGAACGTTGGCTTTTGAGTTATCGAAATTGTCGGCTAAATAGCATGTCCTCCTGTTTTTCTCATTTTGTGAGATCTCCCAAATTTCATGGCCATTGTTTCTGTCTATATCGTTGTATTTATTGCCTATTGCTTCGTGCCTTGTTCGAAACTTGACCGATGATCATTTGATTTGAAACGAAGAAAGGGAAAGTAATTTATTCCCAATAGTTCATTGTCCCGGAATGTATTCAATTAGGGAAAGCATGCCGCGTGTCGTTCATATTAGCGTACGCGCTATAGGTTTATTTACGATCAAAATACCTAAAAAGGTGGTTTTTCAATTCGATTAATTAAGCTATTATTTATTTTACATTTTATTTTTGTTAAGCGTTAAACTTTTTTCGTTCATTCCTATTCAAAGAGGTAAATTGTTCCCATGAAGAAGCTCGCTTTACTAATCATCTTTACTTGCCTTATCTGTGTTGCTTTCGCTCAACAAGGCCGTTACGATACGGATATTTTTGGAAATTTAACTTTTCAATCGGATCGAAACAGCTATGAAGCAAAGCTCGAAAAAAATATTTTCGGCGATTTAATTTTTACCGATTCAAGGAGGAATAAAGAGAGCATGGATAGCAAATTTTTGGAGGAGTTTATGCCCGGTATTCAGGATAGTAAAGAACGCCAGCAGAAGCTGTTTCATGATTTAATTTGGCAGCATCGTCATAATGAATCCTATGAAGTTAGCTATTCGGTGGATATATTTGGGTCGGTTATTAGTAAGGACAATCGAGGCAATGAACGCGAAAGCGGAACGGATATCTTTGGGCATGACTTTGTAAAAGACAAGCGTAAGGGGAGTACCGCGAGTATGAAGCGAAATATTCATGGAGATTTGGAATATGCAGAGGATGGCCAGACGGCGACGATAAAGAAAGATATTTTTGATAAATGGTCGTATAGCGATAGTTATGGCAATAAGCTTGAATTTGCACCATCTACCTGGCGTAGATTGATGAAGAAACTAGGATCAGACAAGGAAATACTATGGTATTTTGTCGATCAATTTTTCGACAATTAATTTATAATTTTCTAAAAAATTTGTTTTCAAGAAAAGTAAGTTCTACTTTTGACACCGATAAATAATTTTTAACTCTTTAAAAAAGACGAAGATATGTTTGTAAGTACCCCAACTTTTCGAGCTTTAACAGCAAACGGTTTTGCTGTAGCTACGCTTCGTGCTTTTTTCATAAACTAGATTTTTAAATCTTACTTCTATTTTCTTTAAAAAGCCCGTCATTTTAAATCGGTTGGTTTGCTGTTGATTTTAATCGACGCCATCATCCGCAATTTTCAATACTATTTTTTATAACAATGGGAAGTAAACTTTCTGGGAAAGACCTGATAAAATTGGGTTTTCCGCAGACTAATGCGATAAATATTGCCTTAGGGCAGATTTCGCGCTATCGCAAACGCGATAAAAAAGAACATATATTACAGGAGGCAAAGCAAGTTTTGTTATTTCCTGAACAATACAAAGGGCATGGTACCTGGGGCAAGGTCGCCGAAGGCTTAATTAAGCCAGTCGAAGTGCGGATGCAACAATTGCGATCACAACGAGTACCATTCGAGATTTTTGGTGAAAACGAAATCGATGAGTTAGCAAAACGACAGCTCTATGATGCTTTGAAATTACCGATATCGGTCAAAGGCGCATTGTTGCCAGATGCGCATGCTGGATATGGCTTGCCGATTGGTGCCGTGTTGGCAACAGATAATTCGGTTATTCCTTATGCTGTAGGGGTAGACATCGGCTGTCGGATGAGTTTGTCCGTATACGATCTTCCGGCAAGTTACCTGAAGGGTCGGAGTTTCCAACTTCGAAATATTCTTCGAGATAACACGGCTTTTGGACTCTATGAAACACATAAACAGCGGTCCGATGCGGAGGTTTTATCACATTCCGCTTTTCAAGAGGTACCGCTGTTAAAGTCCTTACGCGATAAGGCCTATAAACAGTTGGGTTCCTCCGGTGGAGGGAATCATTTTGTCGAATTCGGGATTGTAGACTTGTTGGTCGACCGAGCAGATTGGCAATTGAGAAAAGGTACGTATTTAGCTGTGTTATCGCATTCGGGGTCACGTGGCTTAGGCGCAAATATCGCTAAACATTACACGTATCTAGCACAGAAGCAATGTCCATTGCCTAAGCAGGTGCAGCAATTTGCCTGGTTAGATTTAGATACACATGATGGACAGGAGTACTGGTTGGCGATGAATTTAGCTGGCGAATACGCGAAGGCATGTCACGACGATATACATCGACGCTTAGGTAAAGCACTCGGTAAGCGAGCAATGTTAACGATTGAAAACCATCATAATTTCGCATGGAAAGAAGTCGTTGACGGAAAAGAATGTATCGTGCACCGAAAAGGGGCAACACCGGCTGGCGAAGGCGTATTAGGTATAATTCCGGGTTCAATGACTGCTCCAGGTTATATCGTGGAGGGCAAGGGCAATCCGCTAAGCTTACAGTCAGCTTCACATGGTGCAGGTCGAGCTCGATCGCGTGGTGCATGTAAAGATAGCATCAGTCGGAGCGCTATGTTTGCCGATTTGGAAGCAAACGACGTGGAGCTTATTGGAGGTTCAGTCGATGAAGCGCCGATGGCCTATAAGGATATCACGAAAGTAATACAGCTTCAAGATGAATTGGTTAGCGTATTGGGGACATTTACGCCGAAGATTGTACGAATGGATAAGTAGGGTAGATGATGAAAGTACAATTACAAGTCAGTTCTGGACGAGGTCCTAAGGAGTGCAATTTGGCCGTCGAACATGTATTAACGGTTCTACAGCAAGAAGCTGTAGCTAATAAGATTGATGTGCGAATCGTCCATCAAGAATATTCCGATGGATTATGCTGTTCGGCATTATTAACACTTGAAGGGATTGAATTAAATCTTTTTTTAAAGAGTTGGATTGGAAGCGTCTTGTGGATTTGTACAAGTCCCTTCCGACCGAAGCATGCAAGAAAGAATTGGTTTATCGCTGTTCAAGAAACTGCTCAAGTCAATGTGTTGGATGATATAGATCTTAAGGATGTTGTTTTTCAAACAATGAGGAGCAGTGGGGCCGGAGGCCAGCATGTCAATAAGGTGAGCTCAGCCGTTCGGGCGACACATCTTCCAACGGGAATTGATGTGCAAGTCATGGACACTCGCTCGCAGTTGCAGAATAAGCAAATTGCGCTGCAACGCCTACAAGAGCGGGTTTCTACGATCAATGCGTCGTCGCAGCGATCCAGCAATCGCTCGAATTGGGAGCAGCAGATTCAAATTGAGCGAGGAAATCCTATCCGTACATTTGAAGGAAAAGGATTCAAGCCAAGGCGATAAGTTCCTTTGTTGCCAAAAATAGAATAGCCGATTTGAACTATTACGATTCAAATCGGCTATTTCTTTTTATATTATGCGACCGTTATTTTGGCATCGGTGGCAATGCAAATCCGTTTTTGTACGGCTTATTAATCCACTCTTGTGCTGCTTGAGCAGCATTCAGCGTTACTGATTGACGATTAAATCTAGGGTGTCCATCGATTACGCTAAACTCATCTACCGATACGACCTTGATTTCGTCATTTGGATTGATATTCGTAAAGCGCATGTTTTCACCATCCCACAGTAATTCGCGATGTAGTGCTTGAAGTCGCACAGCAAGAACCCCCATAACGACCATCTCATTAAATGGACCCGAAAATTGGAAATTGGAACTTGTCTCCGTACGGTTTTCTTTAGATTCTTTTGCCGCGCGGATCCAGTCCTGCTCGTGGGCATCTGTTTTCCAAATATCACCATTTCCACCTTTGACACGTGGAATCCATGGGCTTGGTTTTTTGAAGTCCTTCATGTTTTCAACAGGTAATAAAGTCGCATTCATGCCGTAACATCCAGTCATGATTTTACCTTTTTTACCAACGAAGATAATACCTCCGTCTGGGTCACCCATCATCATACCTGGTGTAAGTTCTTTCGGTCTGTCTGGCAATAATCCGCCATCATACCAATAAACGTCAACTTCCGGCATTTTTACCTTTCCAGCCTTCGGACGCGCAGGGAACGTATATTTTACAATCTCCGCATGCGGTGGCGAATATAGGTTACTTAATGTTGAACTACCATTTACTTTCGTCGGATACTTCAAGTTCAATGCCCAGTAAATAGGATCCATAATGTGACAAGCCATATCGCCTAAGGCACCTGTTCCGAAATCGTACCAGCCTCTCCAGTTCCAAGGAGTGTAAACTGAATTAAAATCGCGATGTTCCGCAGGGCCCAAGAATAGGTTCCAATCTAAATCTTTCGGAATAGGCATTCCTTCTTTAGGTTTCATTAATCCTTGCGGCCAAATTGGACGGTTTGTCCAGCAATGTACTTCAGTAATTTCGCCAATAGCATCGGATTGTATCCATTCTGCAATTTCACGACACCAATCAAATGAATTACCTTGATTTCCCATCTGTGTCGCTACACCATATTGCTTTGCCAACTTCGTTAAAAGTCTAGATTCGTAAACATTATGGGTTAGTGGCTTTTGGGTGTAGGTATGCTTTCCAAGTGTAATGGCGTGTGCAGTAACACCAGCGTGTGTATGATCTGGTGTAGCAACTAACACAGCATCAATACTATTTCCGATTTCATCAAACATCTTACGCCAATCTTTGAAGCGTTGTGCCTTTGGATAGTCATTGAAAGTCTTCGATGCATATTTCCAGTCCACATCGCATAAGGCAACAATATTCTCGGTCTTCATATTGTTTAGGTTTCTTCTCCCGATTCCGCCCACTCCAATTCCGGCAATATTCAAGCGATCGCTAGGAGCGATATGCCCAAACTTCTTACCTAGTACAGTGTTCGACACAATAGTGAAACCAGTTAACAAGCTTGCGTTTTTAATGAAATCTCTTCTTGAGTTATTTTCCATGTTGTATTTGGTTTAGTTTATTTCTCTGATTCGTATGTTTTTAAAAAATGCTGGATTCCCATGATCCTGAATTCCAATTTTACCTTTCGCGATCTTGGCGTAGGGCAAGGCAGCGAATTTGCTCTTTGCAATATGCTCCTTCAATTCTGCAGATCCCATCTGATAGGTAAGAATAAGTTTCTTGTTTAGCCAATGTTGAACCTGACCGTTTTTGGATACGATTCTAGTCTTATTCCATTGTCCCGCAGGATTTAAAGGTGAAATATTGGGAGCAATAACGTCTGACATGGCGCCTGTTTTCTGCTGCTCTGTTAATTGCTGCGGATAGTTTTCATTATCAATAATCTGAAATTCCGGTCCTGTTTGATACATGTACTTATTGTCTGGATGTTCGACGACGTAGATAAAAATTCCGCTATTACCGGCTTTTTCGATTTTCCACTCCATTTCTAATTCGAAATTCTCGAATTCATCGTTAGTAACAATATCACCGTTTTTGCCCGCAGTCGATAGAATCCCATCTTGTACTTGCCATCCTTTGATTGCACCAGCATTGTACTGATGCCAAGAATCTAATGAATTGCCGGCCAATAGATTAATCCATTTACCTTTTTTCTCTATATCGATATGATATCTTATTGAACTATCCGTATCGATAACAGGCTGTTCTTGTATTCCAACAGATAGCAAGGCTAGGATGCCGCTGCCGATTAAGATGCTGTTTATCATTTTTTATTATTTTGGGTTAAGTTGAATTAATATCCGGGATTTTGTGTTAAACCAGGGTTTGCGTCTATCGCCGTACGTGGAATCGGATAAATCAAGCGGATTGCATTGATCGCCCCGCGTCCCACAGGTCCGGGTATCGGATTTAAGAATGTGCCAAATCGAATCATATCTTGACGACTTACCAGTTCCCAGGCAAATTCGAATCTTCGCTCTTTATAAATATCATTTAATGTGACACTGCTAAGCAATTTTGCAGGATCCGTAAATGCTCTTTTTCTTATCGCGTTGACAAGTTCCGTTGCTTCCGCATTCGACGTACCAGAACGTACAAGTGCTTCTGCCTTCATTAAGTAAATATCCGCTAAACGGAATATCGCATAGTCGTTTTCCATATTTCCATTAACACCCTTTTGAAATTCCCATTTGTAGCAACGTGCACCATCTTCTTGTTCTACCTGACCCCATCCATCAGCGTCTACACTATATTTAAAAGTGAAATCGATATGGTGGATTAGAGGTCGGCCGTGAGCAGTCATTAGTATTTGTCCTGTTGCAGGATCTCGCATTTCACCAATTAAGAAAGAACCAGCAAAACGGATATCTTCCGTATCAAATTCTCGCACATATCCAGGCATTGCGTTAATTCCATTGAATCCTGTTGTACTCAAGCCTAATGCCGCATTGCTAAGATAATGAAGCGTATGTTGAAGCATGATATTACCACCATCAACAGTACTGAATACGATTGGAAATATGATTTCTTTAGAATTTTGGTTGTTCACGGCGAAGCTGGCTTTCCAATTCGATTCTAAGGTATAGCCTAATGACAATACTTTATCACAACTTGCAATAACTTCTTGCCATTTTGTTCCAGCGGTTGGATTCCAAATATTAGCGTTAAGATACATCTTTGCAAGCAATGTATAGGCTGCACCCTGTGTCATCTTTCCATAGCTGTTGCTAGTAACATCAGCACGTAGGAGATCTTTTACTGCATTTAGTTCGGAAATAATAAATTCATAGACCTCTTTTCGGGAGGAAGTTTTCGGTTTATCGGTTACTGTGAAATCTGTCACGATCGGTACATTCCCATAATTATCAATTAAATAATAATACCATAATGCTCGTACAGCTCTAATTTCTGCTAAGATTTGCTCTTTATTATTTACCGATGGATTGGAATTTACCATATGATAAATCTGATTACAAGTTGATACACCACGCATCATTCCGTTATATGAATCTGTCACGTAACGGTTTCCAGAAGTCCATGTTCCGAATCGGAATTCCTTAAATAATCCGCCTTCCCATCCATCTCCACCTTTTCGCGTAGGAGTAATCGCCATATCCGAAGAACCATCAACCATACAGAAATAGGCTGGACTCCAAATTGGTTTCAAGGTTCTATAGATGGGAGCGATTAACGCATTTATTTCTTTTTCTTTCTGGCCAAATTGATCGGCTGGAAGTTTATCGTACAAATCCTCGTCAAGGTTAGTACAAGCGCATATATTGAGAATCAGCAATAATGCTAATCCATATCTGTATTTTGATTTCATAGTCATTTCTTGCTAAAGTGTTAGATTAAGTCCGAAAGAAACTGTCCTAGCTTTCGGATAATAGTTTCTTCCCTCCATACCAGGGGCTAATCCTCCCATATCAACTTCGGGATCCATACCCTTATAATTCGTTATAAGGAATAAATTCTGCCCATTGACATATAAGCGCAAGCCTTTGACATATTTTATCGAATTTGCTGGAAAACTGTACCCAATCGTAGCATTGTCGAGTCGCAAGAAAGATCCCTTTTCGATATTAAAACTGCTATATTTTGGGTTATCTTTTAATCCATTTGTTAATGCTTCTTCCAGAACATTTCCACCTGGGAGCCACAAAGTCGTGGCATATGCCATTCTTGAGAAGTTTAACACATCATTACCATAAACTCCACGTAGGAAGAATGAAAAGTCTAGATTACGGTAGTTAAATGAATTATTGATTCCGTATGTGAATTTCGGTTGCGCCGATCCAATGTAGGTCCGGTCATCATCCGTCAATCCTGCTTTTCCATCGATCATGTCATCAAAGATATACTTGCCATCGGCATCAAGACCTAAGGATTTCCAGCCAAAGAAGGTGCCGACTTCTCTTCCTTCTTCGAGGATATGAGTCGTTGTATGCGCAGCTCCACGTACAGCAGCAGATCCTAATTTAATCGAGGATGTCGAGAAGTTCGCATTTGATAATTTGGTGACTTCGTTTTTATTGCGTGCAAAATTGACAGACACATTCCATTTGAAGTTTTCTTTAGAAATAGGGGTGCCATTTAGCAATACCTCGACGCCTCGATTTGACATGGAGCCTACGTTGGCAATCATCGAAGGATATAAGAAAGGAGGGACAGGCACTTGATACATATAGAGCAAGTCGTTTGTATTCTTGTTATAGTATTCGACAGTTCCACTCAACCGTCCTTTTAGCATTGAAAAATCAATTCCAACATTGAACATTGCCGTTTCTTCCCATTTTAAATCTGGATTCGCATTTTGACCGATTTGGTAAGCTTGATACCAACTTCCATTGTCATAATAACGACCACTTGCAGCATAAAGCTCCAATGTTTGGTATGGATTCAAACCATCCTGATTACCGATTACACCGTATCCGGCTCTTAATTTTAAGTCGTCAAAGAGTTCTTGTTTTACAAACGGCTCGCGAAGGATATTCCATGCGGCCGATACCGAAGGGAATAATCCCCATTTGTGGTTTTTTCCAAACTTGGAGGAGCCATCACGTCGCAAGGTGGCACTCAATACATAGCGCTCATCATATGAATAGTTTGCTCTTCCGAAAAATGAAATCAGCTTATTCATATTTGCGCCAGACCACACATCACCAGCTCGCAATACTTCGCCCGCCGAGAGGTTATTGTACTCGAAAAAGTCGGTCACAAATTGTCTTGATTGAGCTCCTGCATTTTGGTAATGATTGTCTTCATAGGAGTATCCTCCTAAAACCGAAAGGTTGTGGAGCGATTCGGATTTTAAAGAATATTCCAAGGTTGTTTCTAGTAGCGTGCGATCGTTTGTCCAAGATTGTCTGGATGCAAAGCCACCATCGTCTCTTCCGCTTTCTGTTTCGGAATGATTGTATGCGCCATAGTCATTTGTTCCGCGTTCTCGGAGTACATTTACACGCCCAATTAAATTGGATAGGATATTGATTTTTCCCTGTGCATTTAAGAAATAGCGACTCTCTTTGTTGTCGATACTGTTGTACGTTAGATTTCTAACGGGATTTCCTTCATCGTAGCCGCGGCTGTCGAACCAAGTCCCATCATCATTCTTTACAGGGTATACAGGAAGCATGTTATAGGCTAATACGAAATTTCTGTCGTTCGTCGGGCTATAGTCTCTCTGTGTTATTCCACCAATTAGCGATATTTCGAGCTTATTGTCCATTGCTTTCTGTGTAAAAGCTAAGCGGCCGTTAAGAAGTTTTAAGTCGTTTCCTATAGCAAGTCCTTGACGATCCAAGTAATTCATGGACCCTCTGTACACACTATTATCGTTACCGCCAGAAACGGATAGACTATGATTTTGGGACACACCAGTCCTTAAGATTTCATCAAACCAGTCTGTATTTGCGCCTTTATCAAGCCCCGATACATTGAGGTTATTTTCTTTTACGTATGTTCTCCATCCATCGGCACTTAACATTTTTGGCTTATTGCTGACCTTGTCAACACCTGCGTAACCTTCATAGTTGATGATTGGATTATTTGCTTTTCCTTTCTTTGTTGTAATTAAGATAACCCCACCTGCAGATCTTGATCCATATATTGCTGCCGCGGAAGCATCTTTTAGTACACTGATCGATTCAATATCTTGAGGAGCGACAGAATTAATGTTCATTCCTGGTACGCCATCAATTACGACAAAGGGAGAAGAACTTCCAGTCAAGGAAGAGGTACCACGCAAGCGAATGGTTTCTCCTTTACTCACATCGCCTGACCCAGAGGTAATGCTAAGACCTGGAATTTTTCCCCTTAACAAGTCTACAGCATTTCTATTAACCCCTTTATTGAATTCTTCTTCTTTTAAATTACTTACCGAGCCGGAGATCAATCGTTTATTCTGTGTACCGTATCCTACGACAACCACTTCATCAAGATTATTGATAGATGGTTCTAGTTGAATATTTAGTACGGTTTGTTGATGTGGGCTAATTTCGTATTCTTTATAACCAACTAACGAAAACACGAGAATTGCGTTTGGCGATGGAACTGCAATTTCGAACTGACCCTGTGCGTCTGTGCTGCTGGCCGTCTGACTGTTTTTTATAACAACTGTTACCGCAGATAATGGATTATTACTAGGGTCGGTAACTCGACCCTTAATAATCTGTTGTTGTCTGTTAAGCGACGTCGTTTTAGCTTTTTCAGCTTCTTTTTTGCGAATTACAATCACTTCATTTACGATCTCATAGGTGAAAGGTCTATTCGTAAATATTTGATTTAGTGCATTCTTGACTGTTGTGTTCTTAAATTCTACATCCAATTTTTTCTGACCTAGAAATATTTTCGAATCAAATACTAGGTCATAATTCACCTCTTTGCTGATGCGTAAGAGCACTTGATCAATACTTGCGTTCTTCATACGGAAGTTCACTTGTTGACTCAACACGGTACTAGCGTGTAATAAAGTAAAAGCGCAAATTAAAGTCAGGATTTTCATCACAATAAGGGTCTTGAAAAAGAACATTAGCTGTTCTCTTTTCCATGGAATTTTCATAATTTTGATTGGTTTTTAGTTAATTAATAAATTTCAATATTTGTTAATGATCTAATATTTATCTGTCGGGATGTATCCAGCATCCTGACATTTATTAAATCATTAGATTAGTGATTTGCTTTTCTAACGATTATCCTCCTTTCTTCAATTTTTATATTTAAATCACCTGTCAGTTGAAGTATATCCAGCACTTCACGTAATGATTTGTTGCGGTTTATTTTTAATGTCAGTATAAGTTCGTTTGATTCTAATCCAGATAAATCCGGTACCATATGATACCAACTAGAGATTTCGTTCATGATAACCTGGAGAGATTGATTTTGGAATAAGAATTCATTTCTGGTGAAAGCTAGCATTTCCTCAAGGTCAAAACTGCCTATAGTTAAATTATCATTTTGCAATGCACCTTTTTGTCCCGGCTTCAGTAATATGTTGGATTGATTGTGTACACAGGCTAAACTGCCTTCGACTAAGGCTATAAAAGTATCCTCGATTTTATTATTTGAATTAAACACAAAGGACGTTCCTTTTACAAGAGCCGTGATATGATTCGATTCGACAGAAAATGGACGAGAAGGATCTTTCACGACTTGAAAGTAGAGTCGTCCTTTGGCCTCCACCTGTCTGCTGTTACTTTTGAATTTGCTTGGGAAGATCAGCTCACTTTGGGAATCTAGAGTGACTATAGAAAGGTCAGGAAGTTGAAGTTGAAAACTCTCCATAACGTCTGTTGCGACTCTAATTTGTGTTAAATCTCCGTTATGTTCTTTCGACCGGAATTCATACTTGTTCTCGGAAACCTTAACTATTGAAAAACTTTGCTGTTCGTAAGTCTCACCAATGGACATCAATTTTAGATCTTTGAAATCTCCATTGGAAGTACTCAATCCTGCTGAAGCAGATTTAAAATTATGCCCCTTACTGAATAATCCGATATTAACGATATCATATTTGGCGGCTTGATAGCCAACAATGCCAAGAAATAAGATGGTCGCAGCGATTTTTAAGATGATGCTGTAGTTATTCTTTTTGAAATTAACAGGAGGGTTGGTTTTGCTTAATACGGCTTTGGAAATTCTATCGTGAACATTTTCTTGAGCATCATTATCATCGTTCCATTCGTTCCTTTCAAAAGATTCGGCAAGCTGTTGATCAACCTTATCCAGATCATCTTTGCCCTGTCTTCCAGAAAGAATGTTAATAATAGTTCTAAGAATTGGTTGCTCCATTACCGATTGATTTATCTATATAGAGCAATTATAAAGGAGTATCCCCCAAAGAGTTCTAGAAAAAAAATAAAAAAAACATATATCTACTCAAACCTGCTTTTAATTTCTTCAAAGCAATTGTCAGTTGATTCTCGACGGATTTCCTAGAAATGTTTAGGGCTTCCGCGATTTCTTTTTGCGATAGGTTCTCCTCGCGTTTCATACGATATACCTCTCTGCAGCGCGGTGGTAGTTCAGATATTAGCAGCGCTAGACGATCAAGGAGATCTTGGTATTCTAGTTTTTGTTGTGGATCGAAGGGGTCTGGAACAAGTTGGCTAAATTGTTCAATATCGAGGTGAGGAACTTTCTTCTGTTGAATTTGCTTGTAGATTTGATAACGTGTACAAGCGAATAAATAGACTTTAATGGAATGGTTGATGGATATAGAAGCGCGTTTATTCCAAATGCTGATAAAAACTTCCTGTACAATCTCCTCACTGGTATGACTATCTTTTAAGACAGATTCTGCCATTAAGAACATAGGACGCCAATACCGATCCATGAGCTGTTTTAATGCTCTCTGATTGTCGGTCTGTATCGAATGGAATAAATCTCGATCAGAGGGTACCATTTTAAGTTTAGAGTTTGGTTAATTGTTTTTCAAAGATCTTCATGTCGACCTTTAAGATTAAAGATACAAAAATCCTTTCTAATAATAAAAGGCTTGAGCGAAGCATCTGTCTTTGAATTTTGGGGATAATTATACATCTTAGTTACCGCATATGACTATTTTTTCTCCCGACATTAAATTCAAATATCCTTGGCGTAGCTATCAACAACGCGTATTGGACGAATTAAATACCCATATGGAGGATGAGCACCTTCATGTTATTGCGCCGCCGGGGTCAGGGAAGACCGTTCTTGGCTTAGAGGTCATGTTACGATTGGGGAAACCTACACTTATTTTAGCACCGACTTTAGCGATTCGAAACCAATGGATTCAGCGGTTCACAGAGTTGTTTTTGCGACAAGATTCTACGCCGGACTGGATATCGAAGGATATTCGGAATCCATCAAGGGTTACTGTGGTTACCTATCAAGGTTTGCATGCGGCGTGCAACAATCGAAAAGAAGGGAATTATCAGATAGACTTCGAACACGAAACTGATATTATTGATGCTAAGCGTTCGAATTTTTTAAATCTACCTGCGATAATTAAAGGACTAAAAGCACAAGGTATTGAGACCTTTATTCTAGATGAAGCGCATCATCTAAAAAATGAGTGGTGGCAAACACTCGATCGCTTAAAGAAGGCAATGAAGCCAAAGATGGTCGGACTAACGGCGACACCACCATATGATGTCACAGGATTGGAATGGCATCGATATTTAGAACTTAATGGTGCTATCGATGCGGAAATTACTGTTCCAGAACTAGTGCGGCAGGGGGATCTATGCCCGCATCAGGACTACGTCTATTGCTGTTTGCCTAGCGATGAAGAACTGCAAGCCATCCGAGGATTTCGGGTAAAAGCTTCCGAGGTATTTTCGCTTGTTAAAGAGAATGAAACGCTTTTAGTTGCAATTTCTAATCACCCCATCATTGTTGACCCCATTGCTCAAGAGTATCAGATCCATGAGAACCTTGCGTTCTATTCTGCGTGTTTAATCTATCTGCACGCGAAGGCTATAGAAATTACACCGTTGCATTTTGAGTTATTAGGTATTCCCAATCATCCTGAAGATTTACGATTACCAGAGTTAGATTTTGCATGGATGGAAGTTTTATTACGCAGTTACCTCTTTGATGAGAAAGGATATTTTAAAGAGCAATTCGAAGAAGAACGTAAGCAACTATTAAATACACTAAGACGAAGCGGAGTCATTGAGCGACGAACGATTAAATTTGATCAGGGGCCTAAGATACTGCAACGTTTGAATTCGAGTGTTAGCAAACTTGGCGCCATCGAGCAAATCGCCAATTTTGAATATTCACAACTTAAACATTCACTTCGACAAGTAATTCTCACCGATTTCGTTCGTAAAGAATATTTGCTGAATAGTTCGATAAATGATGTGCCACTACAAAAGATTGGCGTACTACCTATATTCGAACAGTTGCGGCGAAACAATCAGCAAAATATTAAGCTCGGTGTTCTATCAGGAACGATTGTTATTATTCCAATAAGTGCCTACGAAAACTTTCTATCAGCTTATAAGCGGTTAGAAAAAGTGGATGCATTATCCTTAAAGCCGTTGGCTTTTGATTCAGCTTATTACCTAATTCAAGTAACGGATCAAACTAGAGATGGGATGGTTGCTGTTGTGACGAAATTATTTGAAATGGGTAATATTGAAGTGTTAATTGGAACCAAGGCACTCTTAGGTGAAGGGTGGGATGCTCCAGCGATCAATAGTTTATTGCTTGCGTCTGTGGTTGGGTCATTTGTTTCGTCTAACCAAATGCGTGGACGAGCAATTCGTACGAATCTTGCAATTCCAGATAAAACGAGTAATATCTGGCATATCGCATGTGTCGATCCAAGTGCCAAAGATGGCGGACAAGAACTTCTTCTTCTAAAGCGACGCTTTCGCAACTTTGTTGGTTTGTCAGAAAATGTCGAAACAAGTATAGAAAATGGAATCGCTAGAATTGGATTACCCGAACAAATGGATAGTGCAGGTATTTCTAATTTTAATGCACATAATTTCAATTTGGCCACTCAAAGAAACCGTCTTGCTCAGCAATGGGAAACGGCAATCAATAAAGGCTCTCAGCTATTAGAAGAGCTGAAAGTCCCATTCATTGAACCGGATAAATTTCAAGGATTCAAGGCTGCTGAAATGAAGAAAACGATTCGTAATATGACGGCATCACTCGGATCTGCGCTTGTTTTTTATTTAGAATGGAGCACACAGGTATCAATGAAGATGATGAAATGGATGGGGGCCAGTGGAGGACAGGTTATGCTTGGAATGTTTGGAGTCGGCACAGTTTATTTTTCTTCAAAAGCGCTGAGGACTTTTCGTTACTACGTCAAATATAGGGACGTTACAAAGGATATTTATCAAATAGGAAACGCCCTCATCAAGACGCTTTGTAAAAATCGAATTTTCTCTAGTTCAGTATTAGATTTAAAAGTTCTAACTTATTCAGACGGATATGGTGCTGTATTCTGTCATTTAGATGGCGGGACAACCTACGAGAAATCACTCTTCGTTCAAATGATACAAGAGATTGTTGAGCCGATTGATATGCCTAGATATATCATAGTCCGTAAAAGTTTTGCCCTTAAGGTGCTAAGACAGTACGATTATCACGCGGTTCCAGAATTGCTTGGGAAAAGGGCAGCCCTCGCGAACGACTTTGCGCAGTATTGGCAAGAGGAAGTTGGGAAATGTGAGCTTATTTTTACAAAGAGTTTAGAAGGCCGCAAGCTATTAATTCGATCGAAAGTTGCGGCCTTGGCTAATCATTTTAGTGAAGATACGAGCGTACAGCACGTTAACATCTGGAGGTAATTTTCCCTTGTTAGTTTATCAGATTATGCTTCTACCGCAATAAAAGTTTCTACTTCTGCATTTTCTCCATCATAGTATTTTTTGCCATGCACAGTGAAATCAGCTTTATAAGTGCGTTTCAGCGTATCATCGGCCCAAATTTCAAACCAGGTTTTCGCAACCGCTTCTGGCATTTTTCCCTTCGAAACAAATTTTTGATAGTTGGTTTTCTCGATTTCAATACCTACAAATCCCTCAGGGACATCTGACAGCGTACTGACTTGGAGGCCAATGATTGTCGTGTAAGGATGATTGAAATCTGATTCGTAGTTTGTATATACGGCATAAATATCTTCACTGATGCTATTTGGGATTTGTTCCTGAATCTTTTCATTCCAGAACTTAACCCATAATGCTTCAATGTCAACTGCTGCTTGTCCATTTTGATTGCAGGTTCTAGTCGCGATACCAATTACGTAGAACTGTTCGAGTGTTTGATGGTTCATTAATGCTCTTGTTTTTGATTTTCATAAAGGTATAACGAATCATTGACAGCCCTATGGCAGTAGTGTACCGTTACCGTAAATAATTGATTAAAAATAATTTTTCTTAGTAGGAATTTTTTAACTTTGAATAGAGGGTAAGCTTCTGAAAGTTAGTTGTTTACCGCATTTATGCTGTTAAAATTCTAGAAAATATGAAAGCCACCATTGTTTTTGTCATACTATTAGCGTTTGTAGGAGGGTTCTTATTAACGTCTAACAAAGAAAGTTCTATTGTTGGTGCTACAAGCTTATCAAGCGATTTAGCAGATTCAACAAATAAAGATTTAAAAGCTATTTACTTTGCAGGAGGATGTTTCTGGGGAACAGAGCATTTTTTTCAGCAAGTGCGCGGCGTCGTTAAAACGGAAGTTGGTTATGCAAACGGGAATGTTGATAAGCCGTCTTACGAGCAAGTTACGACAGGAAAAACTGGATACGCGGAGACTGTGAAGGTTGTTTATGACCCAACTGTGGTTCATTTGGATTTATTAATTGATTTATTTCTTAAAACCATTGATCCAACCTCGTTAAATAAGCAAGGTAATGATATTGGAACACAATATAGATCGGGAATTTATTATGTAGATCCCTCAGAGCGGTCATTAATCGATTCGAAATTGCAGGACTTAGCAAAAGGCTTTAATACCTCGATAGTCGTTGAGTCAAAGCCTTTGACGAATTTCTATATTGCTGAGAAATATCATCAAAAATACTTGGACAAGAATCCAGGTGGATATTGTCATATTGGACCTGAGTTGTTTGAGATGGCAAAAAAAGCAAATAAAAAATAAACCGCATTTATCTTTCAGATTGAGTCAATGACTTTCGGCTTTAAATGAAACAGAACGCCTATTTTAGTTTGAATTATTAACCTTCTGTTTTAGGTGTAATCTAATTACTAATTTGATTATTTGCTAATTAGTAACTATTTTACTGATTGAAACCAATCAGCCTAATTAATGAGCCGGGACTTAAGTGAAGAAAATCTATTATATCGCCTTCGATGTGGTGATATGAAAGCATTTGAGTCGTTGTACGAAATCTACAGCTCTATAATCTACAATAACATCTTTCGCTTAATTAGAAATAAGACAGTTTCCGAAGATTTATTGCAAGATGTATTTATCAAAATATGGGAAAATAGAGAAAAGATCGACGTAAATCAATCCTTTGTTGCATATCTATTTATCTGCTCCAGAAACATTGCATTTAACTTTAAAAGGCGCTTAAAGCTAGAAATCTCTTCTAGTTTAAACTCTAATTCTTCAATAGAACCCCACGTACATGCTGTTGATGATTGGCTAGAAAATAAAGAAGTTGAGCAACATATAGAGCAGATCATCAATAAACTTCCAGAGCAACGACAAAGGGTTTTTCGTTTAGCCAAATTGGATGGAATGAAGTACCAAGAGATTGCCGATGATTTAGGGATTTCAATCTCTACTGTCAAAGACCATTTGGTTAAAGCGAATAAGTTTGTTAAAAAATATATGATCGAGAATGGCGGTTTAAATGCCGTCTCCCTAATGTTTTATCTTTTTTTGAAAAAATAGTCGACAAGGAGCAGACCTATTCTTCCGCTTAGGTGTATTTATATAAAAATAGACCGAAGTGGATTCTAAGAAAGCCAATATAAACCATTTACTTCAGCGCTATCAATCCGGAGAATATACAAAAGAAGACCTTGAATGTCTTTTAACGTTGTTGTCGGAGGAAGAGAACGTTGAAGTTGACCAACAGCTCATTTTGGAGTTGTTGCATCCCGTAGTAGATTCGAAAGCTGAGGAAAATCAGCTAAGTGCAGTATTCGATCGAATTCAAAGTCAAATTGCCTTGTCGGAAACACCCGACTTAATTCCGATAACATCAAAACGTCGTTCATTAGTCCGTTATTCTATTTGGATAGCAGCATTACTCTGTGTAGTGATGTCGATTACGCTAATTATTAAGAATAGAGAGACTGGAAATAAGGTGCTTGTAAATCTTCCTGAAATCGCTGTTCCATTAGAACAGATACTGCCTGGTGGTAATAAAGCAACTTTACGTATGGCTGATGGAACGCTTGTTCAACTTAATGAATCACAAACGGGAATTGTGATGGGAGATGAAATTCTATATGCAAATGGTCAGATGATTACGGAAGAATCAAGCATTGGTCATGTTGGTGCAAAAGATAAGTCAACCATCGCCTTAGAGCTTTCTACACCTGTCGGAGGAACCTACCAAGTTACTCTCCCGGATGGTTCAAAGGTTTGGTTAAACTCATCTTCCAAATTAACCTATCCGATGGCATTTTCTAGTAAGGAGCGTTTAGTCAATTTAGAAGGAGAGGCCTATTTTGAAGTTCAGCATGACGCTAACAAACCGTTTCGCGTAACAAGTAAAGGTCAAACTTTAGAAGTTTTAGGGACAAGCTTTAATATCAAAGCCTATTTAGATGAAGCGGTAGTGAAATCTACACTAGTGTCAGGTTCAGTGAAGCTTAATACTATTGGCGCTAATCAAAAGAGCATTCATTTGAGACCTGGGCAACAGTCCTTATTTACGGCTGGAAAAGTTATTCAAGTTGATCAAGTTGATACTCGTACGCTTACCGCTTGGAAAGATGGTTTATTTTATTTTAATGAGACTACATTGAATGATGCTTTAGAGCAGATCGAGCGATGGTATAATCTTACTGTTGAGATGGATTCAAACATACCGAATACTCATTTTTATGGTCAGATGAAGCGTAATAAACCACTTAAAAATGTAATTGAAATTTTAGAAGAAAGCGGATTGAATTTCAAGCTTTATCATCGGGGTGATAAACATATTCTACGCGTAAAATCTAAAGAATAAACCAATAATAGACAATCAATTAGACCAGTATAAACCTTAAATCCTATTTCACATATGAGATCTCCAACTTAAATTTTGGAGAACATACAAAAAAAGAAGTAATGCTGGCGGGCATTACTTCCAATAGTTGCATGTTCTCAAACGATGCCATAAGGCATATTAGTTAACCATTTAATTAACATACAAACCTTACAAACTTATGATATTTTATCCATTTGTTAGGCTTCTTCCATGGAGTTTAACATTACGAAGCCTATTGATTATGAAATTGATCATTATCATTTCTTTATTGACTATGATGCAAGTGTTTGCAGAGGGAAGAGCACAGACCATCAATCTCCATGTCCGCAATAAGTCGTTAAGACAGGTTATGGAGCAGGTTCAACAGCAAAGCGGACTTGATTTTTTTCTGCATGGAAAGACCTTAGCGGATACTAAAATTTCCATAGAGTTGAAAGACGCTACTCTTAGGGAGGCAATGGACAAGATCGTCTTACCACTCCACATGGAATGGGTAAAGCGCGAAGATGTTATTGTAATTCGACACGCTAAAGAAGAGCTTTTAGATTATATGACAACAGTACAGCAACGTAGTATTAATGGCCGCGTTGAGAATGAAAAGGGTGAGCCTATTGATCGTGCAACAGTGTTGGTAAAAGGGACCAATATATCTACGTCAACCAATGCGACTGGTGATTTTAGTCTGACATTACCGGAAGCTAATGCTGTTTTGATTTTTTCTAGCATAGGGTTTCAATCTCAAGAACAGACTGTTGGTTCCGAATCAAATGTTCGGATTGTTCTGAAAGAACATGTCGGCGATTTGGATGAGGTGGTTGTCTTAGGTTATGGTAGTCAAAAACGAGCAAATGTGATAGGCGCTGTATCTACGATTAACGGATCATCTTTAGAAAACCGGTCGACTGCAACATTAAGTAGTTCTCTAGCCGGCTTAGCGTCTGGAGTCAACGTGCAAACGAGTACAGGAAAGCCCGGAGCAGATGGCGCTAGCATCTTAGTGCGCGGGACAGGAACACTAAATAATACCTCGCCATTAGTGGTTATTGACGGTATTGTTGGAAATATGGATGCTTTGAATCCAAATGATGTCGAATCGATCTCGGTATTGAAAGATGCTGCAACAGCTGCCATTTATGGCTCTTTAGGGTCGAATGGAGTAATTGTTATCACAACGAAAAAAGGCGCGAAAGGGAAGAACAATATCTCTTATACGGGGATGACCGCCATGTTACGCCCAAATAATATGCCTGAGTTTGTTACCGACTATGCCGATCATATGCGACTTGTTAATGAGGGTTTTACCAACTTAGGGCAGGCGTCTGTCTACACTGACGCGACGATTAAACTCTGGGAAGACGCAAAAGGAAATCCGGATGGATTAACCGAGTTTGGTATTCCAAATTATGTAGCATATCCTAATACGGATTGGGGGAAAGAATTGATGGGCCAGCGGAAACTGTTGCAAAATCACAATCTTTCTCTTAATGGTGGTACAGATCAAACACAGTATTTGTTTTCTGTTGGTTATTTTGATAATCCTGGAACTATGCCTGAAACGGGTGCTGATAAAATCCGAATGCGGATTAACTTACAATCAAAGGTTGCTAAGTTCCTAACACTAGGCACACAAACTTTTGGAGATATGCAAAATCTTAGTGTCTCAGATGTGGTAACGGCGTATTCTTACTTGACACAAACAGTGCCGGGGGTGTATCCTTTTTACAATAATGTATATGGTTTTCCGGCGGCGGCTGAAGAGTCTGCTACAGCGAATAATGCAATTGCATTTTTAAATGGTCAGGGTGGTAAGCATCAAGTAAACCGTCTGAATTCGACCATTTTCGCAAAAGTAAATCTGTGGAAAGGACTGGAATTTGAATCTCGTGTAAACTATAACCAATCTTATACAGAAGTAAGAAATTATCAAGTACCTTATGAGAAATGGAATTTTGCAACAAATAAATTAAGTACGGCAGCATTAAGTCCAGCTCAGATTACAACAAGCTTCGGACTAACCAAGGGGTATAACTTGATTATCGATAATATACTGCGCTACGCAGGAACCTTCGGTTTACATGATGTCGGAGGTATTGTAGGGTACAATGAACAATATTTTAATCAGTTTACTAGTGGAGCTGCAAAGTTGGGACTTGTTCATCCCGATCTGACGACCTTCAACTCGGCAACGACGATGAGTTCAATTACAGGGGATGAAATAGACTACGGCTTACGGTCTGTTTTTGGACGAGTAAATTATGCCTACGATAATAGATACTTAGTGGAGGCAGTTATGCGCTACGATGGATCCTCGCGCTTTGGTGAATCAAAGAGATGGGGTGTGTTCCCAGCATTCTCTGCTGGATGGCGTATTTCAGAAGAAACATTTATGGCGCCATTGAGGACTTATATCGATGACTTGAGAATTCGTGGTTCTTGGGGACGAACTGGAAACAATGCTTCCGGCAATTATGATCACTTACCATCCTATGGTACAGTAAATTATTCGTTTAACAATCAGGCGATTCGAGGGTTAGCACAAACTAAACTCGGGAATGATCTCTTGCACTGGGAAACGACAACGACAACAAACTTAGGGTTAACAGCGGCAGCATTAAAAGGAAAGTTAACTTTCGAGTTTGATGTTTATAAGGGTTTAACCGACGGAATTTTATTTGTTCCAAACATCCCTGCAACAACAGGTACGGCAACAGCGTCTACCATGAATATTGCTGAAGTAAGCAAGAAAGGATTAGAACTAACGCTTGGCTATCAAGATCGAGTAAACGATTTTAAATATGGCGTGTCTGGAAATTTTGCTTATAACAGTAATCGCGTTGAAAAGTACAAGGGCTTATTAGAAGAAGGATACATAACCGATGCTGGAGGAAATCAAATCTATCAGTCGAATATTGGTATGGTATCAACCGGAGGGACAAACCGAATCTTAGAAGGTCATGCGATTAATGAATTTTATTTGTACCAAACATATCAAGGCGTAGGGAACCATTTTAATTCCGATGGATCTGTAAATATTCATGGCGGTCCAAAAGATGGAATGATCCGTACCGAACAAGACATGGATTGGTTAAGGGCGATGGTTGATGCCGGATATAAGTTTCAACCTGCCGATGGCATCGATCCTACAAAAATATGGTACGGCGACTTGATCTATTCCGACTTGAACGGCGATGGCATATATGGAAATGTATATGATCAACAGTTTGCGAAACGTCGTACGACGCCTTCCTATAACTTTGGTTTGAGTATTAATTTGTCGTATAAAGGATTTGATGCGTCGATGATTTGGTCAGCAGCTACGGGAATGTCCTATTATTGGAATGAGCTATATCTAAATTCATCAATTGTAGCACAAGGAAAATCAGTACCTGCTTTAGTGGCGAACGATCATTACTATTACAATAGTTCGAACCCTTCAGATCCGAATAATAATCTGAACGGTCGATTCCCTAGACTTAAGGGTGTTACAGACGCTCAAAATGGTAGAACAAGTAATTTCTATTTCTACGATGCGTCTTTTGTGAAGCTTCGGAATCTACAAATTGGTTATACTTTGCCGACTGATCTTGTCAATCGTTGTTCTGTTTCGAGACTACGTCTCTACGTTGCAGGAGAAAACCTCTTGACCTTTACGAAGTTCCCTGGATTAGATCCTGAGATTGGTGCTGTCGCGAACTATCCGACAATCAGGCAGTATGCATTGGGATTAAATGTAACCTTCTAATCGACTTTAAACATGAAAAAGATATTAGCCTTAATAATGATATGCAGTTTATTCAGCTGCAAGAAGGATCTCTTGGATACTTCACCAAATTCTTCGGTTTCAACAGCTACGATGTGGACAACCGATAATCTTACAGACCTAGGTATCGCTGGGGTATACAACACCTTTCGGTTGATGATGGGACATAGTGGATTAATTTCACCGTATGAACTGTATCAATTCGATCGTTTCTCATTTACTGGTCAAGGGCGTTTTGATGAGCCATTAATGCTAGGCACAATAACAGCTGGTGACGGGATGTTTTTAAATTACTGGAAGATTCAATACGAAGGGATACAAAGAGCAAACGATGCGATTAAAAATATCCCTGTGAAATCTCCTTCATCTGAGGATAAAAAAGCGAAATACATAGCCGAAGCAAAGTTTCTACGCGCTTATTTTTACTTTCGTTTGAATCAACTATATAAGGGAGTGCCAATTTATTTGGAGCCATTTACTGCGGCAGAAGCTACTAGAGGAAGGAGTTCAGAAGAAGAAGTTTGGCAGCAAATTATCAGTGACTTGACCGATTGTATAAATGAGAAGAACTTTCCTGATCGTTACCAGGGAGGCAATGCAAACTATGGTCATGCAACTAAAGCGGCAGCGTATTCGTTGCGTGGCAAAGTGTACATTTATAAAAAAGAATGGGCTAAGGCAGCCGCAGATTTCCAAAAGGTGAAAGACGCCGGACATAGTTTGTTTGCAGATTATAAAGCTTTATTTAAAGAAGCGAATGAGCAAGCCCCAGAAATGATCTTTTCAATACAGCATCGTAGCGAATCTGGATATGGTAACAATATGCAATTGTTTTGCGGATGGCCTTCTGTTTATTCACGTGGTTGGAACTACTATATGCCGACACCTTATTTAGTGGACTTGTATGAAAACTTGGATGGATCTCCATTCAATTGGGATCAAGTAATTCCAGGCTATAGTGCTCTAAGCGTAAATGAACGAGAAGTTTACTTTTTACGGGATAATATTAGCGACGCAGAACGTGCAGCAGCAACATTGAGAGGAGCAAAGATGAGTCTTTATTTAGCGAATGGAAATGAGGAGCGAATTAAGAAAGCCTATGAAAATAGAGATCCGCGCTTAGCCGCAAATGTTGTTACGCCTTATTCAACGTTTAGAGGGGCCTATAATTTTACGATTGTAGAAAGTACACAGCATATGCGATGGCCGTTTAGAGGACAAGCTCAAATTAATGGTGATATTCAGAGTGATACTCAAATTAATTTCTTTTACTTTTATAGGAAGTTTGTTGCCGAGGGAACAAATGAAATTATTGACCGTAATTATGGACCTATTGATTTTCCAATATTTCGATATGCTGATATTCTTCTCATGTGGGCGGAAGCCTTAAACGAGGACAATAAACTTGAGGAAGCGGTTAGTAAAGTGAATGAAGTACGGCAGCGCGCTGGAATTGCTTTGTTGAATTCGAATGCTGTTACGCAGGTAAATGGAAAAGCGGATTTGCGATTGAGAATACAAAATGAAAGACGCGTTGAATTTCCGAATGAGGGAATTAACTATTTCGATGAACTTCGCTGGGGTACATGGAAAGAGAAAGTCTTTCAATCCGGAAATGGAAGAAAACAAATCTGGGGAACGAATGTAAGCAACTATAGTTACAAAGGAGATTTCCTTAGCGTTTGGCCTATTCCGACGTCAGAAATACAAATGAATGTCAATCTAGTTCAAAACCCTGGATGGATTGACTAAGCCTAAACTACATATGATGAAAAGCGTATTGACTAATTTATTGTCTTCATTCTTGTTGATCTTTCTAACCCAATATGCAGTGTTGGGTCAACAAGCAACACCCTTTGGATTTAATCTTGCTGAGCAGCAGTATCGGTTGCTTGCAGAATCGTATACAGATTTAACGAAGTATCCGCGCTCTGCCGATCCAAATGGTAAAACATCTTTTACAGATATTAAAGACTGGACCGGAGGATTCTGGCCCGGATGCTTATGGTATCTATACGAGCACACGGAAGCGCCATATTGGAAGGAACAAGCCTTGAAATGGACAAAGTCTCTGGAAACAAATCAATACAACACCAATCATCATGATATAGGATTTGTTATGAATAGTAGTTACGGCAATGCGTATCGATTGTTGGGAGATACAAGTTTTAAACCGATTATTATTCAAAGTGCTAAATCCCTATTAACACGTTTCAATCCGAAAGTAGGCGCTATTAAGTCTTGGGATAGATTTCGTTCTTGGGATGGAAAGCATACCTATGAATACCCTGTTATCATCGACAATATGATGAACTTAGAACTCCTATTCATAGCTTCGAAATTGTCAGGAGACCCTATCTATAAGGAAGTCGCGATAAAACATGCTGAAACAACTCTCAAGCATCAATATAGGGAAGACTTTAGTTCTTATCATGTGATCAATTATGATCCAAATACAGGTGAAGTGCTGAGTAAAGAAACAGCACAGGGTTTCTCTGATAACTCCGCATGGGCAAGAGGACAGGCATGGGGTCTTTATGGCTTTATACTCATGTATCGGGAGACTGGGCGTGAAAAATACTTACAGGCGGCAATTAAAATGGCTGAGTTTTATCAAAATCATCCTCGACTTCCAGCAGATAAGGTGCCATTTTGGGACTTTGACGTCAATCAAGAAGGCTATAAGCCGAATTGGGATTACAGACCTGAAGAGTATAAGGTTATTCCTCGAGATGCATCTGCTGCGGCAATTACTGCATCTGCATTGATCGAACTTTCTGATTACGTTGCTCCTGAAAAGCAACGTTCCTTTCTCAAACTGTCTAGTGATATTCTCGAATCCTTGGCAACGGAAACTTATTCAAGCAAAGTCGGGAAGAATGGATTTTTCTTACTAAAACATAGTGTTGGTAGTCTGCCTCATAAGGGTGAAATCGATGTTCCTTTAGTCTATGCCGACTACTATTACCTTGAAGCACTACATCGTTGGAACAAACGGAAAGATCAGCGGAAGATTAGTACAGTGTCTCTGCCAAAAGAAGGGAAAGTTCTATTTCTTGGTAACAGCATAACGTATGCGGGTGATTATGTTGCCATGTTTGAAAGCATGAATCGCATTGCCCTACCTCAACATAAGCTTACGTATCTTAATTTAGGCCTTCCTAGTGAAACAGTCTCTGGATTAAGTGAAGAAGGGCATGCTGATGGGAAGTTTCCGCGTCCTTGTCTATTTGAGCGTGTGGATCGTGTTTTAAATCAAATATCAGCTGATGTTGCATTTGTATGCTACGGAATGAATGATGGTATTTATCTGCCATTCGACAAGAGTAGATTTCAAGCTTACAAAGATGGTGTTGAAAAGCTATCTGAAAAGTTAAAGGCAGCAGGAGTGAAGCGTGTGATTTGGATGACACCTCCTGTTCATGATGACGCAAATAAAAGATTAGATGGATATAATCTAGTCTTAGATCAATATGCGAATTGGTTGAAAGAAAAAGCAGCGAAGGAAGGTTGGGAAATCATAGACCTTCATTTCCCTATGCGCTCTTTTCTTGAAGGTCAAATAGCAAAGGAAGCATCTTTTAAACTAGCCGATGATGGCGTACATCCAGCTAAACAAGGACATTGGCTAATGGCGAGAGAAATGTTAAAGCATTTCAATCCTGATGCTTACTACGCACAAGATTGGCAGGTACAACTTAGTAATCAACCAAAGTTAGACAAGGTCTTTCAACTTGTTTCAAAAAGGCAAAGTCTATTAAAAGATGCCTGGTTGACAAAGACTGGTCATAAGCGACCAGGAATGGCGAAAGGTGTTCCAATCAAGGAAGCTGTCTCGAAAGCTTCAGCGTTAAATCAGCAATTGGAAGCAGCGTTATAGCAGAATTATAAAATATAAAAGGCATCAGATAAGATGCCTTTTATATTTTAAGATTTTCAAAGAAAAAATGCATGGTTGCCTTGAAAAACATTGTTGATAACAGCCTATTAATTTATCCACGCTTTCCTAGGCTCTTTATACCAAAGCCTTTTGCTGTGATATAAGGATATCTGTAGAATATTAGAAATATAAATATCCCTATAGCTAGTAGTAAAATCCAACCGTAAAGCTCTTTGAAAGAGCGTAACAATACTTGATTCTGTATCGATTCCAATATACTACTCGCAGATTGCATGAGCTTTTCTTTTTCCAAATTATCAATTCCAGCACTGATTACTTGATAGTTTCTTGTTGTACTATGGTCGAATAGATGATGTAAAACAGCTCCAACGATTGCTGACCCGCAAGCGGCACTGACGACGGCTTGTACTGTCAAGGATTGAAAGAAATGGGGAAAAGGAACTTTTGTCAAGCTACTTAATAATACAATAGCAATAATCACGTAGCCGAAATTTCTCAAAAGAATAGCAAACTGCAATAATTGCTGATTTGTATTTTGATCAATCCAGAAATACATTAACGCCAAGTAGCTGATTATAGCCAATAAGCCGATCATAAAAGTCGATTTATACGAATTCTTTCTCAGTGCAAAATATTGATGACTAAAAAGAACCCCGAGTACTATTCCTATTAACCCAATAACATTGTTCTTTATGAGTTGATGGTGGTCGTAGTTTAAGATTTGATGGAAATATATTTCTTCCAATAAGTGAGCTGGAGAGATCAGAAAATCAACTAGTAAGTAGACAACAAAAGTCAATATGACGATTCTGTATTTGAATGTCTGTAAAGGAATAAAGGGGTGTCGTATAAAAGACGCGCGGACCAAATTGAGTCCGATTAATACGATAGCGAGGAGGCTAGCAAATTGAATTTGCCAAGCATCAAACCAATCGTAATGTGCGCCGTAAATGCAAACAAAGTTAATACATAGCATGGCTAGCCCCCACATTAGCATCCCGAGCCAGTCAATTCCGAAAAGGGGAAAGGGTTTCATAAACCGATTGCTATTGAAAGTAACCCAAACGATAATTATTAAGAGCAGCAAACAAGCGATGACGTACAAATGTACATTCTCCCAAGTCGAGAGTAGTGCTACGTAAGTAAATGCAGAGCCTGACAGCAGTATCGAGCCTTGAACTAATAGATACACGTAACAGAAGAATATGCTTAGATCACGCTTAGGGGTTATCCAAAGCTGTATGGTCGAATTACATTCAAATGTCGCCCACATTCGAAATATGCCGGCAATAAAGCAAACTGCAATCAGTAACATTACATTGTTGGTATATAGGCAGATAATATTACAAAGAATAAGCACGCTGCTACATATCATCAAAATATGTTTAGAAAGAAATCTCAATTTCAGACGCAGCATAATTGTAAAGGTGAGCGCTGTACCTATTAAGCCCGCATATCCTGCCATTAAGATGTCTTCTTGAAGTAGCGAACGCCCAGACTTCATCTCGGTCAGCGTAGCTAGGTATACACCTCCACCCGCAAACTGAAACAAAATAGCAAATAGGATTATTAACCAAGGCTTTAACGGCTCTGGTACATAATTTTTGATGGCGGGGATAGAGAAAGGACCTCCTGGATGATGCATAAATTAATACTTAATAAAACATTCCACATTCATTCCCGCTCTCAATCGGCCGAGTTGCTCTGCATTGTTGTCCTTGTCAAACTCAATTCTAACCGGAATACGTTGCTCGATTTTGACGAAGTTACCAGCGGCATTGTCCTGGGGTAGTAATGAAAATGCGGAGCCTGTCGCATTGGAAATTGATTTTACTATGCCTTTCAATGGCATCCCGTCGAAAGCATCGACTTTAACTTCTACAGCTTGCCCTTCGACAAGGTGATGAGTTTGTGTCTCTTTATAATTGGCGATAATCCACTTCTCATTATTATCTATTATATCAACGACAGTTTGTCCCGGTTGAATTAGTTGTCCCACTTGTACATTCTTCCGGCCTGTATAGCCACTCGTAGGCGCAATAATTACTGTGTAGGAGAGGTTTAATCGTGCTAAATCAATCGCTCTAGCAGCAAGGTTGATATGTGCATCATTTTGTGAGATACGATTGCTCTGTTCGCTCTTAACTAGCACTTGTGATTGCTTCTGTCTTGCCAAGGTTTCATATTTGGCTTTCAATGACACATATTTTGTATGAATGGCATCGAACTCCTGTTGTGTTACACTTTCCTGATCCAATAAGCTCTGGTATCGCTTTTCTTCTTTTGCGGCCAAATCCAAGAGCGCTTTGACCTCCGCAATTGCCGCTTCGGAAACTAATACATTGTTAGTTGCGGTTTGTACAGATGAATTGGATACTGATTTTCCAGCCATTGCATTTTGATAATCTGCTTCAGCCTGCGCTAATCGATAACTAAATTCGGCGTCCTCGAGAATCATTAGCGTATCACCTTTGTTAACAAATTGATATTCATCAAATCGCAATTCTTTTACTGTACCCTGCAGTCTCGAATTGACAGGAACGATTAACTGTTTTACTTGGGCATTATCGGTGAATTCCACATTGCCGAAATGTATAAATTTCGAGCATAGAAAACTAAAAGCAGCGAGCAATAAAATGATAACGAGACTATTGTAAATGTATTTTTTTGTTTTATGATTCATGATTATAGTGTACCTGTAAGTTGTTTTAAATGAAATAATTGAAATAGAATATTGATTTTAGAATTGCTTGCTTGTAAGCTGGCGTCGATTTGGCTATTTTCAGCATCTAGCATCTCGGTCATTAGCACCATGTCGTTCAAAAATCTGTTTTTCACAATCGTGTAATTTTGATTCGCTAAATCAAGTGCTTTCAAATGCGATTGATGTACTGCAAGTGTTTCTTCGTATTGAATTAAGGTTCGCTCTACAGCAAGCATTAATTGATCTTGATTTATGCGATTCAGTTCCTCTGCATTCTCTAATGCTAGCTTGGCTCTTGCTTCCTTTGCTTTATTTTTATAGATGGATGATAGCGAGTATTTTATCCCTACACCCGCAGTCCAATAATTGAAATTGTTATTTAGTATGGGGATTTCGATCATAACTGGTCCATTCAAGTAGTTTCCTGCAAATGCAAAGATTTGAGGATAACGTTCCGCGCGAACTAGTTTCTGCCGTTTCTCAGCTTGGACAACATTTAACGCTGCTTGCATTAGGATAGGGGAACGCTCCATGGCGATATCCTTCCATACTTTCGTGTCGACGCTGTCGCTTTCTTCGAACAGGGATTCTTCAAATGCTACGTTAAGATCTACGTTCGCTGGATATTGAAGAAGCAAACGAAGCTCTTTTAGTCGAATTGTTTTCGCGTTTTCTACTTTAAGCAAAGAAGTTTGCAAATATTCTAGTTGCAATTCGTAACGCGTAACATTGTTCTTTAACGCGACACCCTGTGCTAACTTCTGATTGATTTGATCAATCATCTTAAGAGTTTGTTGAATATTCTTTTCCAATATCGTACGCTGATTACTTAACTTTTGTAGTTCCAAGTAATGTCCAGCAATCAAAAAACGAAGGCGCTGTTTCGACTCTTCACTGGAGAGGGTCGCTTGTGTAATATCATCTTTTGCAAGCGAGATAGATTGCTTGACAGCTCCACCTGTATAAATGAGTTGTTGTGCTTCTATCGAAAAGCTATTTCCAAGTTTAGGAATAGGGATTGACATCCCATTAGAGAAATCTCGATCAGTGATATAACCATTTCCCATATAGCTTGCCGTCAACGATGTCTCTAGATTTGGAAGCCTTTTATCCGTTTGTTCTTTGAGCCTCGACGTCGCGATTTGCTCCTGAAGTGAGTGTAGTGTTAATTCCCGATTTCCTGAGTCTGCAAGATTAAAAAGATCTTCCAAACGCAGAGGCTGTGAGGCATGTTGTGCCAATACTAGGAAAGGAAACAGCAAGCCATATATCGATCCGAATAGGCACTTAAAATTTATATTCATACAATCCAATTTGAGTTGCAAAGTTCAGCTTTAAAACTAAATTGTCGTTCTTCCCAAAACAGTGTAAATTGGTTTTATTTGAATATCTTTGATTGAATAAAGGGTGAATAATTTTAAAGTGTGAAACAATGAAATTGAATGATGATGACTTTGAGGTGTTTCTTGAAAGATTAAGTTATAACGATTTTGAGGCGTATATTAATGTATTTCCTTTTAAGAGCGTACATGCTAATAAGCTAGTCAACAGTAATGTTATCCTAAAATCTACGTTATTTATATTGGTTTTAAATGGAAGTGGAGTGATTGATGTGAACTTCCGACAGTATGAGTTAAAGGCCCAAGATATTGTATTGTTGTCTTTTGGTCACTTCTTTAAAATCAAAGCATTGAGTGAAGACTTCACTGCGCTTGCCCTATATGTCAGTAAGGATTATGTTGACCAGATGTTCTCGGCGGATATGATGTATAAACGAGTGAAGTACGGCGTTCAGATGTTTTCCAATCCTGTAATCAATCTATCCAAGCCTTCAGTCATTCGTTTGAAGAGCCGCATTACTTTTATAAAGGGGCTTTTGAATGATACTAGTCATAGCTACCAGAATGAAATGGTATTGAATGCGCTACGAATTTATTTTCTAGATCTCAGTCATCTCTTAGAAACTTCAAATAAGATGGTGAACCGCAAGCCATCTAACGATGAAATTTACTTAAAGAAGTTTTTAGAACTGCTGGTTCTACACTATAAAGAGCAACATTTGGTGGAGTTTTACGCTAGTAAAATTAATATTACTGGGCATCATCTAACGTTAATTATTAAGCGACTTTGTGGCGAAACTGTATCAGAGTTTATCTTTCAGTTGATATTCGCGGAAGCGAAAATAATGCTGAAATCTCCCAAAATGACTATTCACCAGATTGCAGATGAACTGCATTTCTCCGATCAATCTGCATTTGGAAAGTTCTTTAAACGAAGGTCGGGCGTCTCGCCGAAGGAGTTTAGGAATTTGTAAGGGGAATAGTATTGTTAAAGCATTATTATCAACGTCATTTCAATTGTCGTAGATAAATAGATATTCCTAAGTCTAATACCATGCAATTTGCTTCAATCTTAAAACTGTTGTTTTTGAGCATATTCTGCTATTTGACTATTGAAATATCAACTACAACGTTTTCGTAATTAGTTCTATAAACTCATTTTGAAGGAAATTAAAATTTGTATCTTAAGGATGTTATATTAATCTTATATTAAAACGAAATAAACCTATACGAATGACTATCTACTTTTGATTCTTGGGCGTGCTGATTTAATAGCAGTGACTCCTCAAGATAAATCAAATTAATATCTAGGAATTCGAATGATAATTAACCGATGCTTCGTCTTTGATTAGCCAACAATTGCGGAGAGTAAGAAAATAGTTTTTATTTTCTGAGAACCTTTGAATTAGTAATTCTTTTCTAACCCACCCAAATAATAGCCCCTCTTCAAAGAGCGGCCAGGAACCCATTTGAATATTTGCAACATCTGTTTTTTTCGAATTATATAGAAAAACAGTAAAGATTTATTGAATAATCCCGCGCGCTTTCGCGAAAAGAATGAAAGCGTTGTGCTACAGGTCTGCCCTAAAATGTAGCCTGTTGCAAAATATGAATGCAAACATTTTACCCTAAAATGAAGAGTTTATGAGTCCTTAAAATTATAGTGCCTAAGAGAAGTTTAACTAATTTTTTACTAAACCCATTAAGTATGAAAAACCGATCAAGAAAAACACCTTTAATCATGTTAATCTGTGTAATGCTATTCGTGAGTTATGAAGCTATTGCACAACAAGCATCTGGAAAGAAACTTACCATTTCTGGAATCGTTATGGAAGCTAACGATCCCCCAATTCCGCTATCGGAAGCGACTATCTCTATTAAGGGGTCGGGGAGATCCTTGAAAACTGAAAAGAATGGAAATTTCAATCTAAATGATGTTCCCATCGGAAGTATTTTGGTTGTCACATACACCGGATTCAAAACACAAGAAGTTCCAGTACATCGAGATTACAACAATTTGATTATATCTCTAGTTCGAGATCTCAATGAGATGGAGCAAGTTGTTGTAACTGGTGTCGCCAAACAGAAAGTAAAAGAGATTGCAAGCTCCGTGAGTACTGTCGATATGGAGAATGTGGTCAATAAACCGGTTACTCAACTTTCCCAAGCCTTGCAGGGCGGAACGACAGGGATTAGTGTCAATCAATCGTCGGGCGTAGTGGGGAGTGAACAATCAGCGATTCGTATACGTGGGGTCGCGACTATGGGGAATGCTGACCCCTTAGTATTAGTTGACGGCGTGCCATTCGATATGAATAATTTGGACCCAAACTCCGTGGCGAGCATAAGTGTACTTAAAGATGCTGCCGCAGCCTCAATGTATGGCTCTCGAGGTGCTAATGGGGTAATCTTGATTACAACTAAGCGTGGTGTAGCCGGACGAATAAACGTCGATTATAACGGCTATTATGGGGTTCAAAAGCAATCTATCGTGCCGAATCTAGTTGATGGACCCGTGTATATGCGCGCCATGAATCAGTTAAATGAAAACATGGGCTCAAACCCTGCTTTCTCAGAGGGGGCAATTGACTCCACTGCGAGAGGGTTAGATCCTCTTTTGTACCCAAATACAAATTGGTGGGATCTGACCATGCGGGAGTCTATTCCTATTCAGCAGCATTCCGTTTTGTTGTCTGGTGGTAACACGGCCTCTCGATTTGTAATCAATATCAACCATCTCGAGCAAAGTGGTCAGATCAAGAATTTGGGTGTTAATAATCCGTCAAAATATTCAAGAACTAGTGCGCGTATAAACTCTACGGTCGATTTGACGCGTAACATTATGATTTATACAGACTTATTTGCTTCTCGTTCGCAGCAAGCGGAGCCTTATGTAAATGGTTCCGGACGAGCAACGGGATATCTGCAAGATAAAATCTATGCTGCACCGCCAACAGTTGTCGGCAAATATCCTTTTCCAGGAGGTACAGTACCAGGTTACATTCGTCCCGGTACTGAATTCTATGGGAATTTTGGAGAAGCTTGGAATCCCGTTGGTGTTTTAGAACAAGGCGGTACAATCGGAAGAACGCGTGATGAAGCAATTCTAAATATACGGCCTCAATGGCAGATATCACCCAATTGGAGTGCTAGCGGACAAGTAAGTTATACGGTAGCCTCTGGACTCGATATCACTAATCAAGACGCTTATACATTCTTTGACTATTATTCTTTTACTCAGGTCGGCTCATATGGCTTAACCAAGGGTAGCAGCCTGACCGGTAGGAATAGTTACTTCTATTGGGGTGGAAATGTAGAATATAAAGCAAACATAGGGGCCGATAAAAAGCACAATGTAAATGCGATTTTAGGGTATACGCAGGAGTTGCGAAATCCAGGTCAAGAAAATACGAGTGCTTATTTCGATTTTGTCGCCCTACAGTCTTATTCTTTTAAAGGAATCTATAGTTATGATGAGAAATATCTTTTGGAAGTGGGTATGCGTAGAGATGGTTCCTCACTATTTGGACCGGGGAATAAGTGGGGTAATTTCCCATCAGTTGCTGTAGGTTGGAATATTGATCAGGAAGCCTTCATGGATGGGCAAGATTGGCTTATGGCATGGAAGTTAAGAGCTTCCTATGGTATTTTGGGAAATAACCGTGTGCGTCCTTATTTGTACCAAACAACACTCAATGGAAATGGTACGGTGGCGTCGCATGGGAATGCAAATCTGCGTTGGGAGAAGTTAAATCAGTTCAACATCGGAACCGACTTGAGCTTGAAAGCAGGCTTAGATATTACCGTTGAGTGGTATAACAAAAACTCAGAAGATTTATTACTTACTGCCGACCCGTTGTACTCGAGTGCGATCGGTGTAAATTCTGCTGGTGGAGGCAATAGCCCTACATTTAATGCTGCATCAGCAAATGTCAAAGGTTTAGATGCAAGTATCAAATATTTTAAATCATGGGATAATCGCTTTGGTTTAAATCTCAGTTTAGGTTATAGCACGCTATCAAGTAAAGTGTTGTCGGTTGGTGAAAGCAATACTCCGATTATTTCTGGAAATACAATCTTAATGGTAGGTGGCGCATTACGTGAGTTTTATGGGTATCGTAGCCAAGGATTGTTGCAACAAGCGGATATTGATAATGAAAACATTCCGAAATTGTCTGGAGCAATAAACGCTGGCGATATAAAATATATCGATAAAAATGGAGATGGTAAGATTGATGCGAATGATAGAGTGCCCTTAGGTACAACCCAACCCACAAAGGTTGTCTTCGGGAATATTGGGTTTAATGCAAAAGGTTTTGACTTTGATATGCTTGTTAATTATCAAGCAGGAAGTCCAATTTTCTATCAAGGTGCATTTGCGAATCCCTTTAGCACGAATCCGAGGATAACGCCTCAAGAGGAGCAGATGGATACTTGGGCTCCCGAAAATACGGGCGCAAGCTTGCCGCGCTTTTCTACCGCTGGAGTTGTCTTTTCAGATTTTTGGCAAGAGAAAGGCGATTTTGTGCGCATACGATACATGCAATTGGGATATACGCTCCCTGAGAGCTGGTTGTCAAATGCCCGTATAAAATCAACAAGAGTATATTTCAATGCGCAAAATCCATTCACATTCTCGGACATTAAAATGATTGATCCTGAGACCGCACGTTCGAGTGTGAGCACTGAAAATATTGCTCCGTTAAAAATTTATACGTTCGGTCTATCCGTAAAATTCTAATTAATTGTTAGCACTTTTTAAAGTTTAGAACATGAAAAAATCAAAGATTATTACGACCATATTAGTTTCAACAAGTGTTTTGCTTAGCGGTTGCGAAAAATTTCTCATTCGCGATAATCCCACGGGGATAACAGATGATAGATTCTGGCGTGTAGAAAGCGATTTGACCAGCTATCTTGAAACAATTTATAATAATGCAATTCCTGCAGGGGCGCTAATTACGGATGGTGGAACCTATCAAGCAAACTCATTGATGCAAATGTCAGGGATAACTGACGAAGGCGTGTCCAGAGCAAATTTTGGATCTTGGCAAAACTTCCCAATTGGTTTATTGACCCCGAGTGACGGATATATTAGTGATGTTTATCGATATAATTATGCAAATATATCCGATTGCAGTCGAATCTTGGAAAACTATCAGAACGTTTATATCGCTAATGACGAGCTAAAAAAGAGGTATGCTGCAGAAGCAAGGGCGTTAAGAGCGTATGCACATCTGAAGTTATATGAATTCTTTGGCGTCGTACCGATTGTTGATCACAGTATTAAGTTTTCGGACGAAGACGCTAAGAATCTGCCGCGGCCAACCGAAGCTGACTTAGTAGCCTTTATTTCGCGCGAATTGGATGAAGCAGCGAAAGATCTGCCGACAAGCTATAACGTTGATCAAGCCTATAGAATGAGTCGCGGAGCCTGTCACGCACTACAAGTAAGGCTATATATGAATAATAAAAATTACCCTAAGGCAATTGAATACGCAAAGAAGCTTATCGATTTGAATGTTTACCAATTATGGAAATCGAATAGCAGTAAGAATAGCTATGCCAGTCTTTTTTCATATGATGCGCAAAACAATTCAGAGCGCATTTTATTTCGACGAGCTGGAAACAAGGGGATAGCAGGGCGCATGGGGCCAGCATCTGTTGTAGCAAATGGACAAGCAACGATATCGGCAACTGGTGCTTTAATTAATACCTATGAGACCAAGCAAGGGAAGAACCTGAATGAATTGCCTGCAGACAGTATAGCGATTTATAAAAAGACACCGAACTACAATAATAATAGAGATCCAAGGCTTTCAACCTCCGTACTGCTGCCGGGAGCTCGATTTGTTCGCCCGTACGATCCCTTTAATAATGCAACCGACCTGGTCGGTAAGACGTTTGCAACGGTTACGGGAGCATTGTGTACAAAGTATCTACAAGAAGAGGATTATAACAAAGGGTTTGGCGGCGCAACTATAAATTTTATGGTGATAAGATATGCTGAAATTTTGTTAAGCTATGTTGAGGCGCTAGTAGAGTCTGGTGATTGGCAGAATCCCGATGTGAAGAAATATCTTAATGAAATTAGAAATAGAGCAGGTTTACCGACCTACAATGAAGCTATCTATAATTCACAAGCAAAAATTCGTGAGTTATATCGAAGAGAACGATTTTTGGAGCTCGCATTTGAAGGAACAAGATTGATTGATATTCGTCGGTGGCGAATTGGTACGGAAGTGTTGAACGGTCCGGCATATGGCTTGATCGATCCCAAAACAAATGAAGTAGTGAAAGTTGAAGATCGTGTGTTTGATGCAAATCGGGATTATCTATGGCCAATCCCTCAAACAGAAATCAACAACAATACAGGATTAAATGGTCAGAATAACCCTGGCTGGTAGTTCGATTTAATCTTGTTAATTTAATGCTCGACATTGGCAAAAAAGGCGCTAGAAGTAGCGCCTTTTGTAATCCAGTTGAAACGAATTTTAATATTCAATAGGGTTATATAAACTTTAGGTCGATATATAATTCGAATTAGTGTCTCGAAAGCTTGAAAGCAACTTCAATGCGATTGATTTGATCTAAGTGTCTTATTATATGGTTGATAAGAAACTGAAATGTGTCGCCTAGATTAAGACTTAAAAAACTAGAAATGGAAGTGCGAATTTTTATTTTGTTCAAACTTACATGTCTTGATTTGATCAGAAGATCTAATAGCCTTATTTGTTGATCAATAAAATTGTCAATCACATCAATATTAAGACTCGCGTTTATTGGGTTTTTGTTTTTAAATGTTTTAATTTTCTTTGTTTTATTCTTTGGCAGAATACTTTTTGCAAAATATCCACCTAGAAGGCCACTTTTAAATTGGATATCACTCGTTGTATTAGAGTTTTTAATCTCCATTTCTATTTGTGGTAGATAGAATTGGCCATATAAATTTAGATGTTCCAAACATTCTAAAATGTTCCATGAATTTTCGCTTTCCCGCCATTTTAAACTATCCAATTCATAAAATTTCAACTTTTCGACCTTATTTATGATCAGTCGAACGTCGTCTATAAGTGATTGAATCAATGTCTCAGTATTCATACTGTAATATTTTAAAGGTTAAGAATAAATAAGGTAATTGTAGTTGATCAAAGAACAGATTCAATTGTCAGCCAAATTCTGCCAAATTCACCTAAGCGCCTATATGACCGAATTGTCATCATTCTAGAGGCAGCATAAGCTCCCAAAACACTGATAGGTGTTTCGGTCGTTTAGATAGGTCTTTTAATATTAGATCGTTCGAAAGGATAATAAAAGCTGAATCAGCTCCTCTGTAAATCTCGCTTATAGAATTTATGGCAATAGAATTGGATCATGCGATAGCGCGCTAAATCAATCTTAGATTGTGGGATTAATAATGTTTTTAGGACTACATATTTCAAAACCACAATGGCTTCAGTAAGATAAACTAGATAACTCATTCTAATAATATTCTTTGTATAATTCATTTTTAATGTACTATACAAAGCTCTTACGTTTTTTATGATTAATTCTTGATTGAAGTCAAGAGTTTTTTAAACGAGATAAGGTTTCTGGACTCATTCTTAAATAATTTGCAATGTGTCTATGTGGAACTTCCTGAAAAAGCTGCGGACTTCTTTTTAAAACTCTAAGATATCTTTCTTTCGGTGAGTTTGTTAGAATATCTATTTCCCGCTCAAACTGCTGGATGATAAGAGTTTCTAACATATTAACCCACATATCTCTATTAATTTGTATTTTTAAAAAGGTATTGATTTGGGATTTTGAAATTACTCGAACTACAGTTTTCTTTATAGCTTGTATAAATAGTTCCGAAGGAGTTTCTGTAATGAATGAGTCTAATAAAACTATAATATTGTCTTTGTATCCGAGCCTTATTGTTTGCTCTTGATAATCATCTAATACAAAAATTCTGACACTACCACTCACTATGTAGTATACATTGGTGTCTATACTTCCTTTAACTTTCAAAAACTCATTTCTCTCTACAGTAATTGTTTTTTCGGACAATTCAATGATTCCTTTCATGTTTACTTTAATTTATACCTTAAAAGAATTAGAATATTCGATTTTATTCCGACAATTATAAGTCAGCCTTGAGAATGTAAATTTGCAAAAATTAATGTAGTATGTGTGAGTGTCCCTAAAAAACAAAAAATGTAAAATTGGACAGAAATGCTTATGTAACCCTCACGAAACAATCTGACTCTCGCTTATTCTTGTCTTTTTCATTGGGTTGTTCTAAGTTGCGAATTTTTGCATTTCAAACTGTCCGACTTTTCGGGAGGGTTACAGAACTACCCAGCGAAAATTTTTAACGACATAAAATATGGTCAAAAGAAATTTCAAATATTCGCTACTTAATAAGCTTCCTTTTCTGTTTGTAAAAAAAATGTTGCAAAAATATTTTTTTTATACTGGGCTTTATGTAACTTGTAGTATATAACCTATTAAGTGAGGAGGAGCGAATTGAAATCACCAATTTTAGAGTTCGCAAAGTGAGGAGGCCGATTTATAAACTATCAAAGCTAAATTAAACAAACGAACATGAAACACACCTACACTCTTCGCTATCGCAAAAGTACTTAGTGTATTTTTTACATAATTTTCAATGATTGCCTAGCCAACACAATAGGGTGGGGTGGTATTCTATTGATTAAGTTATTCGGTATTTACCAAAATATCATAGCTAAACACGTGCTTTTCTTTATTTTAAAAGTTTTTTTTGTGATTATTAGGGTATAGTTTATTTAATAATATTTCGTCTATAACCATCACTTAATTCGAAAAAACACCAAAACAACTAATATATTAAACTATGGGAAAATCAATTAAATCCAATAGTAGCTTCTACACTCCTAAAAGCCTACTAAGAGGTGGTTTCCTGCTTTCCTTAGGACTATTGTCAATCAGCAATATGGCTGTTGCCGAAGGTCATCTATGGAATAGGATATCAACCCATCCACTCCAAGCAGTACAATCTACTGTAAAAGGTCGCGTACTAGATGCTATTACAAAGGAACCTATTGCTGGAGCTACTGTTAAAGTGGTCGGTAAATCGACTGCTACATCCACAGATGATGCTGGTAATTTTGAGATTAATGCTTCCGCGAATGATGTGCTAGAAGTTTCGTACATCGGATATCTGAAGGCCTCTTCTGTTGTTACATCGGTGTCTCAAAATTTGTCGATTGAATTGGGCGTTGACAAAACAACCTTCGAAGAAGTCATTGTAACCGGCTATGGTGCGCAACGCAAGAAGGATTTGACAGGTTCTGTTGCGGTCGTTAATGTCAACCAGTTAAAATCGCAACCCGCTGCCTCAGCTGTTGAAGCTTTACAGGGGCGTGCGACAGGGGTGCAGATCGTCAATGATGGCGCCCCAGGTTCTACTCCTCAAATCCGTATTCGCGGTTATAGTACGATCAATAACAACGAGCCACTATATGTGATCGATGGCGTTCCGTATGAAGGAAAGTTAAGCTGGTTCAACCAGAACGATATTGAGACGATGCAGGTATTGAAGGATGCTTCGGCGGCGTCCATTTATGGTGCGCGAGCGAATAATGGTGTTGTCATTATTACAACAAAATCAGGTAAAGCAGGCAAAACTTTAGTCAATGTCGACGCTTATGCTGGTGTCGGTGTACCGAATAGAGGGGCCTTTCCTAAAATGTTGAGCCCTCAACAAGTAGTGGATATGAAGAATACGTTGTTCGGAACGAATAGTGTTGTTCCTGAATATCTACTTGCCGGTGCGAAAAACAAGGACATTACCGCGTCAGACGTGGATATGTCGAAATACTATTATAATTTAAAAGATGCAAACAACTTCTACCAAATAACCAAAGCAAACAAAGAGGGGACAAAATGGTTCGATGAGCTTTCGCAAAATGCACCTATCCAGTCGTATCAAATTGGAGCAACAGGAGGTAGCGAAAATGCAACTTACGCCTTCTCAGGTGGCTATTTAGATCAAAAAGGAACGGTTATACATACAGGATTCAGGCGTTACAATGGACGGACAAACACTCAATTTTCTGCATTAAACAAGAAGCTTCGTTTCGGTGAAAATTTGCAATATAGCTATACTGAAGGCTATGGTTTCGGAGTTAACCCGAACACTGCTGGAGGATATATCGGTGAAGGATCGGTAATGGGATTTGCATATCGTGTTCAAAATGTTGTTCCCGTTTATGACGAAGGAGGGAACTTCGCGGGGACGAAAGGCGGATGGGGTAATGGTCAAAATCCTGTAGCCATGTCTTATCGTGCTAAAGATAATATGAATCGTCAAAACTTCTTCTTCGGTAACGCTTTTGCGGAATACGATGTAATTCAGGGTTTGACAGCTAGAACGAGCTTCGGTATCCGCTACGAAAACTACAACGGTGTGAGCTATAACTATCCAAATCCGGAATTTACTGAGGGTACATTCAACAATGGTATGAGTGAATATCACGGCTACACTACCGAATGGACTTGGACCAATACCTTAAACTACAAGCCAAACCTTGGTGAAGATCATAGCTTAAATGTTCTCGTTGGTACAGAAGCGATCAGCAATCGTAATCGAGGTATCAACGGTTCTAGGAATGGTTATTTCATTTTGAATAGTCTGGATTATTTCTACCTCGATGCTGGTAGTGCGAACATCAATAACGGCGGCTCTGGTTCGGTCGGGTCGATGTTTTCGCTTATGGGTAAGGCTGATTATTCTTACAAAGATCGCTATCTATTGAGCGCGACGGTTCGTCGTGATGGCTCGTCTAACTTCGGCGAGAACCATCTTTATGGGGTATTTCCAGGTATCAGTGGAGCGTGGCGTATTTCTGAAGAAGAATTTGCTCAGGGCGCAGAGTGGTTGAACGATTTGAAACTACGTGCGGGATACGGAGTAACGGGTAATCAACGCATCAGTGCTTACGAATACTTGGCACGTTATAGAGCGTCTTTGACACAATCATCTTATCCGATCAATAATGAAGTTGTCACAGGTATCTGGAAAAGCAACTACCAAAACCCTGATATAAAATGGGAACAAGTAAAATCATTGAACTTAGGTGTTGACTTTTCTGTACTTCAAGGCGATTTAGATGGTTCAATTGATTGGTATAATAAAGCAACCGAAGACATGTTATTCCGTGTCCCATTGCCTGCAACTTCGGTAGGTCGTGCGACTTCCCCTTACCAAAATATTGGAGAAATGCGCAATCGTGGTATTGAGGTAAGCTTAGGCTACCACTATGGACGTCGCCAAGAAAAGCCATTCACTCTTGATATCACGGGTACGATATCGACATACAAAAACGAGGTCGTATCATTAGCACCATCGATAACGCAGGTGAACTATGGAGCGTTCCGTAGTATGCAAACTTCCTTGTTGAAAACAGGCGAAGAGTTTGGTGCATTCTATGGTTATCAGGCGGATGGAGTTTATAATGACGACGCGGAGTTAACAGATTCGCCAACTTATCCAGGAGCACGCAAAGGCGGTGCAAAATACAAAGATATCAACGGAGATGGAAAGATTGATCCTTCCGACCGTACGATTATCGGAAGTCCGCACCCTGATTTTGTTTACTCATTAAATCTAGCGGCTACTTACAAAGACTTCGATCTCACTTTATTCTTCTACGGTTCTCAAGGTAATGATCTATATGAAGCGACACGTTATTTCACAGATTTCGGTGTGTTCAACGGTCAATATAGCGCGCGTTTATTAGACGCATGGAGCCCAAATAATACGAATAGCGAAGTGCCATCCATCATTAGTCAGGGCGATCTTAATGAAATGGAAGTTGCGACTTCATCGCTTTATATACAAGATGGTAGTTTCTTAAAGCTTAAAAACTTACAGATCGGTTATAATCTGAATACGACGAAGCTGTTTGGACAGAATACTTCTTTCAATAAAATGCGTATCTATTTTGGAGCGACAAATCTGTTCACGATTACGAAGTATACAGGTTTAGATCCGGAGATTTCAGCAACCCCATCCGATTATCCGGCATTAGGTGTCGACTTTGGGGTTTATCCGCAATCTAGACAGTACACATTGGGCGTAAGCTTAGGATTTTAAGATTGTTATTATTTCAAAAGAACAAATATTATGAAACGAAATAAATTATACACCTATTTAATTGTTGGCGCCTTAGCGATGAGTTCGTGCGGCAAAGAGTTCTTGCAGAAGCTGCCGCAGGGAGAGCTTTCAGAGCCACAGGTAGGAAATAAAGAAGGAGTAGAAGGTTCCTTGTTAGGAGCCTACAGTATATTAAATGGTAATGTAAGTGGAACCTGGGGCAATTATGCGTCTGCACCAAGCCAATGGCTATTTGGTGAGGTGGCTTCTGATAATGCACACAAAGGATCAGAAGGAGGAGACCAACCTTATATGGCCAATATTGAAAGCTATAAAGCAACTAGCGTTAATGATAACTTGAGTACGATGTGGCAAGTTTATTACGAAGGCATTTTGCGTTGTAATAATACATTGAAATTGCTTGCTGCGGATCAAAGTGGTGCGAAAGAAATCACCGAAGAGCGTGCAAAGCAAATTCAAGGCGAAACCAAGATGCTAAGAGCGCATTATTATTTCTACTTATGGCGAATCTTCAAAAAGATTCCATACCTCGATGAAAATACCACGGCGGATCAAGCTTTAACGATCGGTAATGATGTTGATGTGCTTCCTAAGATTGAGGAAGATTTACGCTTTGCCCTTGCCAACTTGAGCGAGGAAAAGTATAATAATGATGCTGGTCGCATGAATAAACGTGCTGCGCAGGCCTACCTTGGAAAGGTGCTTTTATACAATAAAAAGTATCCAGAGGCGCTAACCTTGTTCAATGCGGTTATGGCAGGAACAGATCTTTCCAGCATGCCATTTTGGAATAACTTTGATGTAACAAAAGAAAATGGCCCAGAAGCTCTCGTGGTTTCTAAACACGCTATCAGTTCTAACGGTAATCCGGAGAACGGAAATGTCGGCGATATGCTTTCAGGTTTGTCTGGAACTGCTCCAGTTAACTGTTGTGGATTTTATCAGCCTACTATTGATCTTGTGAATGCTTATAAGGTCGATGCAAATGGTTTACCGTTGTTAGACAACTACAGATCAAATCCTTATGTTTCGGATTTCGGTCTGCCAGAAATTCAAAAAGAAAATTATGAGTTAAACGTTGATTTAGCATTCGACCCTCGATTAGACTATACAGTTGGCCGTCGCGGTGTACAGTACCTTGATTGGGGTATTATGGCGGGCGACTCTTGGATTAGAGAGGTTGTAACCGGCGGTCCATTCGTAGGGATTAAAACAATGGTGCCTAAAACCTTATTTGGCGTTCAGACGGCTCCGGGTGAATATTATATTACGGGCTTGGATGTGAACATCATTCGTTTGGCTGATGTGTATTTGATGGCTGCAGAATGCGAAATCGAGGCCGGAAGCTTAGCGAACGCATTGAAGTTGGTTAATGCGGTTAGAGCGCGCGCAGCAACGCTAGCTCCGAAGAAAGCTGAATCCGGTGTCAACGCAGCAAAATATAACGTAAAACCTTACCCATCTTTCCCTGATAAGAATTTCGCGCTGAAAGCAGTGCGCTTCGAGCGTCGTTTAGAGTTAGCGATGGAAGGACATCGATTCTTCGACTTAGTAAGGTGGGGAATTGCAAAAACTACGCTGGAAAGCTATTCGGCGTTCGAGGGCGGTATCATTCCAACTTATAAAAACTTGGTGTTCAATACAAATAATGAGTATTGGCCGATTCCACAAGAAGAGCTCGATAGAAATAGTAATCTCAAGCCTAATTAATTGAAGAAACAGCCCAATAGGGTAGTCATGGTCGGAAGATTTATCTTCCGACTTTTTTGTTTTTTCTGTAATCAAATTTGCGAGTGATTCTCACTGATGGTCATTTTTTTTATCATTTAATTGGTCTGTGTTTGGTGTATTTGCGCGCTTGTTGTTGATTAACAGTTAGGTGTGGTGTTTCTGTGAGATTATGAAATATCTCTCGACGACGTTTTCATCTTTGTTCTTACAGCAATACTAAGCTATTTTCTTAATCTTACTTTCTACAATCACACGCATAGCTTAATCCAATTTAGAGTATTAATAAGTATTGTATCACCCTTAACTTCGAAGTCTTGAAAGCGATTTCAAGCTAATTTAAGCTGATGGATACAATTCTATCAAGCTATGCCTGATTCTCATCGATTAATAGATCAAGTACTTATAAACGAATGCATTCGAAGAAAAAATTATGGAATGTTTTTGTAAATTGGTTTTAAAGATTGTTGAAGCGTGTATTGGCTTTATTCACCTGTCACTAATGGAGATTGTAACTATTGAGTTTTGAAGAAATTTTAAACGAACTGAGAAAATATTATCCATTTGGAGTTCCTTTTATGGATGAAAGATATTGTTCTACTAAAGAATTTAAGTTTGGTAGACAAGTTCATAATGATCAATATGCTGAAGGAATTGAAGGACTGGCTGAAGCAAATGATGAATTAAGCAGTTTATTGAATTCAGAAATCGATAGCTATTTTATGGCTGCAGGACATTTTTGTCATCACTATACTTTTTACACTCATGATAATCGTGATGAAAGATATTATTCATTACTTATCAGTACAATAATACCTTTTTATACGATTCGAATTCTCGATACAACAACATGGGAATCGGATTTTTCAAGCTTTCAATCTAAATATCCAGAAAAAACGAAGTTAATAGAAGAATATATAGCAAGAAGATTCCCCGGATATCAAGTCATAACTGATAATGAATTACTAACTAAATCTATTGACGGTGTTGAGGTTGACTTGAGTGATCACCCAAGCTTACTTAATTTAGCATTTACAACTATACTTGCATAAAATCTCTATACACAGTATGCGTCAGATTGTGTAACCTCTTTTTTTACATGTGAATAATTATAAAAAACTCTTCAGGAAACTAAAGCTTTATTCGCGAAAAACCAAGTACTTATTTCATTTAGAGTTTGATTAGGATGATTACGGGTGTCATCAATTTGCCTCTCAAAAGCTAGTGCGTAAACTAACTTATAGATTCAAATAGATAAATAGTCTTCGTCTATTTTTATATATCATCGAATTAATAATTAAGATTACGGCTTTACTTTAAATTTGACTATCCATTTAATGGAGAGCTAATCTTCTCGTTATTAATAAATATTTAGGTTTTTTAATTTTCTTGCCTTATTGTTTTCATTATCTTATATTTGGTTAAGATAATAACCGAACTTAAGCCGCAATCTTTAAATTATTTATTGTTAAACTATTATTAACAATTACTTTATATACTTAGGTTAAATTTGATTAATAAGAAACTTAAACTTTGAAATATACCTTGGATACAAGTCTAAATACGCGTTTAAAGAACAGTGATCATGATGCCTTTGTTTCTATTTACAATAGGCATGCAAAAGAGTTGTATTATTTTGTCAATAAGTATATTAAAGAATCCTCTGTTTGTGATGATATCATTCACGATGCATTTTTAAATTTGTGGAACGCAAGGGCTCGCATAAAGGACTCTTATCCTGTTCATTATTATCTTTTTCGTATTGTTAGGAACTTAATTTATAAAGAGATTAAAAAGCGAATAAATTTTAATCTACTGTTTCAAAATAATTCAGAAATCCTCGATGTTAAAGGGGAAGATGATGTTGAAGAGAAAGTTCTAGATAAAGAATATACTGAAATTTATAATTTAGCGTTAAACACATTACCTCCTCAGAGAAAAAGAATATTTAAAATGTCGCGAGAGGAAGGGTTAAGTTATAAAGAAATCGCAAGTAATTTGGAAATATCCACACAAACGGTTAAAGAACATATGTCTTTGGCAATGAAAACAATTAAAGATTATATTGCTAAAGAACATGATATCTTATTGAAGTCCTTATTTATTTTAATTTTCTATAATAAGCTTTAACGGTATTAATACCGTTAAAGCTTAAATTGTTTAGAAATTAATCATAAAATTAGCGATTACAGGGTAATGATCCGATTCCTTGTCTGCCCAAGTAAATACAGAATACATTTGTGGAGTAAATGCATCTAAAGGATGATAAATTAAATAATCAATAGTTCTTGTTGGATTTGGCGTAGGGAAAGTAAATTGACTACAATTGCCGTTCAAACATCCGAATGTAAAGAAGGTTCTCAAAATGTTCATTGTATTTGAGTTTGGAAGTGCATTAAAGTCAGAACCTACAATCATTGGTTTTCCGAAATTTTTGCAGAGGGTGTTGAAATCATTTGCTTGTTTAATTCGATTTCTTTCATCACCTAGATGGTCAAAATGTGTGCTCATGAAATAGAATTCTTTGCCATCTTTTTCGACTAGAATTCGAGCTACAGATCGCCTTTCACCACCCAAGACAGGGTCAACTTCTAGGTTATATGCCCTTTTCTCTTTAATGGGTAATTTAGATAAGACTGCATCACCATATTCTCCACCTGCAATATCAATTGCTTTAGCAAAATAGTAGTCCATACCTGTTAATTCTCCTAATGCTTTTGCAATGTCTCCATTGTTTTTGTTGCGTTCCGAATTCTTATCAACTTCTTGCAAAGCCACCAAATCAGGATCTGCTTTTTTTATAACTTCGGCAATAACCTTTAAGTCTGGAATCCCGCCAGACCGAGCACCAAATATATTATAGGTCATTGTTTTTACGATAGTTTTATCCTTCGGAGGATCTATTTCGGACGGTTTATTATCCTGCCCTTTGCTACATGCTAATAGAACCATTAAAATAAATATTGAAGTTATTTTTTTCATAGTTTTCATGTTGAATAATATTAAAACGCTACTATTTCTGCAATTGAAGTTGTATCACCGTTTCCTGAGCTAGATAGTACAGTAATTTTGAAGAATCTACAGTTCGCATTTTTTTCAAAATACATAATCGCCGAAGTGTCATCGGATGATGCTGCAATAGTGAAACTTCCTGCTTCAGTCCATGTTGTCCCGTCATTTGAAGTTTCAATCAATACGTTCTTTGGAAATAAATAGGCTTGATTTTGCCCCCTTCTCCCATAAAGGGTAATTCCATGCAAGGTATGGTTTGCATTCATATCTATTGTCAAGTAATGTGGGTGTGCTGGCCTCCATCCATCGACCCGACGATAGGTAGATAACCAGGCCATTTCGATCGTTCCATCAATCGCGTATTTTGCTCTTCCACCTACAGCATCATAATCATCATCTGAATAGTCATGGATTTCCCACTTATCAATCGCGATTGGACTAAATGGATTACTTTCGTAAATTCCATTTATAAGAAAGAATGTTGTTCGTAAAGGTTCATTTACCGTAAGTGTTGGTTGAACATCGCTAATGGCTACAGGAATCATGTAAGCTTTGGTCCCTCCCAATTTAGAAGGATTAATTTCCAAATTAATATTATTTGATCCTGCATTTCCTGGTTGAATGGTAACTGAAGACTCAGCTATCTTATAGCTATCTGCTGGTGGTAATTCGTAATTAGTATTATTTTGTTGATTATATAAGTCTAGTTGCACTTTATCAATCTTAAAGTTAATATTAATGGGGTCCGTAAGTAGTTTAAATCCACTGTAACCAGCGCCAAAGGGAATGTTTGTCCATTCATCCTTTATCGTTAAGGTTTTTGTTACAGCACCATTACTTGCTGATTGCATAAAAACTCTTGTATATTGGTCTGGGTTATCAATCTTCAATTCTGATTTTTTACATTGATACAGAGATGCTAAAGGAGCGGAAAGCAATATCAAGAACGTCCACCGACGAGCTTTTGTCCGTAATTTTATATATATAGTTTTCATTGATAATAGAAATTATAAGGGTTTGAATTACCAACCTGGGTTTTGAATTAGGTTCGGATTACGCTGAACCTCCGTTTGAGGAATTGGAAAATAATAATAGCTTTTTCTAAAAACTCTATTTTCAAATTTAGTCCTTTTAAAAAATGTGAGGTCAGTGTTCGAAGTACCTCCTTCAGCGTTCATTCCATACATTGGACCTGCGTCAGTTTGCTCTGCAATTTTCCATCTTCTAGTGTCAAAATAACGCAGATGTTCCATGGTTAACTCTATACGTCTTTCTGTTCGAATTTGCTTCCTCATGTCTGCCTGGGATAAACCTGAAGATAATGCTGGTATGCCGCCTCGTTCACGGATTTGATTTAGATATTTTAGAACATCAGGATTGTTTGGATCTGATTCATTTAAGGCTTCCACATAATTCAATAATATTTCTGCATAACGCATCATCACATGTGGTCTAGCAACAGAATTTTGCGTTGGATGATATGTTGGTGAAATATTTTTACGGAATAAATAGCCGGTTTCTGAATAATCATGGGAGCCTCCTTTTCCTGATTCCCCCGTATAATATAATTGTATTTCACGTACACCGAGGCTGGAGGTAGTGTTAATCCAATCACTTCCTGAATAGATTATAGTAGCATAAAATCTAGGTTCCCGATTAACATACATATTGAACGTATTTTTTGAACGGGTGGCACCAGGTGCTTGAAAATTGCTAAATCCACTTTCTGAATACCCACTTGAAGTATTGATATTAGGTGCTCCGGTACTATTGTAGCTGGTAATAGGAGATTCTCCGTTTGCCATACGGTAGCTATCAACTAATTGTTGAGTTGGTCCCATTGATGCATAACCACCAGCAAGTCTTGGGGTGCAAGAGCGTTGATAGTTCGTTAAAGAGTTGTTGTTTCGTCCCATTATCCATTCTAAATTCCAAGAGTCTAGAAACAAATCCCTATAGGATAAAAAAGGATCTATTTCGCCATTACCTTTGTTTTTACGATATAATCCTAGTTTACCGGATGATTCAGCATAATTGATAACAGATTTTGCTGCATCGGCGGCTGCCTTCCATTTATTAACATCATTCGTAGCATTGAATAGGAGCTTACCGTCTTTGTTAGCAACACTGGCATAATCTTGGTTTCCATTATTTAATGGACTGGCAGCGTATAATAACACTCTGCTTTTAATTGATCTACAAAGAATCTTACTTGCTCTACCCATATCATTTTCCAAAACGGCATCGCCATTTGCGTAGTGTTCAACATCTAGTTCAGCTTCTGCTAAATTCAATTCGTTTATTATATAATCTACACACTCATCATATGAACTTCGTGCCAACTGCATTGAAGGGTCCGTTAGGGGTAGATCCGGCGCTATTTCCGAATCTCCAATAATAATGAAAGGACCATATTGTTTTAAGAGTTCTGCATAGAAGAAAGCTCTTAGAAATCGAGCTTCACCTTTTCGCTTTTTAATTAAAGCAGCTCCTTCGCGCTCTTGAAGAATTTCTTCATTGCCATCGATATTATTAATGAAGGTAGTTGCTGTGCGTATTCCCTTGTAATAATGGTCCCAAAAATTCCAATAATTAGAGGAGGCATTCCAGTTTCCTAAATTTACTTGAAATGCAGCATTACGCTGAGAAACATCATTGTCATCAGATAATACATCCCATGGTGAATTGTTTGTGCGATGCCCCTCGTCTCGAATGAAATTATATGTTCCTGCTAACCATTCTTCAGACAATTTCCGTCGATTAAAAACCTCTTCTAAGGAAAGTCTATCATCAGGTACTTGGTTTAGAAAATCCTTTTGACAGGAACTCCCAAAGGTTAATATTAGGGATGCTAATGTGGGGTATATAATAGTTCTAAAATTTATTTTCATGATTCGGTAGGTTAAAAGTTAATATTAAGTCCTAAAGTGTAGGATTTGATATTTGGATAACGAGTTCCTCGTCCATCTCCTAACTCCATATCCCAAAATTTAAATGGTGTCCAGGTTAATAAATTGTAACCAGCGAAAAAGATGTTTGCATTTGTTAATTTGATAGGATTGGTCCAAGATTTAGGTAAATTATAAGATAATTGAACGTCCTTTAATCGAATATATCGACCATTCTTTACCCACCAAGTAGAGGTTTGATAATTCCCATTCGGGCTACCATCAGATAAGCGAGGATAGAACACATCTTGCCGTGGATTCTCAATGGTCCATCTATCTTCGATGTTACTTAATAAATTACCTCGACTCATTGATACCGAAAAAGGCATTATCCCTTCGCCATTCATATGTACATCTACGTTTCCGACACCTTGAAACAAGGTCGAGAGAGATAAACTTTTGTAGTTTATACTAAAACCAAAACCATATACAAATTCTGGAATTGTTCCGTAGCCAATTGGCACCTTATCGAAGTCATCAATTTTACCATCACCATTTACATCTTGAAATTTAATATCACCAGGTTTTACTAAGCCTGAATGCAATGGTCCGTTAGCAATTTCTTCCTCAGATTCAAATAGCCCTAAGGCAATCAGGCCCATACGTTGACCAAGCTTTTGCCCTTTTTCATCAAGCCAGGGGTATAAAGGGTCAGGTTGATCATTTTCTACAATTTTATTTCGGTTTAATGTGAAGTTTCCTAGGATTTGGAAGCCAAAATCTTGATATTTTTTGGAATATGTAATTGATCCATCAAAACCTTTGTTGTCTATAATTCCTAAATTGCCAAAAGGAGCGGTCTGTAAACCTACGTAACTAGGAACATTTCCTCTTCTGAGGAAAATACCTTGCCTGCGTTCTTTGAATACATCAAATTGTATACTAAGTTCATTGTTCTTCGTCTGTAAATCAAATCCTAGATTACTTTTAATAGAAGTTTCCCAGGAAACATTTACACCATATTCTCCAATATTGTATCCTGTGGAGAAATTATTTCCTCTGTCTTTCCCAAAATTATAACCTGTAGTATTTGCAATGGTAGAGATATAGGCGAATCGAGTTTCTCCCGTTTCACTTAAAATACGACTACTTCCAACTTTTCCATGTGATAGCCTAAGTTTGGCCAATGGTAAAGTTTCTTTTAAATTCTTAAAGAATTTCTCTTCACTTAAAACCCAAGCTAAACCTACTGATGGGAAGAACCCATAACGATTTTCAGGAGCGAAATTCTCTGAACCGTTATAACCAAAATTGGCTTCTAAGAAATATTTATCAGCAAAAGAATAAGTCCCTCTACCTGACATCCCCATGAATCTAAATGGTAAGGATGTAATTAAGGTTCCGGCTTGTGAATTTAATTCGTCAGACTTATTAAATAATAACATACCTGTTGTGGTGTGTTTACCAAAATTGCGATTGTAGTTTATTGCTCCCTCTAAATATATGGTTCTAGTACCTTGTGATGAGCGAGCAAAACTCAAAAATCGATCTCCTTCAAAAGTCTGTTCATACTGCATTTCTCCATTTTCATCACGGCCAACAGCTAAATAGGAGCTAGGTCGCTTGGTTCGACGCATACTTGTGTAATTGTAAACATCAAAGGAAAACATACTGGTAACAGATAAACCCTTTGTAATAAAAGGTAGGTCTTGGGTCGCTCGAAGGTTCGAAAATAACTGATTTCTCCATTGGTTCGCATAGCCTGTTTGTGTTAAATGGGCATAGGGGTTGACTAATGAACCTGCACGTTGGTCGGGCACTGTCCCATTTTCAAACATGACTGGGTGAAGTACGGGGGTTACCATCCAAGCATTTGCAAAGATATCTCCATTTCCTGTAGCGGGGTAATTCGCATTTGCCAAATAGCCTTGAATACCTAATTCAATTTTTGTATTGATGGATGGCCGCACGGTTAAGTTAGACGTTAAGTTATATCGTTTATAACCTACTTGTTGATTGTAATTTACATTTGGATCTTCCTTATAAAGTCCGTTCTCATCAAAATAACTTGTTCCTACGTAATAAGTTGCTAAATCAGATCCCCCACTGATATTAAGATTAGCTCTACGTTGTTGACCGAAATTCCTGAATAGTGCATCCATCCAATCTACATTAGGATATAGATACGGATCTTCGCCACTAGCTGTTTTTTCTATTCGGTCTTCGCTGTAAATTGGTGATGCACCACGATTCATTAATGCTTCGTTTGACATCCGCATGTAAGTAATACCATCTGCAAACTCTGGAAGTTTTGTGAATTGTGTAACTCCTTCATAATACCGAAAACTAAATTTAGGCTTTCCTGCTGTACCACTTTTAGTCTTTATTATCACTACACCATTGGCCCCACGAACACCATAAACGGATGTTGCTGCAGCATCTTTTAAGACAGTGAAGCTTTCAATATCTTCAGGGTCAACATTAGACATGCTTCTAGGCGTTCCATCTACTAGTATTAGAGGAGCACTTAATCCTTGGCTAAATGTTGAAATCCCTCGAATCCATATACCTGCATCATCAAACCCCGGTTCTCCAGTACGTTGGACAGCAATTACGCCAGCTACTTTACCAGCAATAGCGTTTGTTAAGTTAGCGGCTGGGACTTGGAGTTTTTTAGCCTCAATAGTAGATTGAGAGCCTACCACGCTTAATTTCTTCTGAGTTCCGAACCCTACCACTACAATTTCATCAATACCTTCCTCTGTTGCCTCCATGACAATATTGAAGGTTTTATTGTTGCCTATTTCTATTTCTGTAGTTTTATATCCGACAATTTGAACAACAAGCGTGCTATTTGCCGGAATCGCTAGAATAAATTTTCCATTTATATCAGAGGTAGTACCTACAGATGGTTTCCCTTTTTGAACAATCGTCACACCTGCTAATGGTTGGCCGTCTATATTTCTAATCGTACCAGTAATTTCATTTTGAAGGTGCGTGTTGACTACGGATGAATTGGTTTTTGTTATTATTCGAACATAATCATGCTTGGTTTCTATTGCCAAATTATGTTTGGATAAAATAGAATTTAAAACCTCTCTAGCGGTGCTCTTTCCAGAATAGTTAACCTTATATTTCAAATAAGTAGCTTCGTTACTGTAGGCCAACGGGATTTGGTGTTTTATTTGTAGATCTTCTAATACGGATTGGAGGGAAGCATTCTTAAAATCTACTTCTATAGTTTTCCGAAGTTCCTTTTGACCGAAACTTTCTGTGCTGGCAAATACAATGCAGCAGGTAAGTAAAAAATTCCAGAGCATAAATGTTTTACGCATAATCTGTCGCAGGTTAGGATTGTATAAAATGAGTCGAATTTTTAGCATCTTTGCATAAATTGATAAAGGTTAATACTTTGTTGATTTTGTTGAGTAATCTGTAAGTTTCGCAGACCGGCTGATTACTACATCATGAAATGCAGGGGTGCCTAGCACTCCTGTTTTTGTGTCTTATTTCTTCTTAATTTCCCATAAGTGAGCTGATTTTTTGTAAAGCTTTGCATTATTCATTTCGGCAATGGTGCTCAATACTTGTTCTATATTTTTATCTTTAAAGGTTATTGTCGTTCTTGCATCAGCAATCTCTGGGGAAACGATGATTGAGTCTCCATAGAAGCGATAAGCTTTCATTAAAATTGTACTAACTTTTTCTCCAAGATGAATTAGTTCATTGTTATACCAATTGGTATTTGTATAGGATTTTACTTTCAATTTATTGTCCTCGAAGACAGCTCTTTCACCTGTAGAAAGATCAATTTGCGCCTTCGATAACTTTTCAACAAATTCATTAAATCCTGCCAAATCCTGTTTTAAACTTTTTGAATAACTGTTTTCATGGATTTGGAAAACCTTTACTTTTCCAGTTTTTACTTCGATGGATTTGTCAATTTCAGAATCAATATTAAAAGAAGTGCCAACAACGCGGGTCACAAAATTTTTTGAAAGAATTAAAAATGGACGGATACTGTCTTTTTTTACGTTAAAAAAGGCTTCACCTTTTAGTTTGACAATTCTTAAATCTGTGGTTTTAGATGCCGAATATGATAAAAAGGAATTTCCGTTTAACTTTATCTCTGTGTTATCTTCAAGGCGAATGACTTTTTGTTCACCATGTGAAGTCTTTATAGTAACCCAATCAACTTCCTTAACTTTAATTTCATTTTTGGGATAAAGAAAAATACCGGCAATTATCAGGGATGCTGCAATTGCCAATCCAATGTAAATTAAATGTATTTGCCTTTGTGGTTTTGAACCAGATTGTTTTAAAATAGATAATTTAATGCGGTCTAGATTTTTTTGTTGGTTTTTATATGCGGGATAATTGTCTATATTTTTTCTTATTATGTCATAATCCAATCTACTTGTATGGAGGAGTAATTTTGTGCCTGAAGAGGTATCAAGAATTTCCTTTAGTCTTAAGAAGTCATGTTGTTCAATTTTACCGGATTTGAACTTTTCCAATAAAGTGATTAATTCGTTGTTCTCCATATTAACATATATCTATAAACTTGAAAATGGTAGGGTTATTTTTTTAAAGAAAAATGTAAGTCACTGATGGTCAGTTGAATTATTTTTTTTTCAATTGTTTGTATAAACAGATTAATTTTCCATTTTGACTGCAAAGTATCTGACAGGCTTGCTATAGGTTTTCTGTCCAATCAATTTTACAGGAACGAATTTAATTATTCAAGAATGCTGATTGGGAGGCTTAAAATGACTGCTGATAGGAGGATAGCCCGTAACATAGTCATTGCAGAAAGTTCGTCAGCAGCCAGCCTTAGCGAGAGTCGACTTAATCAAGCTGAGAATAGTACATGGATGGAAGGTATCAGCGGCTAGTCAAGTACATAGAATCCAGACTATCAACTCTTTATATGGGATGTCTGCTAATAAATTAAGGTAGTACTATCGAAATAAATTAAGCGGCTGCCAAAAATTGGAGCATCGCGAAAATGCAATGAAAGGTTGATCTTCCCACAATACGTCAACAGCAACCTTTCAATTGACGAGGCCTGTCTATCCCATCGGGAGCGCTATCGCGTTGTCACCAAGAAAGAAGCCCATGGTACAAAAGGGACTATTACAGTGGTAGTAAGCGGTACATAGTCAGAGACCATTTTCTCTATCCTTTAAAAGATTCCACGACGACTACGCCTCTATAAAAATGAACATAAATGGTCTTTGGAACAACGAGAAAGTGCTATTATGCTATTTGAACGATATCGGGATGGTGAAAACGACTAGATATTACTCAGGAACTCTCTTGGATCTTCAACACCACTATTGATAAGATAAATGCCTTTTCCAGACTAGCTAAACGGGCGGATAAGGTTGAACAAGCTGGCTTCAAGTCTTTCAATACCGTTTCCAGAATAATAAAAATCCATCACAAAAAAATATTGAATGACTTCGATAAAAGAAGTTCGAGTGCTGCTACGAAATCTTTCAATGCCAAGATAAGGACTTTTAGAAGTCAATTTACAGGAGTAGGAGATATCAACTTTTTCTTGTTTAGATCGACTAAATTATTTGATTAGCGCACAGGTTTTGAAACCGATCCAAAAAACTTTCCGTATAATCGAGGATCATACCGAAAGTTTGGGGGGTAAAGATTTTTAAGCATACAATTTCATCACTCTGTACAGGAAGAATGTTGTGTCCCTTACGCCACGGAAGACGCTTCTGAAAGCTTTGAGTTTTGCATTGAAGGATTCTGCGGAAGCATTGGTACTTCTATTGTCGAAGTAGTGTAGGATGTATTGATGATGCGCTGCAATGGATTTTGCCACGCTCTCAAAGGAAGCAATACCCGCATTCTCAACCTGATTGTTCCATAGGCCTAGTTTGGTAAATGCTACCTTTTTGTCCTTGCATTTGTTGAAGATGTCCCCTAAGGCAATTCCAAGATCATAAGCCTGTTTTAGCTTGGGGAACCGCAGGAATAATAATTCAGCACGATGTTTCTGGCTTTCCGACCATCGGCTTGGATGCTTGAACAATAGGTGTCTGGATCTAGCCAACAGCTGTTTGAGCGTATCACCATTTGGCAACAATTCCGGTTCATACGGGATCCCTCGCTTTCGTGATTCCATTATTTTCTTGCTTTCTGCATCCAAGACTTCCCAACGATACTTGATACGGAGTTCCTGCACGGCATCGTAAGCTAACTTTTGGACATGGAACCGATCGACCACACGTCTGGCATTTCTGAAACATCTACGGATTGCCTTGGCCATGTTGGGAGCCATATCCATGGTCACCTCCTTTACCTTATTCCTCGAGCGCAAGGGTATTCGCTCGAGAACAGCCATGATATCCTCAGCCTTGGTACCCTTTATAGTTGCTAAAATCGTTCCTTTACGCCCTTTTGCCGATTTACTGCTAACAATGGTATATAATTCACCGTTGCTGAAGCTGGTCTCATCAATGCTCAGGTGTTCCGATATGTTTTCAGGGAACAATGTCCAGCTCTCGGCATGAGGCTTTTGGTCCCAATCATGGAAATCACTGAGGTGGTTCTTGTATTGATCCTGTAGTTGTTTGCCGTCCATCTGGAAGAACAGACCTACCAATTGGGCGCTTACAGGGTAGCTATCCAAATATCTTCTTTAAAAAAAGCCCGAATTCCGTAGTCATTCGAGCGCCCTCACGCACTAGGTTCCAATCTCTTGTGATGATATCTCCGGTATCCAGTACCGTCCATCGACGACGGCGGATATGTAGCGTAACTTTCTGGCCTCGAATGGGAAAGTCTGAAATTTCAGTAGAAGGCATAAAACCCTTTGACTCCAACTTGCTGTGCTCATAGCCTGTCGGAGCAATATTAAGTTCATCTAAATAAATATGGAGTTGATTGTCGACCTGATCGACTTCTAAAATCTGGAAGTATTCCAAAAGCCCTTCGGGCATCAATAAGGATAGTAATTTACGTTCGGCTTCTTGCAAGGGATATTTGTATTAAAGACGCTAAACTAAGAAATTTTTAACACTCCCCCCAAGAATTCAGCTTGATCCCAAGAATTCAGCTTGATCCGAATTCAGCTTAATCCCTCTTATTTATCAGAATAACAGCAAGTTACAGGATAAAAAAAATGGGACAAGTCTATCATTTTTAGACTTGTCCCAAGAAGTGATCCCGCTGGGATTCGAACCCAGGACCCATACATTAAAAGTGTATTGCTCTACCAGCTGAGCTACGGAATCTTATATCCTTCGTTGTTTGAAGTGATGCAAAGGTAGAAAAATCATCCATACACTCCAAATCTTTTGTAAAAAAATCTAACACCTTATAAATAACTCCTTGTTTCTCAGTTTGAAAAAATAGAAAATATACTTCAGTCTCTCTAAAAACCAAGAATTGTTCCCTGCAAATTCGATGGAATCCACAGCAGAATGGGAGGGACATCCTTCGGGACTTCTTCGTACTATGGCCTATTCTTGTTGAAAAAATGACGAGCCAAAAAGATTGCAGTCGCGACAGCAATAAAAAGATTGGGTTAAGAAACGAAAAGATGTTTAGTAAACTTTCAGCATTCTGGGTACCGCGTTGATGTCTTCGAAGATGACGGCATTTTTAAAACCTTTCTTCAGCATTAGATCTTTGGTTTCTTGTGCGAGATATTGGTTGATCTCAAAATAAAGATGACCATTTGGTTTTAGGTGAGTTAATGCAAAATCAGCGATGTAATCATAAAATAATAGGGGAGCCTCTTGAGGGACGAAGAGAGCGGAATGCGGTTCATGCTGGAGAACATTATGGTGCATGGAAGACATTTCCTCTTCGGTAATATAAGGGGGATTGCTGACGATAATATCATAGGTTTCATCACCGAATGTTAGTTCCCATTCTAAAATATCTAGACAGCGGAAATCGACAGTCGCCTTTTGTCGTTTTGCATTTTCCCGAGCGATTGCTAGCGCATCCTGGGAAATATCGACAGCGACGGTGTTTGCGTTCTTTAAGTTATTCTGCAAGCTGATAGCGATGCAGCCGCTTCCCGTACCGATATCGATCAGTCTAAGGTTTTCTTGGTTTTGGTGATCCCGTAAGATCAGATCGACCAGTTCTTCGGTTTCTGGTCTTGGAATTAGGGTATGCGCATTGACAAGGAATTCGGCACCGTAAAAAGGGGCATGGCCTAAAATATGTTGAATAGGCTTTCCTGTCGAAAGGTCCACTAATAAATCCTGCAAAGCTGTTTCATCAACTGAGTTTAGTTGATTTTGAAGCTGTAAACTAAGTTGCAGTTTGTTTATTCCCATTAATGCTTCGACGCCAATTTGAAACAAGGCTTTCGCTTCCTCAGCATCGTAAATGCTGCTGAGTTTGTCGATGTAATTTTGACGAATTTGCAATAATGTTCCCATGCTACAAACCTACAAAATTCAACAGAAATCTGTGTTTTTATCGATATAATTAATAGTTTTGTTCCATGATGAATGATCAAGTTTATATGCAGCGCTGTCTAGAATTGGCTGTTTTAGGGGCAGGGAAAACAAGTCCTAATCCAATGGTCGGTGCAGTTATCGTATATGAAGATCAGATTATCGGAGAAGGCTATACCTCGCCTTATGGAGGGCCACATGCGGAGGTTAATGCAATAAATAATGCCATCGCGAAGTTTGGTGAAATCGAAGCCTTAGAACGCTTTAAATGCAGTACAATATACGTTAGTTTGGAGCCATGTGCACATTTTGGGAAAACACCACCATGTGCAGATCTAATAGTTGAAATGGGTATTCAAAAAGTTGTAATAGCCTGTTTAGATCCTTATGCCAAAGTGAATGGATTAGGGTTGAAAAAACTTCAAGATGCAGGTATTGCGACCGAAGTAGGCGTTCTAGAAGCTGAAGCGAAATGGGTAAATCGTCGATTCTTTACCAAGATTGCACAATCAAGACCTTATATCATTTTGAAGTGGGCAGAAACTGCTGATGGTTTCTTTGCACCTATAGATTCAAGTCAAAAGTGGATTAGCAACGTGGCCAGCAAGCAACTGGTTCATAAATGGCGTGCTGAAGAAGATGCGATCCTAGTTGGTAAGAATACAGCAATCGTTGACAATCCCAGTTTGACGGTTCGCGACTGGCAGGGAAGGAATCCCAAGCGTGTGTTGATTGATAAAAATCTTGCCGTACCCCCTGACTTTTCTATACTAAACGATCAGGCAGAAACGATTGTTTTTAATGCGATTAAAACCGATTGGCAAGGACATTTAAAATATGTCGAATTAGAAAATTTTGATCTCTATCTACCCCAACAGATTCTATGTCAATTATATTTAATGGATATACAATCGGTTATTATCGAAGGTGGTAAGAAAACTTTGGATATGTTTATTGAGGCAGGACTTTGGGATGAGGCTCGCGTTTTTCAATCAACTGAATCATGGGAGACAGGCGTCAAAGCACCGAAATTCAATGGGCAGGAAATTGCTGTTGAAAAAATAGGTTCAGATGTACTTAGCACTTTCGTTCCTCATAAATAATCGTATCCTAATAGTAAATTTCCCTTAGCTTAACCTTGACTTGGTATTTTCGGATGTGCATGTGTCCGAAGATATACTCCACTTTATTTGGCGCTTTCGCCTATTCCGGCAGCTTCTTTTATTAACATCGAAGGGGCAGTCTTTGCGGATTCTGCAACCAGGTATCTTAAATGAAGATGCTGGTCCTGATTTTCATCAAGCGTTGATCTTACTTGACGGTGTTTACTTGTATGGTCATATTGAGATTCATGTTGCCGCGAAAGATTGGCGATTGCATGGTCATTCTAAAAATCCAGTATACAACACGGTTATGCTACATGTGGTTTGGAATGGTGATGAGCCCTATTGCTTGGAAGACGGTTCAGAAATTCCGACTTTAAGGTTGTGTGAGTTGATCGAAGAGAAGGTGTTATTGAACGCAAATCGATTGCTACAAAATATTAATTCGATTCCTTGTGCTTATGATTTCGACAATGTACCCGCGCATATTCAATACCAAGTGCTGCAAAGGACTTTAGTTGAGCGTTTCGAATCCAGGTATATGCAGGTGCTAGAACACTTAAAGGAAACGAACGGGGATTGGGAGCGCGTTAGTATGGTTTTAATTGCTGCGGCATTTGGGATGAAGGTTAACAAGATGGCGTTCATCGAGTTGGGTATGTTGTTGAATATTAATCTACTGAAGAAATTTGCGAATAAACCAACGATTATACATGCCTTATTCTTTGGGCAAGCTGGTTTTCTAGCTTGCGGATTCGAACGGGATCCCTATGTTCAGTGTTTAAAGAAAGAATATCAGTATTTCGCAAAACTATATCAGCTTCCACAGATGTCCATTTATCAATGGAAATTCATGCGTATGCGACCTGCTAATTTTCCTACATTTAAATTGGGTCAGCTAGCGGCGTTATTTGCTTATAATAGGTCTTGGTTTGCCTGGCTAACGACGACAGAATCATTAGCCGAAATACGAAATGTAATTGCGTTAGTTGAAGTCCCCGAATTTTGGATTAATCATTACCATTTTAAGAAGGAGACAGTAGTGCATAGCACAGCGATTTCTGATGATTTTTTCAACTTACTTGTCATTAATAGTTTTTCGCTTATTTTATTCGCTTACGGGAAGTATGTTGGAGATTCGAATTTGATTCAGAGAGCTTTGGATTGGCTAGAGCAAGTGCCTGTTGAGTCGAATAGAATCGTAGCCATATATCGGAAACTCGGGTTTTCAATGCAATCGGCAATGGATAGTCAAGCGGTACTGCAATTGCAGAAAGAATATTGCGAAAAGAAGCGCTGTTTGCACTGCGGCATTGGCGCTTCGATCGTGAAAGGTATTTAAGCTTTTAGAATCTCTGCGATGTCTTGAAAGCCTTTTTCGGCAGCTAAATCAGACGCGTTTTGACCAAAATCGTTGCGGATACTGATATCTGCGCCTTGTTCGAGTAAAATAATAATCAAATCGATATTGCCTTGTTGAGCCGCCAGGTGTAAAGGTGTAGTTCGCGAAGCTTGAATCACGTTAACTTCAGCACCAGCCTCGATTAGCATTTTTACGATATTGTGTTGCTGTGCGCTTAATGCAGCATGAATAGGGTAGACTTGATAGCCATTGGTTGAAGAGGCATTCGGATTTGCATGGCTCAGTAATAGCATTCTCACGATTTCCTCTTTGCCAAAATGAGCGGCTATACCCAATGGGTAAAATCCGTGTACGGAAATCTCGTTAATTACATCAGGTTTTTGATCAAGCATAAAGCGAACTTGCTCCGCTAGCCCTGCAGCACAGGCTTCATGAATCGTAATACTTGATATGTATTTCAACATAACCTGTACGATCTGTGATTTATTATAATAGCAGGCAAGGAGTAAGGGAGAAATCTCATGACTCGTACTTTCCTTAAGCAGATCCGGATTTTTGCTTAGCAATAAATCAAGATCTTGATGATTCCCTGTTTCAATATATTCTTCCAAAACTGTCAAACTCATAGAGGGCTTTTTATATTACGAAATAAATAAAAAAAAGTTAAATTTGAGTTCTTAGCGGGATTATTCTATAATTTCCTAAATTTTCTTAGCAGGATTTACGCTGTATATATACAAATCTTTTTTAACGTTTACGAACATCATTTAAATTTTGTAGATAATTAGCTACAAATACCCTTTTTTATTAAGTAACCCTATATATATTTTCACGAAATAACTACTTTTGTATTGCCCTCCCCAAGGGCATGTTTTTCATAGGTAGATGTAGGGTCGAATATATTTTTTATTCGACCCTTTTTTATCGCCTAATTTTCCATAAGATTGCGTTTTTAGGATGTTTCAGCAGCTTTCTTATCATCAAGAATGACAAGCTTATTTTCAATCGATACGTGCATCGCCGATGAATGCCTGCTTTAATAATTTGGTTATGATTCTGATTATCGATGCTTTTCAATTCGATATCCATTTAAATCGTTTGAGCAATATTTCCCACTAATTTTGTAACATATTTTATTCAGATTTGAATCTGTTTTTGATTTCGAATTTTGGACTTTATCCGCAAGATGATATATTTGGGTAATTCGTGTTTTAATTCCGAATTGCATCACCGAAGAGCGCGCTTAAGGTGCCTGCTCAAATCGCGCAATCTATTATCAAGAACAAAATTTTATGGCAATCGAGCAAGAAAAGAAACATTTTGGAATTAAGGATATCGCTAAACTGGCAAATGTTTCCATTGCTACTGTCGATCGAGTACTAAATAATAGAAAGGATGTTTCGAACGCTACCCGGGAGCGTGTACTAGCGATCATTAAAGAGCATAATTACCAACCTAATTTATTCGCACGAAGCTTATCTGTAAAAAATAATATACATGTTGCCGTTATCATTCCGAAAACTTCGTTTCAAACGGGTTATTGGGCGCTATGCCTAGAAGGGATTAACAAGGGTAAGGAAGAATTGGCACCATTTGGAATCGTTACAACAATCTTTCTCTATGATCAGGAGGATGTGTCGACTTTCAAAAAGGAAACACAAAAGCTATTGGCAGAAAATTTTACTGCTGTGGTTATAGCGCCCATCTTCGTGAAAGAAACAGAAGATTTTGTGCATGCATGTCATCAACGACATATGCAGACGATTTATATCAATTCGGATATTCCGACAAAGTCTACGATGGGATATATCGGACCAGACTTATACAGTACCGGCAGACTTGCGGGCAATTTGACTTCTTATCTTGTTAAATCGAACTCGAAAATTTTAGTGCTAAACGTCGCTAAAGGGATTGAGAATTATCGTTATTTGGGTACAAAAATCGATGGGTTTAAAGAATATTTACATGATTTCGATCCAACCATTCAGATTGATATTGTTGATATCCCTTATAACGAATATGAGGAAGTTGAATTAGAATTAAAGATTAACATTAAAAAGCACGATCCGAATCTTATCTTCTTTACCAATTCTCGTGTAGCATTTCTGGGACGATTTTATGCGGATCATCCAGAAATTAAAAAACCGCCGATCATTGGTTTCGATTTTCTGTCCTCAAACGTCGAGTACCTCGCGAATGGCGTCGTTGATTTTCTAATCTGTCAGCGTCCCGATAAACAAGGATACTTTGCGTTGAACTATCTTTATCGCTATTTCTTGAAAAAGGAAAGCTTGGAGGGATTCAAACCTATGCCTATTGATATCCTGACGAAAGAGAACTATCTTTTTTACGAAAATTAGAGTAATGAAGTGTTTCCCCGAACTGTTGTATTTTTCCTAGCTTTGCACAATGGCGAACAAGAAAAAGATCGTAGTAGCAATTACGGGTGCTAGTGGCTCTATCTATGCAAAGGTGTTATTAGATAAACTGATGCAGTTGAAAGATCAGATCGCAGAAGTTGGCATCGTCATGTCTGATAATGCTAAGGATGTTTGGAAGTTTGAGCTAGACGATCAATCGTTCAATAATTATCCTTTTAAGTTCTACCAAAAGAATGATTTCATGGCGCCTTTTGCATCGGGCTCAGCAAAGTTTGATACGATGATTGTCGTGCCTTGTTCTATGGGGACATTAGCAAGAATCGCGCAGGGAATTTCTTCTGATTTGACAACCCGGGCAGCCGATGTGATCCTAAAAGAGCGACGTAAGTTGATTTTAGTTACCCGCGAAACGCCTTTAAATCTTATTCATATCCAGAATATGCAATTGGCAACGCAAGCAGGGGCCATCATCTGTCCAGCATCGCCTTCCTTTTATAGCCGTCCACAAACATTTGAAGAGCTTGCCGCAACGGTTATTGATCGCATACTTGATATGGCTGGGTTAGATTTAGATACCTTTCGCTGGGGTGAATAAATAAGCCATTTTATCTCGAGAATTGATCGGTTTAATCCGTTAGCGCGTATTTAAGTTGAACTTTTGGCGCTAATCCTAAAAACTTTTTATTAATCTATTAGAATGATTTTGTACTTTTGTTTTTTAATGAAACAGCTGTACCCATCTTCGCTAAACACAGTTTTCTGTATGCAGAAGGTTTTTCAAAATGCTCATTGGAAAAGATCGATCTGCAGGGTTATTGCTTTCATTCCTAAGCAAACAAAACTTACTTCGCAAATTTTAGATTATCAACATACTTCATGGCTACAATATTAATTACTTCTGCAACATTAGTTTCGGCATCGCATCCTTTGCACTTGACATCGGTGGATGTATTGGTTAAGAATGGTAAGATTGAAAAGATTGCTAAAAACATCCAATCGGATGATAAGAAGCTGCAGGTGATCGATGCGAAGGATAGTTTCTTGTCGGTTGGTTTTTTTGATTTGAATACGAATTTCGGCGAACCAGGTTATGAAACTAAAGAGGATATAAAAACAGGAACTGCAGCAGCTGCGGCAGGAGGTTTTACAGCGGTGGCTGTACATCCGAATACAAACCCTCCAATTCATAGCCGTTCGGAAGTTGCATTAATTGTCAACACCGCGAAAGGTAATCTCGTGGATGTGTATCCCGTTGGAACAATTAGTAAAAAGAGAGAGGGAAAGGAACTAGCGGAGCTTTATGATATGCAACAGACAGGCGCTATCGCATTTTCTGATGGAAACCATAGTGTTCAGCAAGCTGGTCTCATGGGGCGTGCATTGTTATATGCGAAGGGTTTCAATGGATTAATTATGTCACATCCGGAAGATGATTCGATTGGTGGCGGAAATCAAATGAATGAAGGCGAAGTGAGTACCTATTTAGGTATGAAAGGAATCCCTAATCTAGCGGAATCTATCATGGTTTCTCGTGATTTATTCTTAGCGGAATACAACGAGGCGCCAATACACTTCAGCACAATTTCTACGGAAGAATCGGTAGAACTTATCAAGAAAGCGAAAGCAAAAGGATTGAAAGTTACTTGTGATGTTGCAGCACATAACCTCGTGTTTACAGATGAAGAAGTGAAAGGTTTTGATAGTAACTTGAAAGTAAATCCTCCACTACGCACGAAGAAGGATATTAAAGCATTATTGAAAGGATTAAAGGATGGGACAGTCGATGCGATTGTTTCTCAACATACTCCACATGAAATCGAATTCAAAAATGTAGAATTTCAAATTGCTTACAATGGAATTATTGCTTCTCAAACCGTGTTACCACTATTGGTAAAAGCTGGATTAACTGTAGAAGCAATTGTAGAGAAACTTTCTGTTGGGCCACGTGTTATTTTAAATATAGAGCAACCGAAAATAGAGGAGGGGGCAACGGCCAACTTAGTTATTTTTAGTACGGATAAAAAATGGATTTTTGACGGAAAAACAAACAAGTCAAAATCGGCAAACAGTCCTTTATTTGGACAAGAATTAGCAGGCAAGGTGCTTGCAGTGATTAATAATAATCAAATCTTAATCAACGATTAATATGGATAAGAAAGTTAAAAAGGCTTTAGAGGCCAGTATCAATTCATACGCAAAAAGCGAAGAGTTAGACGGCGCAGGTATTTCTGCTGCGTTGATCAATGTGTTCGAATCAGACAAAGCTTTTATGGATAAAGTGTCTGATATGGATGCGGTATTCGATGACGAGCAGCATTTTGAAGAGCTTCGCGAATACGCATTCGATCTATTGATGATAAATTTCTTTGCTGCAGATGTAGAGAAATTAGAAGAAGATTACTTAGATTCGGAAGAGTGGGAGGCAATTGAAGAAGACACGATCGACAGAGGGTCGGAATTGTTGAATATCTTATTGTATCTTCGTGAATGTGCGGATGACGAAATTGAACCTTCGCTAGAGGATTTCTTGAAGGAATTCTTATTGGTCGAGGAGGATGAGTTTCAAGATGAATACCGTATTTACGAGAAGGTAATCGCCAATCAGATTCTAATAGAGAGTGATTTTGCGGCGGTAGCTAAAGTAGCAAAGACAGTAAATGAGGATGAAGAATTATTTGAAATATTTTATCCTTTAGTTGGTTTCTTTAGTGAACCAAAGCCTAGCGACGAGCAGTTAGCTGAATACGAGGCGAATGCTTTGAACAAGTCATTAGATACGGCGCTATACCAATTAATTATAAACTTTAATAAATAATTATGAACGAGACAATCGACAACGCAGCAGTAGTTAAAAAGAAAGCGATTATCCAAGGAGTAATCTTAGGGATTATTTCCTTTATTCTATCGATTATTTCTTTATATATCACGAAGTCAGCGACTTCTTTGTTTACGTCGTCTGCAGCAGCGGGATTTATTAATTACGCCGTTTTTTTAATCGTGGCTGTGTTTTTTGTGATCTCCTTAAGAAAGGCAGCTGGAGGTTATTGGAGCTTTTCAGATGCTTTAAAGAACATTTTCATTATGATGGCTATCGTTGCAGCGATTGGTACTGCGGGTGTCAGCATTTGGAATATGGTTAACCCTGGTTTACAACAAGAAGCAATCGATAATACGATTAATATGACGATTGAGACGATGGAAGCAACTGGTGCACAAGACGAGAATATCGACAATACGATAGAGATGTTGGAGCAACAAAGAAATGCTTTATCGGAGATGACAATTGGTCAAACTCTTAAGGGTTTAGCGATTACGATCGTGATGTATTTCGTGTTATCCTTAATCTTAGCGGCGATTTTCAAAAGAGAAAAGCCAATTTTCCAAAGTCCTGCAGCATCTGATAATGCTCACCCTTGGCAAAATCAAAATTCTTAAATAAAGGTAAACGTTTATATGCTAAAGGTATCATTGGAAAATGATACCTTTGCTTTTTATTATTATGGATATATCAGTAGTTATACCCCTATATAACGAGGAAGAATCACTTCCTGAATTGGTTGCCTGGATTAAACGGGTAATGGATGAACATAACTTTACATATCAAGTTATCATGGTTGATGATGGTAGTAAAGATCGTTCTTGGCAGGTTATCAAATCGCTAAAAGCTGAAAATGAACATGTGACTGGAATTCGATTCCGTAGAAATTACGGAAAATCGGCCGCTTTAAATGTTGGTTTCGCAGCCGCTGAAGGTAATGTCGTGATTACAATGGATGCCGATTTACAAGATAGCCCTGATGAGATTCCAGAATTATATGATCGTATCATGAACCAAGATGCGGACCTAGTTTCTGGATGGAAGAAAAAACGCTATGATCCATTAACGAAGACAATTCCTACGAAGTTATTCAATGCAGTGACACGTAGTATGTCGGGTATCGATAATCTTCATGATTTTAATTGTGGACTTAAAGCCTACAAAAAAGATGTGGTGAAGAGCATTGAAGTTTATGGCGAGATGCATCGATATATTCCGGTGCTTGCTAAGTGGGCGGGATTCAGTAAAATTCAAGAACAAGTTGTACAGCATTTTCCGAGAAAGTACGGCACAACGAAGTTTGGTCCGGGTCGTTTTGTAAAAGGCTTCTTAGACTTGATGTCCATCTTTTTTGTTGGAAAATTTGCGAAGCGTCCAATGCACTTCTTTGGTCCATTAGGCGTGATTAGCTTTTTATTAGGTTTCTTTATTACGATTTACTTAATCGCTGATAAGTTGATGAGTATTGCGAATGGAACGGCCTACAGAAATGTAACCGATCAACCGCTTTTCTTCTTGTCTTTAGTGGCTATCGTATTAGGAACACAATTGTTCTTAACGGGTTTTGTTGCTGAGCTAGTTGCTCGTAACGGTTCTGACAGAAATAAATACCATATCGACCAAGTCATTTAACATGTTCTTTTCGATTATTATTCCTCTTTACAATCGACCTGTCGAAATTAAAGAACTATTAGCTTCTTTAACGGAACAGGTTTATCAAGATTTTGAAGTAATCATTGTTGAAGATGGTTCTTCGAAACCGGCAGAGGATATTGTTGCACGTTTCAAGGATAAATTGGATGTGCATTACTTCTTCAAAGAAAATGAAGGCCAAGGCTTCGCAAGAAACTACGGATTTGAGCGGGCCAAGGGAGATTTCTTTATTGTGTTCGATTCAGATATTATTGTTCCAAAAGACTATTTGAATCTAGTATTGCAGGGTTTGGAACGCGATCAATGGGATGCTTTCGGTGGACCCGATGCGGCACACCATTCCTTTACATCGATTCAAAAAGCGATTAGCTATTCCATGACAAGCCCTTTTACTACAGGGGGAATTCGAGGAAATAAAAAGCATGTTGGTCAGTTTCATCCGCGTAGCTTTAACTTAGGTATTTCGCGTGCGGTTTGGGAGAAAACCCAGGGATTCAAACTATCGAGACGATCGGAAGACATTGAGTTCAGTATCCGAATGATTAATGAAGGTTTTAAAGTGGGATTGATTCCAGAGGCCTTTGTTTATCATAAGCGCCGCGCAAATTTCAATCAGTTCTACAAGCAGACGTTTAACTTCGGAAAAGGAAGAATAGATATCTGGCAGCGCTATCCTGCTGAACTTAAGCCTGTTCACGCATTGCCTGCAGTATTTGCGATCGCCGTGTTTGGATTGATCATGATTAATGCCATCAATTTGTTGACGATGAATGAAATAAACATTGTTAATTGGTTAGGTTGGATTGGGAACAGTTTTATGTTCATCTATACGATTTTGCTTTTTATACATGCATTGATTGTCTGTAGAAGTATTAAAGTAGCGTTTCTCGCAGTAATTGCCGCTTATACACAATTAATCGCTTATGGGCTTGGATTCTTGTCCGAATACTTTAATGTGACGCTTGCGAATAAAAGCAAGAAAAAATTGACAGTTTAACTGGCCTTTGTTATATTGTCGATATTAAGATATGATTGCACTTACACAAACTAGTTTAGATAAGTTAGAGGTACTATTTAGTGATTTGGGATTCAAATTACGTTATGAGAAGGGTTCGTTTCGCACCGGAGCCTGTATTCTTCAAACCTCAAAAGTTGTGGTTGTTAACAGATTTTCCAGTGTGGATATGAAAGTGCAGTCACTGTTACAGATATTACAAGGTATCGAAGTGGAGGAGTCACTCATTAGTGAAAAACTTCAGCCATTTTACGCAAATATAAAAAAGACTTTAGAAACGATTTGAGAGTAACATTTTTAGGAACAGGAACTTCTCAGGGTGTGCCAGTTATTGCTTGTCATTGCCCAGTTTGTCAATCTTCAGATAAGAAAGACAATCGCCTTCGTTCGTCTATTCTGCTCGAATATAATGGACATACGGTCGTAGTCGACACAGGTCCTGATTTCCGTTATCAAATGTTACGTCAACGTGTAGATCGCTTGGATGCTGTCTTAATGACGCATTCGCATAAAGATCACGTTGCTGGTCTCGACGATGTACGTGCGTATAATTACCAACAACAACAATCCATTCCTATTTACGCGAACAAAGCGACTCATGATGCTTTAAGAAAGGAATTCTACTATGCCTTTAGTGAGCATAGATATCCAGGCGTTCCTCAGCTGGAATTGGAAGAGATACATGCGGCTGAAGCCTTCGAACTTTATGGCGAGTTAATCTTGCCGATCGAGGTTATGCATTTTAAAATGCCGGTACTTGGATTTCGTATTGGAGATTTTGCATATATCACCGACGCCAAGACGATTTCGGATTTGTCATTCGAATTGCTTGCTGGTGTGAAAGTCTTAGTGCTAAATGCATTACAGAAAGAACCCCATATTTCTCATTTAACGCTAGAAGAAGCTTTGGAAGTTGCGAAGCGTATAGCTCCAGAAAAGACATATTTAACCCATATTAGTCATCGGTTTGGAAAGCATGAGGATATACAAAAGGAACTCCCTGATGGAGTTTATGTTGCTTTTGATAATATGGTTATCGAATTAGATTAACTTGTCTTAGGCGCGCTCTTATGCGCTCAAAAAAAGTAAAGAAAAGTAATAGACCTTCAAATTCATTGCATTAGCCTATCTGGTTTTTGTTTTACTGTATCAAATCTTGCTTATATATTTTTATTTTATAAATAAGATTATCAATAAGTTATCTCTTTTAAGGCTGAAACTTAATTACTAAAAACAACTCTTTCGCAAACCTTTTAACTCCTAAGTTGTTAGAAAGTTGATAATATGTTTAATTAATTTATAACAAATCAAAACTTTACTACTATGGGAAATATTTTGTATTTAATCGCTGTAATTTTAGTTATTATTTGGGCCATTAGTTTTTTTGGTGGCTACGCGACAGGTGGTATTATCCACATTTTATTAGTAATTGCAATTATTGTTGTCTTATTAAGAATTATACGAGGAAATGCTTAAAAGTTCTTAGTTAGAACTGTTTAAGTAATACTGAGCAATAGCGATATCTTCAGGAAGGGTGATTTTAATATTCTTATAATCCCCTGGTATGATGGTTATGCTATTGCTCATTTTTTCTATTACAGAAGCATCATCTGTAAAGTTGCTGTCTTCCTCTTGTTCGTAAGCCTTTTGGAATAGGGTAGCCTCAAAAACCTGAGGTGTCTGAACCAGCCATACGTCATTTCTATCAATCGATTTACTTTGTTCTTGATTCCCAAGCCGAACCGAGTTACTGCTTTGTACGGCAGGAATGAGCGCTGCCTGTTTACTATGACAAGCCTGAAATAATTGTTCAATCAAGCTTGTACTGACTAGCGGTCTAGCAGCATCATGGACAGCGATAACATCATTCTCTAATAGGTGATAGTGAGATTGGATAAATGAAGTTGCATTTTTCACACTTTGAAATCTGCTGTTTCCCCCAACACATACCGCATGCGGTATGTCAAAATGGTATTCGAGACACAGTTCTTCCCAATAGTTCATCATGTCTTCCGATAGCACAATGATTATTTTTGCATTGACATCGGCATTTGAAAACTTAGCAATAGTATGCATTAGGATAGGTTTTCCATCCAACAGCATAAATTGCTTAGGAAGATTGCTCGCCATACGAGAACCCGTACCAGCAGCTACAATGATTGCAAAGTTATTGTTCATAGCTCACAAAGATATCTAGTAGAAAATAAAAAAGGAGGCATTAGCCTCCTTTTATTTATCTTTTATGCGAATCATTAGATGATTAACATGGCATCACCATAAGAATAGAAGCGGTATTTTTCTTTTACTGCTACTTCGTATGCGTTCATCGTGTTTTCATATCCCGCAAAAGCAGCAATCATTACCAATAGTGTTGATTGAGGTGTGTGGAAGTTTGTGATCATCGAGTTCGCGATACTAAAATCGTAAGGTGGGTAAATAAATTTACTTGTCCAATCGTTCGCTGATTTTAAATGTCTATCGGCAGATACAGATGATTCAATAGCACGCATTGACGTTGTTCCAACTGCACAAATTCTGCGTTTTGCATCAATTCCTTTGTTCACAAGATTTGCCGCTTCATCGGTAATGATGAATTGTTCGGAGTCCATCTTATGTTTGGTTAAATCTTCAACTTCAACGGTACGGAAAGTTCCTAAACCAACGTGTAATGTTACTTCAGCAAATTCAACACCTTTTAGCTCTAAACGTTTCATCAACTCTCTCGAGAAGTGTAAGCCAGCTGTTGGAGCAGCTACAGCACCTTCGTTTTTCGCATAAATTGTTTGATAGCGGAACTTATCTTCAGGAGTAGCTTTACGTTTAATGTATTTAGGAAGTGGAGTTTCTCCAAGAATTTCAATGTTTTTGCGGAACTCTTCGTCAGTACCATCAAATAAGAAACGGATAGTACGGCCTCTAGAGGTTGTATTATCTACAACTTCAGCAACAAGTAAATCGTCATCACCAAAATATAGTTTATTTCCAACACGGATTTTACGAGCAGGATCAACTAAAACATCCCATAAACGAAGTTCTTTGTTTAATTCGCGTAATAAGAATACTTCGATCGTAGCACCTGTTTTTTCCTTGTTTCCGTACATACGGGCAGGGAATACTTTGGTGTTATTTAAGATCATAACATCTTTATCATCAAAATAATCTAAAACATCCTTGAAGATTTTGTGCTCAATTTTTCCACTGTCACGGTGTAATACCATAAGACGCGATTCGTCTCTTTGTTCAGAGGGTTCAGAAGCGAGTAAAGATTCAGGTAGATTAAAGTTGAATTGTGATAATTTCATTCTAAAAAATAATGACAATATTAGACCCTCTAGCCTTACTGGGGCTAGAATTTAATAAGGCTTACAAAGGTAAACATTTTTATGTATTTAATATGTCAAATGTTTCCTTCACAAATCCTTAACGAAATCTTCTTGTAATTGTGTCTTCGAGTTGCTCTTTTTTTGAGATATTCAAAAGATTTCTATTCGCGATATTGCTTTTTCTAAAATATATCGTAATTTAAGTCGAACAAAAAACTGTTAATATCTCCAACTTGAACTAATATAACATGGCTGATACAACCAAAAAAGAGGGTATTGCAAACGAAATCGTTCCTATTCCTGAGATTCTAGAAGACGGAATGCAACATGTGAACAATCCTGTTCTTGATTTGCCAAGAATTGAAAAGCAATATTTAACTGCGGTGAAGGGGTACTCCCAAGACCGTAATGTATTTTATTTTACCGATGGACGCGCCAAGGTGGAGGTGCTGGTGGTCTCGGAAGAGATTATTCGCGTTCGCTTAGCACCGGAAGGTGTTTTTTTAGCTGATTTCTCCTACGCTATCAGTAATAAACCTGATGAGTACGTAAATTATCTATTGGAGGAATCGGATACCCATTATAAGGTAAAAACCAATGCGGTTACCTGTTTCATTCAAAAGGATAATTTCTATATTTCCTTCGGAAGTGCGGAAGAGAAGGTGTTAAACGCAGATTTTGCGGCGATGCACTGGGAGGAAAATGTTGATTTCGGAGGGTACTATGTTTACTGTACGAAAGAAGCACAAGAAGATGAGGTGTTTTTCGGTTTAGGTGATAAGGCGACCAATTTGAATTTACGCGGTAGAAGAGTTCGCAATTGGAACTCAGACACCTACTCTTATGCTTTTAATCAAGATCCTTTATATAAGACTATTCCATTTTATATTGGCGTAACACAAGGTGATGCCTATGGGATATTTTTTGATAATACATTTAAAACTTTCTTTGACTTTGCTGCGGAGCATCATGATCAAACTAGTTTTTGGTCAGAAGGTGGCGAGTTACAATATTATTACATCCATGGTCCGAAAATGATTGACGTGGTAAAACGTTATCATAGTATTACAGGAACGCACTATATGCCGCCATTGTGGGGGATTGGTTACCATCAATGTCGTTGGAGTTACTATCCAGAGAAAAAGGTAAGAGATGTCGCGACAGAGTTTAGAAATCGCGAAATCCCTTGTGATGCACTCTATTTGGATATTGACTACATGGACGGTTACCGTTGTTTCACTTGGAATAAACGTTATTTTCCGGATCCTAAAAAAATGATTGCTGATTTAGCAGCCGATGGATTCAAAACGGTCGTGATGATTGATCCAGGAATTAAGGTTGATGATCAGTATTGGGTATTCAAACAAGGGAAGGAAAACAACTATTTCTGTAGGAGAGGGGACGATTATTTTATGGAAGGTTTTGTATGGCCTGGACGCTGTCAGTTTCCAGATTTTACGAATCCGGAGGTTCGAGAATGGTGGGGCACGCTCTACAAAGGTTTAGTTGATGATGGAGTTGCTGGTTTTTGGAATGACATGAATGAGCCTGCTGTTTTTGGTCGCGGAACTTTCCCTGATGATGTCAGACATCAATTTGATGGACATCGCGGTTCGCATCGAAAGGCACATAATATTTATGGAATGCAAATGGTTCGCGCTACATATGAGGGTTTAAAGAAGTTATATCGCAATAAGCGACCATTTACGATCACGCGAGCGGCTTATGCCGGAACGCAACGTTACTCTTCGGTTTGGACGGGTGATAACATCGCGACTTGGGAGCATTTGCGCATTGGTACTCTTCAGTTACAACGTTTATCGGTTTCCGGAATGTCATTCTGTGGTACGGACATCGGCGGTTTTACTGGCGAACCTGATGGGGAATTATATACTAGATGGATGCAGTTTGGGGTGTTTTCACCATTTATGCGTGTGCACTCTGCCGGAGATACGCGCGATCGTGAACCATGGAGCTTTGGCCCAGAGTGGGAAGCGATTTGTAAGAAATTTATTGAACTACGGTATAAGTTACTGCCTTATATCTACAGTGTATTCTGGCAGCAACATAAATATGGTGATCCCATTCTACGACCGATCGCTCTGTTAGAGCAGCATATCGCGAAGAATTTACAACGCGAAGAGGAGTTTGCTTTCGGCGATCATTTATTAGTATCTCCTGTTTTACACCCAGGTCAAGCAAGTAAAATTGTTTATCTTCCGGAAGGAACTTGGTATTATTACTTCAACAATAAGGTGTACGTGGGTTCGCAAGAACATACAATCGATACACCGTTGGATGAGATGCCTTTCTTCGTTCGCGGAGGCGCCATTATTCCAGAATTCCCTGTGATGCAATATACGGGAGAGCAAAAGATTGAATCGCTTCGTTTGAACTATTACTTTTCAGCGGACAGTTGCGATTCTTATGTTTATTCTGATCATGGCGATACTTTTGCATACGAACAAGACGTTTATATAGATAAGCATTTTATAGCCGAAGGACGAAATAACGGAGTTAGTATCCGTCAAGGCGAACAAGGGCTTTATACACCTAACTATTCAACATTTGATTTATACCTAATTGGTTTACCTTTTACGCCGAGCAATATCATTGTTGATGGCTTAAAAGTTGAATCGAAGAAAGATACAGAAGGACTGTCATACGTACAATTAGACCGTGATTTCAAAAAGATAACAATTCAATAGAGAATAAATTTCTTAAACAACCTAATAATGAGTGAAGCGGTTCAAGTACATAGCTTACTGTCGGATTTTGATATTTCATTATTTAGATCAGGGAGGCACTACAAACTCTATGAGAAATTTGGTTCTCATGAGTTAACGATCAATGGGCAGGTTGGAGTATACTTTGCGGTATGGGCTCCAAATGCGAAGGAAGTATCGGTGATCGGAAATTTTAATGGCTGGAATCCTTATTCTCATCAACTACATGTGCGTTGGGATAGCAGTGGCATTTGGGAAGGATTTATTCCTAACCTGCAAAACGGGGAAGTCTATAAATACCATATTCTAACGAACCAAGGGGAACGTTTAGAGAAATCAGATCCTTTTGCGTTACATACTGAAATTCCACCAAGTACGGCTTCAATTGTTTCAACGACTTGGTACAAATGGACGGATTCGGAATGGATGTACAATAGGAGAGAAACGAATGCATTAGATCGACCGTATTCGGTTTATGAAATGCATTTAGGCTCGTGGATGCGTGATCCTGATCATCCGGATCGTTTCTTTAGCTACCTGGAAATTGGCGAACGACTCGTTCCCTATTTGCAGGAGATGGGCTTTACGCATGTTGAGTTTATGCCGGTTATGGAACATCCTTATTATCCGTCTTGGGGTTATCAAATCACAGGCTACTTCGCGGCGAGTTCTCGATACGGAGGACCTCAGGAATTGATGGGGCTGATTGATGCTTTGCATCAAGCGGGAATTGGAGTTCTGCTAGATTGGGTCCCTTCGCATTTCCCGGGAGATGCGCACGGGCTGTATCGATTTGATGGGACACATTTATTTGAACATGAGGATCCGAAGAAGGGATTTCATCCCGATTGGCAATCTTATATTTTTAATTACGGTCGGAATGAAGTCAAATCGTTCTTAATCAGTAATGCGTTTTTTTGGCTGGATCGTTACCATATTGATGGTTTACGTGTTGATGCCGTCGCTTCGATGCTTTACTTGGATTACTCGAGAAAACAAGGTGAATGGATTCCAAATGAGTTCGGTGGGAATGAGAATCTAGAAGCAGTTCGCTTTTTAAAGGAATTGAACGAAGCTGTATATAAATACTTTCCGAATACCCAAACTATTGCAGAAGAGTCGACTTCTTGGCCAGGTGTCAGTCGGGCGACTTTTAACGACGGTTTAGGATTTGGAATGAAATGGATGATGGGCTGGATGCATGATACGTTGAGCTATTTCAAGGAGGATCCTGTCAACAGAGCGTATCATCATGATAAGATGACTTTTGCAGGTGTCTATGCTTTTACGGAGAATTTTATGCTGCCACTCTCACACGATGAGGTCGTGTATGGTAAGCAATCATTAATCTATAAAATGCCTGGCGATGAGTGGCAAAAGTTTGCTAACTTAAGGTCACTTTACCTCTATATGTTCACCTTCAGTGGCAGCAAATTGCTGTTTATGGGCGGAGAATTTGGGCAAACATCGGAATGGAATGTCAACCAATCTTTAGATTGGCATCTCTTGCAGTTTAAACCCCATTTAGGTTTAAAGAAATTTGTGTCGGATTTGAACGCTGTTTATAAAAATCATCCAGCGTTGTATGAGAAGGCTTTTAGTCCAGAGGGATTTTCTTGGATTGAGATGGCTGATCATGCGAATAGTCTCTTTGTTTATGCTAGAAAAGGGCATGACGAGGAGAACGATTTGCTTGTTGTGTTAAATCTTACACCTGTTGTTCGTCGGAATTTCAGGGTCGGAGCTCCACATGAGGGCAAATGGGAACTTGTTTTGAATTCTGACGATGCGAAATATAACGGTAGTGCTGTCGCTGTAAAGAAAAAGGTAGCAACCGAATCGGTTTATTGGATGAATCAAAAACAGTCTATTGTATTAGATGTCCCACCTTTGGCGGGCTTAGTGTTTAAACGTGTTTTATAAGTTATGCAAGTTATTCATCTTAGTGTCGAGTGTTTTCCAGTTGCTAAAGTTGGCGGATTAGCAGATGTAGTCGGTTCATTGCCGAAATACCTCCGCCAGTTAGGTGTTGATGCTTCTGTGATGATGCCTTTTTTTGATCGGAAATTTACACAGGATCATCAATTTGATAGTGTTGCAAAAGGTGAATTCTACCAAGGCTCGTCACTACTATCCTATGAAGTGTTGCGTGAAAGCAATGATAGCTTAGGTTTTCCATTGTATTTAATACGCATTCCTGGGGTATTGGATCGTGAAGAAGTCTATTGTTATCCTGATGAAGCGGAACAATGGATTGCGTTCCAGCATGCAGTTTTACATTATCTAAAGACCAATGATATTCGTCCAGATGTGCTTCATTGCCATGATCATCATGTGGGTTTAATACCTTTTCTTATTCGTTTTACGAATGAATATAGATCATTAGCGGAGGTTCGAACAGTTTTCACTGTTCATAACGGACAATATCAAGGTTGGATGAGTTGGAGCAAGGGTATTTTGCTTCCAGGATTTGATACTTGGAAATGGGGATTATTGGATTGGGACGGTGTCATTAACCCTTTAGCTACTGCGATTAAATGCTGCGATGCTTACACTACAGTATCGGAAGGATATTTAGAAGAGCTATATAAAGAGGCTAACGGCTTACAGGCGCTGTTTTATGATGAACGGGCTAAATCACATGGCATTGTAAATGGTATCGATACGGCTTATTGGGATCCTGTTACAGATCAACTAATCATAGAGAATTATGGAATAGCACAAGTTGACGAAGGAAAGCTCGCCAACAAAAAGATTCTATCGACCCAATATGGTTTGGATCCAGCATTGCCTCTTTTAAGCTTTATTGGACGATTTGCAACGGAAAAAGGCGCTGATATCTTAGCGGATATCATTGAAGATCTCTTGGGTAACAGTAAGGTATCGCTGAATATCTTTATACTTGGCTCTGGTGATGCAACGATTCAAAATAATATTGCTGCGTTATTGCAGCGGTATAAAGGTCGTTTAGCAGCATTCTTTGGCTACAATGAAGGTTTGGCGCATCAGGTTTATGCCGCGTCGGATTTATTGATTATGCCTTCCAGAGTAGAGCCATGTGGCTTAAATCAACTTTATGCATTGAAATACGGTACCATTCCTGTTGTTCGTAAAATTGGCGGATTAAAGGATACGGTTATCGATGTTGAGGATGCAGGCTATGGCTTTGTGTTCGACGAGGTCGATTCTACTCAGGCTACAGCTGCGGTTTCGCGGGCTTTAGCTTATATTTCTAACGCAAAGCAATTTGATCAGATAAGAGAAAAAGCTATGGAACTGGACTTTTCCTGGCATCAATCTGCTCAAAAATATATTGACTTATATAACCAATTACTTAGATGATATGGCGCACAAAGTTGTTTCAATTGTATTAGGAGGAGGTCGTGGAACACGCCTTTATCCTCTGACCGATCAACGGTCAAAACCTGCAGTTCCTATCGCTGGAAAGTATAGATTGGTGGATATTCCGATTTCCAACTGTCTGAACTCGGGTTACAATAAGATTTTTGTTCTTACGCAATTCAACTCCGCGTCATTAAACAAGCACATTAAGAATTCCTACAACTTTAGTATTTTCAGTAAAGGCTTTGTAGATATTCTTGCTGCTGAACAGACTAGTGAAGGCGATAGCTGGTTTGAAGGAACCGCAGATGCTGTTCGTCGAACGCAAAAGAACTTAATCAATGTGGATTATGATTATGTGCTTATCCTTTCTGGTGATCAATTATACCAAATGGATTACTCTGCCATGGTCGAATTTCATGTCAAGGGTGGTGGGGATATCACGATTGCAACGATCCCAGTGACAGGCAAAGAGGCAACTGGTTTTGGTATTTTGAAATCTGATGAAAATGGCGAAGTATCGTCATTTATCGAAAAACCAGCTAAAGATTTGCTGCCTGATTGGACTTCCGAGGTTCCTGACGAATTGGAAAGACAAGGAAGAAACTATTTAGCTTCGATGGGGATTTATGTGTTTTCTAAAGGGGTCATGAAAAAACTTCTTGCAGAAAACAAAGGAATGGACTTTGGGAAAGAGATTATTCCAGATGCCATCGGGAATGTTAAAATTCTCAGCTATCAATATGATAGTTACTGGACAGATATTGGAACGATCTCATCTTTCTTCGATGCGAATATCGGCCTGACAGACGATATTCCTGCATTCAACCTATTCGGGGAAACAGTCTATACAAGAGCACGTATGTTACCTCCGTCTAAAGTTTCAGGGACGACTTTAAATCATGTAATTGTTTCCGACGGCTGTATTATATTAGCCGATAAAATCCATCGCTCTGTTATGGGAATTCGTTCAAGAGTAGGGGCTGGTACGGTTATAAAGATGACTTATATGATGGGTTCGGATTACTATGAAGAACTAACGGATGTTCTCGAGATGACGAATTCGCAGCAACCTCCTCCAATTGGAGTAGGTGAGCGTTGTTATATTGAAAACGCAATCCTTGATAAGAATTGTCGAATAGGTAATGATGTGAGAATAAAAGGTGGTAAACACCTACCAGATGGGGATTTCGAACAGTATTCGGTAGTAGACGGTATTATCGTGGTGAAAAAGAATGCCGTGATACATCATAATACAAGTATCGGCTTGTAATCCATATTGACTTAACGATATAAAAAAGCGTCTTGATATATTCAAGACGCTTTTTTTATTAAATATTTTGTTCTGGATTTACTGTATCCGTTGGTTTGTCTTTATTGTCAGCCTCCTTTTTTGGTTTCCTTTTACCAAATTCTGCAACCTCTACTATACGTGGGATACTTGATTTAGGTGCCATATGGCGAAGCTTCTTAATCTTTCTTCTACGCTTATAATTTCTTAAAAGGCTACTGTCTTGATAAAGATTCCAATTCATAAGTAATACCGAGAATAATACAACTGCTAGACCAATAATCTGCATTTTGGTAACTTCATGCTCGGTGAAGAAGTGGACTAGGATTAATGCTACAATAGGATTAACATAAGCATAGGTGCTCACTTCCGTTGCTGGACGAACCTGAAGCAAGAAGATATAGCAACTGAACGCCAATATTGAGCCCATTAAAGCGAGATAAACCATAGCACCCCAATATTCAATAGAAACACTCGAAGGATCGAAGCTGCTATATTCACCATTTACTAGAGCTACCGTAGTAAAAGCAGTTCCGGCTACAACCATTTGCCAAGCTGTCTTAACCATTACGTTTAGGTCTTCTTCTTTCGCTGGAGATTGCTCGGCGTTATCTTTGATACTAGCTTTTGAACGTTCCTTACTATATTTAGACCATAGTGAACCTACTGTCCAGCCAATTGTACCTAAGGTTAAAACAATCATCGCTGTTAGCTTATTCTCACTTTCTGTGGTTGCAGAGGCTGGACCAAATATTTGCTCAGCAAAGAGCATAATCACCCCCATAAAGCCAAGGGCCAAGCCGAGGATTGTTGTGATGCTTGAGAAGTTTTCTTTCCATTTCGGTTTATCTAAAATAATAAACCAGATAGCTGTCGCTGCAGATAAGATCGAAACGATAGCACTCGATATATATTGCTCCGACCAAATGATAGCGGCCATATCAATGAATAGCAATAAGAAGCCGACAAATGCAGCATCTTTTACAGCTTTCTTAATATAGATTTTATATCCTTTAAGATAGCAATATCCCATTAACAGCGTTCCCGCGATAATGAAGCGGATAGAGCCTAGCACAAAGGGCGGAAATGCATGTAGTGCTTTTTCAATAAAGAAGAATGTGGAACCCCAAACCACATAGACAACAGCGTAAGCAAAGATAATGGTGCTTGCTGCAGGGGTACTTGTATCTTTTACCATTGTATTCTTATTCCTTTGTCGGAATTACTAGTTTATTGTCTTCTTTTACAGTTTCTAAAACAATCGTCGTCCGAGTTGAAATTATACCCTCAACCTTACTTAGCGTATTACGCATAAGATCCACTAGGCCTGCTGAATCATTTGTTCTCACTTTAATTAAATAACCATCTTCACCCGCGATATCGTGTACCTCGAGTACATCAGGAATTTCAGCAAGCAATAAGCCTACTTTCTGTACACCAATAATATCTTGAGTCTTAATGAAAATAAAAGAAAGCATTTTTTGATCAAGTGCAGCGGGATTGATACGCGCATTATATTGAAGGATAACATCTTTTTGTTCTAACTTCTTAACGCGCTCTAGAATTGCGGAGGGAGCCATACCTAATTCACGTGCGATATCCGCATTATTTGTGCGCGCATTGTCTTGCATAATCCTCAATATTTGAAGATCAATTTGGTCTAAGGAATATTCTAGTTTTGCCATATCGGGCAAATATCGTTAATTCCGAATAAAATTCAAATTAATATATTTATAAATGAATAAAATTCAGTTTTATTACAGTATTGCAGGAGAATGTTTCTATGGAATGTAACGGATTTCTTTAGGGATATAGGCTAAGATACAAATAAAAGTTTCATAGTTTATATTCTTAATTTCAATCGTTTTCCAATGGTTAATTAGTTCTTGCGTTATTGTGCATGTTGTAGTTTTAATAGCGCTTAATAAAAGATAAAAAACTATAAAAAACGCAAAAAATGCGGATTATTTTATTGAATATTGCGTAATTTAGTGATTTCAATCTATACAGTCGTGTCGGAAATTTCAAGTTTAATATCCTTATCAAAATCCCTATCGGGGGATTTATATTTTGATCCCAACAATGTAGAACATCAGACGATGCGCTTAGCATATTCTACAGATGCATCTGTTTATCAAGAGATGCCGTTGGCTGTTTGTATTCCTCAGAATTTAGAAGATCTACAAACTTTGATTGCATATGCCAAAGCGAATCAAACTACATTGATACCGCGTACAGCTGGCACTTCACTTGCCGGACAGGTTGTGGGGGCGGGCATTATACTCGATGTCTCCCGATGCTTTAATCAAATCTTAGAGGTTAACGTTGAGGAGAAATGGGCGAGGGTTCAACCTGGTGTGATTCGTGACGATTTGAATGCTTACCTGAAGCCATTCGGTTTAATGTTTGGTCCTGAAACATCAACGGCGAGTAGAGCGATGGTTGGCGGAATGATTGGAAATAATTCATCTGGACTCCATTCGATCGTTTGGGGAGATACACGACAAAATTTATTAGCTGCCAAAGTACTATTGGATGATGCCCAATTGGTCGAGTTTAAAGACTTGTCTGAAGGCGAATTCTTTGGTAAGCTTGCTCTAAAGTCTCGTGAAGGAGAGATCTATCGGAAGATAAATAATATTTTAACAGACAAAACTAATCAGGAAGCAATTCTTGCAGGCTATCCAAAGAGTGAGATTACACGTCGTAATACTGGATATGCATTGGATATGCTGATGGATAGTAGTCAACCTTTTAATTTTTGCCGTTTGCTGGCAGGTTCTGAGGGGACGATTGGAATTATCACGGAAGCGAAAATTAAGCTATTGGATCTTCCTCCAAAGGAGATCGGCTTACTATGTGTACATTTCAATGATATGGTGGAATGTATGCGTGGGAATGCCCTTGCTTTAAAGCATCATCCCGAAGCATCGGAATTAGTTGATAAGTATATTCTAGACTTTACAGTAGGTCATCCGACCTATCAATATAATCGTTTTTTCATTGATGGGGACCCGCAGGCCTTACTGATTGTGGAATTTCGAGCAGATACCTTGGCAGAAATTGAAGCTAAGGCAGATGCTCTAAAACAGGCTCTACAACAGTCGAACTTAGGCTACGCATATCCTTTGATTACTGGGACGGAACAGACCAATTTAGTATGGGATGTACGGAAGGCGGGACTAGGCTTGATTAGAAATCTGCCTGGCGATAATCAACCCGTAAATCTAATTGAAGACTGTGCGGTATCTCCAGAGGATTTACCGGATTACGTGGCTGATATTCAAAAGCTATTAGCTGAAGAGGGTGTACATGCATCTTATTATGCACATGCAGGGGCTGGAGAGCTGCATATTGAACCATTTATCAACTTGAAATCTTCAGAAGGAAAGCGCCAATTTCGCTCAATATTAGAGAAAACAACGGATTTAGTATTGAAATACAATGGCTCTTTAAGTGGTGAACATGGAGATGGTCGTTTAAGAGGGGAGTTTATTGGCAAGGTGCTTGGTGAGCAAGTTTATCATTTGTTACTTCAGGTGAAGCAAGCATTTGATCCACATAATATATTCAATGCTAAAAAGATCGTTGACACACCGCCAATGGATACACATCTTCGTTACGATACTGTTCGTGATGGCAAAGATATTCCTACCTATTTTGATTTCAACAAGAATGAAAGTATACTTCGTTTAGCGGAAAAATGTTCAGGCTCGGGCGATTGTAGAAAGACAGAAATTACAGGTGGTACCATGTGTCCTTCATTTATGGCGACTCGCGATGAAAAGGATACGACGCGTGCGAGAGCAAATATGTTACGTCAATTCTTGACGAATTCAAATAAGCAGAATCGTTTTGATCACGAGGAACTAAAAGAAGTAATGGATTTATGTTTGAGCTGTAAAGGCTGTAAAACAGAGTGTCCTTCGAGTGTGGATATTGCGAAAATGAAAGCTGAATTCCTACAACACTATTACGATGCTAATGGCAGTAGCTTCCGGTCAAAATTGATTGCTAATTTTACACAATCGCAGAAATTAGGATCTTATGTTGCTCCAATTTATAATTTCTTTGCAACGAACCAAATTACGTCGGGTCTTATCAAGTCTGTCGTTGGATTTGCGCCGAATCGTTCATTACCAAAAGTTCATGGTACAACATTAAGTGCATGGATAAATAAACAAAACACGATTAAACAGAAAAGAAAAGTATATCTTTTTAGTGATGAGTTTACAGAATATAATGACACAGAAATCGGCATAACGGCTTATAAATTATTAACTGCGTTAGGATATGAAGTAGTTGTTCCAAAGCATTTAGAGAGTGGAAGAACGTTCCTTTCGAAAGGATTTGTTAAGAAAGCAAAAGCCTTAGCAAACAAAAACGTATCCATGTTAGCAAATTTGATTTCCGCAGACACGCCTTTGTTAGGTATTGAGCCTTCCGCAATTATTACTTTCCGCGACGAATACGTCGATCTTGTTGACCCTGATTGTAGAGCCGCAGCGGAAAGCCTTGCAAAGAATGCACTCATGGTTGATGAGTTTCTAGTGCAAGAAATAAAGGCAGGTAGAATTCATCCAGAGCAATTTACTGCTGATGCGCAGAAAATCAAACTACATGGTCACTGTTATCAGAAAGCATTCAAACTAGTTGATTACACCAAACAATTGTTATCCCTTCCAACAAATTATGAGGTGGAAGTTATACCATCGGGTTGTTGTGGTATGGCGGGTTCATTTGGCTATGAGAAAGAGCATTTCGAAGTGTCGCAGAAAGTAGCAGAATTAGTATTGTTTCCAACCCTGCGAAAAACTAGCGCGGAATATCTTATCGCAGCTGCAGGTACTTCATGTAGACATCAAATTAAAGACGGTGTGCAACGCAAGTCCTATCATCCTGTAGAGATTATGTATAATGCATTAATCAACAAATAAGAAACTTTTCGTAACTTAAACTGTTGTCATTAAAAAAGATAGATCATGAAAAAAACATTAACGTATTGCTTGTTAGCTTCGATAGCTGTCAGCTTTGCCGCATGTGGAAATGCTAATAAAACCGATGCATCCGCAGCAGACTCTACAGGATCATCGAATGAAGCGTCTAGTACCACTCTCAATCAATTGACCAACGATCCAAAAGGATCGCCACTACATTTATATTTCAACATGAATGAAGTAGGGCAGACCGATTCATCGGTGATTTACGATGCAAGGTCACTTTACAAGAATGATACTGTAGGTTTTAAATTAGAAGTCTTAAAGAATATTGATGCTGGAATAACGGCACAGAATGCGCCGGATAATGATTTAGGTTTTAGAGTAGGATCACTGCGTATATCTTCTTTAGGAGCCGTGTCCGATAATTTCCTAAAAGCCGTAGGAGACATATATGGATTGCCAGCGGCAGGAGCGATGTCAAGTAAGACTATCTCACCATTAGTATTCTCGTCAAATAACGAAAAAGTTGATTTAAGCAAATCAAAGTCTTATAATTTTAAGCTGTTTTTCGATCAAGCTACCGGAGAGCCAGCTGAGTTTTTTGCAGTAGTGGATAATTATAAAAAGTCATTCGAATTGTCTGAGAAAGATTCAACTTTTAGACAAGCTTTTATTAATGCCTTGTCAGGGAAATAGTTTTCGACTAAAAAAAGATTAAGAGCACCTTTCAGAGGTGCTTTTTTTGTTACCTACAATTTCTATTCAACGATAGAATAACGTGTCTTTTCTTACATTTACACTCATGATTCGCAAATTGATTTATTCTGTCCTTGTTCTTGTTTGCTTGTTTAATGGGATTGCAGTTGAAGCGCAAGATTTGAAGGCCGCACGTCAAACCCTAGGCAAAGCAAGCCATCCTGCATTAAGCGAAATATCAGGAATAATTGCCTCTCGGCAATATCCAGGGAAATATTGGGTTCACAACGATAGCGGAGATAGTGGTCGGATATTTTTAATTGATAGTGTTGCAAATCTGCAATGTGAATTCTATTTAGAAGGAGTGCATGCCGTCGATGTTGAAGATATCGCTTGGGTTAATAATGCTGGGCGAAACTATATATTATTGGCAGATATTGGTGATAATCAGGCTAAACGTAGCGAAATAAAGCTTTATTATTTTGAGGAGCCAAAGCTTAGCCATGGTAAGCGGTTGGACAGCATACCAGCATCGCAAATTCAAGAATTTACCTTAAGATTTCCTGACAAATCACGTGATGCTGAAGCCATATTCGTCGATCCAATTGACCAAAGGTTTTATTTAATCAGTAAAAGAGACTTTTATTCAACGCTGTATACCGCAGATATCTTCCAAAATAAACAGGGTAAATATACACTGAAGAAATTATTAGAATTGCCATTTACATTCATCACTGCCTCCGATATAACAAGTACTGGAGATGCATTGATCATGAAAAACTTAACCCAAATATTCTTCTGGGAAAGAAACCCAAAAGAATCAATACTTTCGACGCTTAAGAAGCCATACAAACGGGTTGCTTATCAAGTTGAACCTCAGGGGGAAGCTATTGCGTTTGATTTGAAGCCGAATAACTTTGTCACAATCAGTGAGCGTCCTTTTGGATTAGATGCTTATCTTTATCAGTATAAAATCACTAAACCATGAAAATAAAATTTACTATTCTTTTTCTTCTTTTGACTTGCTCTTTTGCTTTTGCGGCAAAAGTAGATACCTTATCTATTCAAAGCGCTGCTATGGGCAAAAGTATAAAAACTGTCGTCATTTCACCTGATAAGGCAGGTAAAGGGCTACCTGTACTGTATCTCCTACATGGATATTCTGGAGACTATGCAAATTGGGTCAATAAAGTCCCGGCGGTTAAGACTTTAGTTGATCAGTATGGTTTTATCGTGGTATGTCCCGACGGCGGATATGGTTCATGGTATTGGGATATCGAAGGGAATAAGAATTATCAATATGAAACATTTGTAAGTAAAGAGCTTGTCGGCTATATCGACGGAAAATACGATACAGCCAAAGACAGAAGCAAGCGTGGAATTTCTGGTTTAAGTATGGGAGGACATGGTGCGATGTATTTGGCGATTCGTCATCAAGACACATTTTCTGCTGTAGGAAGTACTGCTGGAGGAGTTGATATTCGACCTTTCCCTAACAACTGGGAGATGGCGAGTCGATTGGGAAGCTATGCGGAAAATCCGGAGAAATGGAATCAACATACCGTGATGGAATTAACCCATTTGATTAAACCTAAGTCTTTGGAAATATTTATCGACTGCGGAACGGAGGATTTCTTCTTTGGCGTGAACGAAAGATTACATGAAAAATTGAAATATATGAATGTCCCACATCGCTACTTAAGCATGCCAGGTGGACATAGCTGGGAATATTGGAGTAAATCGATCCATTATCAAATGGCATTCTTCAATGAGGTTTTTAATAAACCAAATGAACCGATAAAGAAATAATAGAAACGCACGGTATTTTGTTTACGACAAAATATTCATAAAAAGGAAGTTAAACTTTGCTAAGCCATTTTGAATAACAAGATGGCTTTTCTATTTTAGTTGCGGATTATTTTAAAGCTACTGCACTATATGCCGATCAATTTCAAGAACAGCTCATTATTTTTACTACTATTACTGAACGTTTTATTTACATACGGGCAGGAAAAGATCACCTTAAGTGGAATAATAAAAGATGCAAATACTGGTGAAACATTAATTGGTGCCCTCATTCAAGTTCCCGCAGCGAATGTGAGTAGTTATTCTAATAACTATGGATTCTATTCAATCACGATACCTTCTGGTGAACAAATCATCGAAGTTTCTTATGTTGGATATAATCGCGTTACGCAGACTATTTCAGTAACGGAGAACAAAAAGATCAATTTTGAACTAAACGATAATTCCACGACGATCGAAGAAGTTGTGGTTTCAGGAAGACGTCAGAATGAAAGTGTTACAAATCCGCAAATGGGCGCTTTGAAGTTTACCATGGAGGAATTAAAGAATGTACCCATTCTGTTCGGGGAGAAGGATATTCTAAAAACGATACAATTGCTGCCTGGTGTTGCATCGGGAGGTGAGGGGAGTTCAAACTTCTATGTTCGTGGGGGAGCGGGCGACCAAAACTTAATCCTATTAGACGAAGCGACTGTATACAATGCCTCCCATCTATTAGGCTTTTTCTCAACCTTCAATTCTGACGCTATAAAAGATGTTAACTTGTACAAAGGTGGAATACCAGCACAATATGGAGGACGTATCTCCTCTGTTATGGATATTTCCATGTTAGACGGTAATAATCGTAAGTTCTCGGGAGAGGGAGGGGTCGGTCTGATAGCCTCGCGTTTAAAACTTGAAGGACCAATTGTTAAAGATCGCAGCTCATTTATGTTGAGCGGACGAAGAACCTACGCAGATATGTTCTTAAAAGCTTCTCCTGACGAGACGGTGAATAAAAGCAAGCTGTATTTTTATGATTTAAATGCCAAGTTAAACTATAAATTGAATGATAGGAATACCGTATACCTGTCTGGATATTTTGGTAAAGATGAATTAGGATATGGAGATTTATTTGGGTTTGATTGGGGAAATGCCACAGCGACGGTTCGCTGGAATCATATTTTTAACGAGAAACTATTCAGTAACACAACTTTGATTTATAGTGATTTCACGTATAACGTGAATGTTAATAATGATGACTCGGATTTTAAAATTGCTTCTAAGATTAGAAATTGGAATCTGAAACAAGACTTTTCATATTATTCCTCAAATAACAACACGCTGAAATTCGGATTAAACATTTTGCGTCAACAAGTTTTGCCGGCAAGTCTTAATGCTTCGAGCGAATCGGCCGTGAATTCAATCAATATTGAAAAACGGTCCGGAGTTGAAGCGGCAGCGTATGTTTCTCATGAATGGAAGCCATTGGAACAGCTCTCTGTGATTTATGGATTACGACTAAATGATTTTATGGTGATGGGTCCAGGAACATTTTATAACTTCGATTCAGACGGTGAAGTAAGTGGTGAAGAATTGTATGGAAATACCGTCATTAAACACCATTTCAATATAGAGCCCCGCGCATCGATGGCTTATATATTAAACCCGAAAAATAGTATTAAAGCGAGCTACAATCGAATTGCCCAAAATTTACATCAACTTACCAATACCACTTCTAGTCTTCCAACCGATCAATATGTATTGAGTAGCTTGAACATAAAACCACAAGTTGCCGACCAAGTAGCCTTAGGATATTTCAGGAATCTTAATAATAACGCTTATGAGCTCTCTGTAGAGACGTATTATAAGTTTATGGACAATCAGATAGATTTCCGAAATGGAGCAGACTTACAGGCTAATAAATACCTTGAGGGCGAACTACTATTTGGTATCGGACGTTCCTATGGTGTCGAGTTTCTCGTTCGCAAGAATAAAGGAAAATTAAACGGATGGATATCTTATACACTAGGACGTAGTGAACGACAGTTCGATGGAATCAATGACGGAAATTGGTTTGCTGCACGGCAAGATCGAACACATGATCTCTCCGTTGTCGGGATGTATCAGATTTCCAAGAGCTGGAATCTAGGGGCTACATTCGTATTCAATACTGGTAACGCTATTACTTTCCCAAGTGGAAAATATCAAATAGATGGAACTACCATGTTTTATTATACAGAGCGAAACGGCTATCGTATGCCGAATTATCATCGTTTAGATTTGTCAGCGAATTACGAACCGAATAAAGAAAATAAGAAATTCAACTCCAGTTGGTCATTTGGTATTTACAACGCTTATAATCGTAAGAACGCGTATATCATAGATTTTAGAGAAAGCGAGAATAATCCTAACGTCACGGAAGCCTATAAAATCGCGCTTTTCGGAATCATTCCATCTGTAACTTGGAACTTTAAATTTTAATAACATGCGAAAACTCTTATACCTCATATTTGCCCCACTTATCATTTTAGCATGCATATCCTGCGAAGAGAAGATTGAAATTGATCTAAATGATGCGAATGCAAAAGTTGTGATTGAAGCCGATATCAATAATCTCGACAGAAAACAAGAAATTAAAATATCCAAGACCGTATCATTTAATGAAAACCGAGGATTTGAACCCATCGAGAACGCTGTAGTTACAGTTACGACAGGTGCTGGACGTGTTTTCAATTTTAATTCAGTCGGAAATGGAGTTTATGTTCATGAGAATATGAGCATTATGGCACAACAAAACTATACGTTGAACGTAACTGTGGATGGCGAGGTGTACAACGCTACAACCAGAATGCCGAGCTATGTAGAGGTCGATTCTGTTGGTATTACTAAGGAAAATATTTTCAATGAAGATTATTATTTTGTTAACCTGAATTTTGATGATCCTACAGGCGTAGATAATTATTACAAGTATAATTTAGCGATTGAAAGTAATAGTGCAGAATCAACAAACATGCAATTTAACTCAGTCTATTCCGATAAGTTTAATGATGGATTGCATGTGAAGCACCAAATTGGAGGTCGTAATGCGGAGATTTACAACGGTGATCACGTTACAATTAGGCGATATTGTATTGCAAAGGATGTGTATACATATTGGTCTGAATATCAATCCACCAATCCTGGGAGTGCGTCTCCAGCCAATCCAACCTCGAATATTAGCAATGGTGCTTTAGGTTATTTCTCGGTAGCTGGAGTGAAAGAATATTCGTTGGAGATTCAAGATAACTTTCAGGACGAAGACTAAAACGTGGAAAATCTGAAGCCGCGCGCGCTTAGGTTATCAATAGCTTTTGGCAAGGCATATTTAACGTTTTCAATTGCTTTGATATTGTCGTGAAATACAATAATACTGCCGTCTCGAGTATATTGAACGGCATTTTTTAAGCATTGTTCCGGGCTAATACGTCTATCGTAATCGCCAGTTAAGACATCCCACATAATCACTTGATATTTCTTCGAAACTTCGCGAAGTTGTGATTTCTTAATACGTCCATAAGGTGGTCGAAACAGTGGACTCGCAATTAATTTATCCGCCAATTCAATGTTTTCCAGATACTGATCATCTGCACAATCCCAACCCTTTAAATGATTGTAGGTATGATTTCCAACTTGATGTCCTTCGTCAAGGATTCTTTGAAATAACTCAGGGTGTTTACGAACATTGTCCGCAACACAGAAAAAACAAGCTTTGATATTCTTCTCCTTCAGACAGTCTAGTATCCAAGGTGTAATCTCAGGAATTGGGCCATCATCAAACGTTAAGTAAATATTATTTTTCCGATTATTTATTCTCCAAATCGCATCTGGATAGAGATAGGGAAGTATAAAAAACGGGCGGACAAAATGCATGTTGATGAATTGCTTGATTTGTAGCAAATTTATCAAGATTTAATTAGCCATCCAATTAATCAGAAGAAAGATGAAAAGATTGTTTGCTTATTTCGAAATGCGAAGAGCCGAGCAAATTGGATTCTATACGATGTCTACTATCATTCTACTGTTGATAGTGATAAATATGATTAAGCGAAATCCGAATAATGAGCAGCCCATAACAGTTCAAGTATTGCCTCTATCCTCCGATCTTATTGACTCCGCTCATCTTCAGCAACCTAACAACGAGTTATATCAAGAAAGTCAACAGCAGCAAAGTTCTAGCGAATTCAAGAAAGCAGTTGCCTATTTTCAATTTGATCCGAACAATCTATCAGCAGAGAGTTGGAAGAAATTAGGATTATCCGATGCGCAGATTCGTGTAATTCACAATTACGAATCCAAAGGTGGTCAATTTCGTGTTCCTGAAGATATTGCAAAGATATATTCTCTTTCAGCTAGTGATGTCAATCGCTTACTGCCCTATGTTATAATTGAAAATCAAAAAGTGGTACCAATAAGCGTTGAGAGCAATAACCATGTCGTAAATTCCGAACTACCTATCAGTCGATATGCTGATTTGATGATTGAACTGAATACGGCGGATAGTTTAGCTTTAATAGCACTGCGTGGTATTGGACCTGTTTTTTCTAGTCGTATAATAAAATATAGAGAACTACTTGGCGGGTATTACGAACTAGAGCAATTAAAGGAAGTCTATGGACTACCGACAGAAACCCTTGAGCATATTTCAAACCATCTTCAGATTGACCCAGGATCCATTCTTAAAATTAAGATTAATACATTGGATGCCAGTGCAATATCAAAACATCCATATATTTCCTATAAGCAGGCGAAAACGATCGTCAACTATCGAAAACAACACGGACATTTTTCTAGCATCGAAGATTTGAAAAAGATTCTTTCGCTCCAAGAGCCTTTTTTTCGTAAAATTGAAATTTATTTAGATTTCAATTGATTTTCAATGGTAGAAGAAAAACTTAAAGCGGTCATCCGCGATATTCCAGATTTCCCTGAACCGGGTATCGTTTTCAAAGATATCACACCCTTATTACAACATCCAGAACTGGTCGATTTAGCCGTAAAAGAGTTTGTGAAACGGTTGTCGGGAATTGAATTTGATCTTATCGCTGGAATTGAAAGCCGAGGCTTTCTTTTCGGATTTTTATTAGCCCAAGAATTGAAAAAACCATTTATTCCAATTCGTAAACAAGGGAAGCTTCCCTATAAAACAGTTTCTGAATCATATAAGTTAGAATACGGTCAAGCGACAATTGAGATGCATGAAGATGCATTCCCTGCTGGATCCAAAGTGTTGTTGCATGATGATTTATTAGCAACCGGCGGTACGGTCGTTGCAGCAAGTAAGCTGATTGAAAAGGTCGGGGGAGAAGTAGCAGGATTTAGTTTTGTTATTAGTCTTGATTTTCTACAGAGCCAAGGCCGCCTTACGCGATTTAGCGAAAAAATTATATCTTTAGTAGGTTATCAATAGGGATAACCCTTAATCACTAACTATATTCTATGGAATGGCTGCTGGATCCAAACATTTGGATATCATTTTTAACGCTGACAATTTTAGAAATTGTACTCGGCATTGACAACATTGTCTTTATCTCTATTCAAAGTGGAAAGCTTCCACCAGAACAACAAAAGAAAGCGCGACAAATTGGTCTTTTATTAGCATTAGTGATGCGCGTTGGCCTGTTATTCTCGATCAAGTGGATCATGGGGCTTACCGAACCATTCCTAAATTTAGCAGATACATTCGGTATTGATGACCCACAGTGGCATCGTTATCTAACGTTGTCAGGGAGAGATCTAATCCTATTTATTGGAGGTTTGTTTTTAATTTATAAAGCAACGACTGAAATTCACCATAAAGTAGAAGGACATATTGAAGCGAGCGGTGGAAAGGCGAAAGTTGTTACGTTTTCGAGCGTTATTATACAAATTATCATCTTAGACTTAGTTTTCTCTTTAGACTCTGTCATCACAGCAGTGGGTATGGTTGACCAAATTGGCGTCATGATAGCGGCGGTAATTGTTGCGGTCGGTATTATGTTATTATCGGCAGAAAGTATCTCGACCTTTGTGAATGACTATCCATCCGTAAAAATGCTAGCATTGGCATTCCTATTATTAATTGGAGTTTCCTTGACAGCAGAGGCTTTTGATCAACATATACCGAAAGGCTATATTTACTTTGCGATGGCATTCTCCGTTTTAGTCGAATTCCTAAATATTCGCGCAGAAAAGAAAGCATTAGCTCATTTGAATAATGAGGAAAAGAAATAAATAGAAAGAGGGAGCTTAGCTCCCTCTTTCTATTTTAAGTTCCCTTGAACTTTATAATAATTATCGCCCATTAATAGAACCTTCTGGTTCTTTTCAACGATATAAAAATTTCCCGTTTCATACACTAGAAATTCGCTGGTTTGATACAAGGTGTTATGGACATGCTTGTCAACACTAAGCATCTTCACTTTCCCTTGATCATCGAATGCTATCCTTACGCATGAAAGGTCTAAATCAGGATTCGTGAAATTATACTCCAACACCCCGTCCACTGTATCGATATCAATGAAACCCGCATACGCTGGCTTATTCAGGTCAATCGCTTTAAAACTCGAAAATTCACTCTCCCAATCTTTTATTGGAAGTGCTTTAGTTTCCTCTTGCATATCTTTAATAACGGTCTTGTTGATCGTTGGATTTGCCTGTTTTAGCGAGTCTATCTGCTGCTGTATAAAGCTAGGGATATCGAAAAGTTCTTGCTGAATTCCATTTATATGTTGCTGAGGCGCTGGTGAGGAGCACGAAAAGAAAGCGATGGCAAGCAAACCTGCCATCGCTAATTTTTTCGGTAGATGCTTAGTATACCAATACATCGCCATTCATTTCTAATGGAATTTCCAAGTTCATCATCTTCAGAACTGTAGGGGCAACATCCCCTAATTTTCCATCTTTTATGTGTTGATAGTCTTTATCAATTAAAATACAAGGAACAAGGTTGGTCGTATGTGCTGTATTGACAGATCCATCACTATTCAACATATATTCTGAATTTCCGTGATCGGCAAGGATAATAAAAGAATAACCTTCTGCTAGACCTTGGTCAACAACTTGTTTAGTTACAGCGTCTACTTTTTCAACAGCTTTAACAACAGCATCAAAAACTCCGGTATGACCTACCATATCCGGATTGGCAAAGTTCAAACAGATGAAGTCTGGATGATTATTAACCATATCTAAACAAATAGCATCAGCGATACCTTGCGCACTCATTTCTGGTTGTAAATCGTAAGTTGCCACCTTTGGCGACGGAATTAAAATACGAGATTCACCTTCAAACTGTTCTTCGCGACCTCCAGAAAAGAAAAACGTAACGTGTGGATATTTCTCAGTCTCGGCAATTCGAACTTGAGTTTTGTTTTGAGCAGCTAGAGTCTCTCCTAAAGTCTTTGTTAAGTTATCCTTCTGGAAGATTACTTTTACACCTTTGAAGGTGTCGTCATAAGAAGTCATCGTTACATAATATAAATCCAAAGGATGCATATCATACTCCGGAAATGCTTGCTGTGTTAACGCAATAGTAATTTCACGACCTCGATCTGTTCTAAAGTTATAACAGATTACGACATCACCATTTTCGATTTTTGCGATCGGTGAACCATCAGGCTTAACCATAACGATCGGCTTGACAAACTCGTCGGTGACATCGTTTGCATATGAAGCTTCAATCGAAGCTAGTATATCTGTCGATGCTGTACCCACGCCTTTGGTTAACAAGTCGTAAGCTTCTTTAACACGTTCCCAACGGTTATCGCGGTCCATTGCATAATAGCGACCAATTGCAGAAGCAACTGTTCCAACAGATAAGGTTAAATGTTGTGTTAAATCACGCATATAACCAATACCGCCATTTGGATCCGTATCGCGACCGTCTAAGAAGGCGTGAATAAAAACTTGATCGCTCGTTAGCTCTGCATGTTTCGCTGCATCACATAATGCTTTAAGATGCGAAATATGAGAGTGTACTCCACCATCTGATAATAGACCTATAAAGTGAACTTTCTTATTGTTTTCTTTAGCATAGTCAAAAGCGCCTTCGATTGTTAAATCGGATTTGAAAATACCATCTTTTGCGGCTTTATTAATACGTCCTAATTCTTGATATACCGTACGACCAGCACCAAGATTCATATGTCCAACCTCTGAATTACCCATTTGACCAGCAGGTAAACCAACAGCTTCACCTGAAGCTTCAAGTTTAGAATTAGGATAGTTGGCTAATAGGTAGTCGAGGTATGGAGTTTTTGCGGCTATTACAGCATTTGAATTATCATCTTTTCCGTAGCCTAATCCATCCAGGATTAATAATGCTACTCTTTTTTGCTCAGAACTCATTACACAAATATAATACTAATGCAGAGAAAAGTATAATTCTCATGCTCAAGCATAGTATTTGTTGCAAAAAATGGGTATTGGCATAATTTTGGTTGTGAATTTCTAAATTTTAGCGTTAGAAACATTGACAGAATATTGAGCAGATCCGCTTTAGGAGTTTTTAAGAGACATGATACAAGGTTTTAAATTTAGTTGCAGAACATTCATTCACCTTTGCTGTACCCTAGTAATAATCCCCTTACTATCCTTTAACCTAGGTTATTCGGATATTGGGAATGAAATATTAGAAGCTTTTAAGTCGAATAATGCGAAATCTATATCGAATTATTTTGGTTCGAATATTTCGTTATCGATTAAAAGCGATGGGGGGTATTATTCGAAATTCCAAGCTGAAATGCTGCTTAGTGATTTTTTTCAAGCCAATAAAACGACAGAAATTAAACAGGTACAGCGAACCATGCGTACTAACAATAGTTTCTACATTGTCTACCAACTGAAAACCTCATCGGGTACTTACCGTGTTTTTACGAAGTTTAGCCAAACATCTGGAGATACTCAAATCGCAGAATTAAGGATAGAATAACAGAGATTTTATTGAATTTATCTTTTTTTTAAAGTAATTTTTATTCATCTTCGCTTAATTTTACATCAATAAATGGAGAAAGAATTCAAAGAAAAGTTGTTGCAATTTGTTGAAGAAGCAATAAAAGAGGATGTTGGGCCAGGAGACTATACCACACTTTCTACGATTGATGATTCAAAGCAAGGCGAAGCACAGCTCTTGGTTAAAGAATCCGGAATCATTGCCGGTATTGAGGTAGCTAAGGAAATATTTTTGGCCATTGATCCAAACCTACAATTCGAAATATTATTGAAAGATGGACAAGCCGTTCAGTATGGTGATATAGCATTTCGCTTAAAAGGCTCCATTCATACAATTTTAAAAGGTGAGCGTCTCGTATTAAACGTAATGCAACGCATGTCGGGCATTGCTACGCAAACTTCAAAATATGTCGCTGCACTCGCAGGTACCAATACTAGGGTATTAGACACTAGGAAAACCACACCGTTACTTCGTTTCTTAGAGAAGAAAGCAGTCACGCTTGGTGGCGGGGTAAACCATCGCTTTGCACTTTACGACATGATTCTGATTAAGGATAATCATGTTGATTATGCAGGAGGTATTACTGCGGCGGTAAACGCTGCATTGTCTTATAAAACGACACATAACTTAAATATTCCGATAGAAGTCGAAGTACGCAACTTTGATGAGTTGAAAGAAGTACTTGCCATTGGTCAGGTTGATCGCGTAATGTTTGATAATTTTACGGTAGAACAAGTAGCCGAAGCTGTTCAATTAGTGAACGGACGATTGGTTACCGAAGCATCCGGAGGAATTACATTAGAAACGATTGCAGACTATGCCAAAGGAGGTGTGGATTTTATCTCTGTTGGTGCATTAACCCACTCGGTTAAAAGTCTGGATTTGAGTTTAAAAGCGAAACTTATTTAGTAAATTGCTGTATATGATTTCAATCTATCTCGTAGGAATAGTCATATTAGCATATTTATTCGGATCAATCCCTACAGCGGTTTGGTTTGGACAAGCGTTTTATGGTGTTGATGTTAGAGAATATGGGAGTGGTAACGCGGGTGCAACCAATACTTTTCGTGTTTTAGGGAAAAAAGCAGGGTCCGTTGTGATGTTTGTAGATATCCTTAAGGGCTGGACAGCAACAAATCTTCCTTATTTATTAGACAGTACGGTGGTCGGAAATCACGATGGCCCACAGTTTGTTAATTTTCAATTAGCATTAGGTGTTATCGCGGTACTGGGTCATTTATTCCCAATATTTGCTGGTTTTCGTGGCGGTAAGGGAGTTGCAACCCTTTTTGGAATGGTTCTAGCAATTCATTGGCCGGCAGCATTATGCTGTGTGACTGTATTTTTGGTCGTTTTGTTTATCTTCCATTACGTTTCCTTGGGATCTATCCTCGCAGGATTTACATTCCCCTTTAGTATTGCTTTTATCTTTAAAACGACGGTACCATCGGTACTACTCTATGGAATAGCCATTTGTGCATTGATCTTAGTTACCCATCAGAAGAATATCGAACGACTACTCAAGGGTAAAGAATCCAAAATATATTTATTTAAGAAAAAATCGTCCGGTTAAACTTTTGGGAACAAGTTTTGTTTAATCATTGTAAAACATTATTTGTATTGAGTTAACTTAATAACAACGTTTATGAAAAGGATTTTTAAATATACGGCCATGTTAATGTTGGGGGCTACGATTGCCGGATGCGCAACATCTGCAATCACAGGTCGTAAATACCTTAAATTGGTAGATTCTCAACAGATTAACGATCAAGCTGCATTAGCCTATAAAGACTTTCTGAGTAAAAATAACTCTAAGGTAATTACGGGAACGGCAGCTGCAACACAGGTTAAGCGTGTTGGTAGTAATATCGCTATTGCTGCGAATCAATACTTGAAGCAATTGGGGATTGCCGACAAATTTAGTTTTAACTGGGAATTTAATTTAATTGAAAGCCCTGATGTGAATGCTTGGTGTATGCCTGGCGGTAAGGTTGCGGTTTATTCAGGTATCTTACCTGTAGCAAAGAACGATGCAGGCTTAGCGACAGTGATGGGCCATGAGATTGCTCACGCGATTGAGGAACACTCTGTATCGCAGTATTCGAATGCTATGGCGGCTCAATATGGCGCGCAAATATTAGGTGCTGCAGGAGCAATGTCAAATAGTAAGTATATTGGGATGTTCAATCAATTATATGGTATTGGCTACCAAGTAGGTTCGTTGAAATTCTCGAGAAATGATGAGTTAGCCGCTGATAAAGCTGGACTAATTTTGATGGCGATGGCTGGATATGATCCAAATGAGTCTATTAAATTCTGGGAAAGAATGGCACAAGGGAAATCTGGCAGTCAACCAGAGTGGCTGAGTACACACCCTAGTGATGCCCGTCGTATCTCTCAATTACAAGCGATGATTCCTGAAGTCATGAAATATTACAAGAAATAAGCTAAAATATAGCATTAGCAAAACAATAGAAGGGTTTATCTAAATGATAAGCCCTTCTTTTTTTTGCCTTTTCAAGTAAGAAGTTAGATTAGGATTTCTATTGGAATATCTCCATAGAAAAACACATCTCAAGCGCAGCTTTTACTATTTATTCTACCAAACATGGTATAAGGTAGGCTAAAGCTATGGCCAAGCTAGGCTTGATCTCCGAGGATTCTCATTGTTTCAATAGTTTTGCTTCATACATACCTTAAAATGCTTCGATTTTAGTTCACTGACTATTTTAATAATCTTTGTTGTAACATTTTTGCTTTTTAAGCGACTAACCAACTATAATACTAAACAACATGAACTTAACAATTAGTAATTTAAACAAGACTTATAATAACGGTGTAAAGGCGCTGGATTCTGTGAATTTGACGATAGGCCCGGGTATGTTTGGTTTATTAGGTCCAAATGGAGCTGGTAAATCCTCATTGATGCGTACAATTGCGACACTACAAACCCCAGATTCAGGCGAAATAACTTTTGGAGATATCAATCTTTTAACGGATAAAAATGCACTTCGTCGTGTTCTAGGCTATCTTCCTCAGGAATTTGGCGTATACCCAAATTTATCTGCTGAAGAGTTGCTCCACTATTTTGCAAATTTGAAAGGCATTACATCCAAGGCTGACCGTCAAAAAATCGTGGCGGAGGTTTTGCAAATTACCAATCTGTATGATGTTCGTAAGAAAAGTGTAAGTGGTTACTCTGGTGGTATGAAACAACGCTTTGGGATTGCTCAAATGCTATTAAATAATCCTAAGCTTATCATTGTCGATGAACCTACAGCTGGTTTAGATCCTGCGGAACGTCATCGCTTTTTAAATGTATTACGCGAGATCGGTGCACAGCATACGGTTATCTTTTCGACACACATTGTAGACGATGTGCGGGAGTTATGTCATGAGTTGGCTATCATGAACGGCGGTCGTGTTTTATTTCGTGGTTCCGCGCAAGAAGGCGAATCGAAACTAAACGGAAAGATATGGACAGCTCGTATCGAACGCGAGGCTTTCGAGGCTGCAAATCAAAAACATAATGTTATCTCTTCAAATTATAATCAGGATAATACATTAAATATTCGCGTGATGAGTGAGCTGCAACCTGATGATTCTTTTCAGTCGGCAACACCGATATTAGAAGATGTTTATTTCGTAGCCCTTAAAAACGATAGCGTTCATGTTTAGTACCATCTTTACTTTCGAAGTAACACGCTGGTTTAAACAGCCTGTTTTCTATATCTATTGTGCTATTTATTTCGCATTAGCTTATTTTACAACCATTTCTTCCTTAGGTGCATTCGACGGCGTCACGGTGACAACTTCCTCACCGATAATGGTCAATTCGCCAATCAATGTTGCTGGCTACTTCAATAGTTTTTCGACGTTTATCTATTTCCTGTTACCGACTGTCGTCGGCGCAGCTGTATATAGAGATTACTTGTATAATGTTCACAATCTATTGTTTTCTTATCCTTTGGATAAGTTCAAGTATCTATCTGCAAAGTTCTTTGCTGCAATAGTTATCGTATGCCTGATTGCAATACTGACTGTTGTCGGGTTCTATGCTGCCCAATATCATCCAGGAATTAATACGAGTCTACTCGGTCCTAATCGTATCGAAGCCTACCTGAGTGGGTTCCTAATCGTTGTGCTTCCAAATTTCTTGCTTTTCGGCAGTATGATTTTTGCGCTAGTGACGTTCAGTCGTAATATCTACATAGGCTTTGTATTTGTACTTGTTTTGTTGCTATTGCAGTCCGTTCTAGATATTGCAACACAAAACGCAGATAATCGATATTTAGTGGCCTTACTCGATCCTTTTGGATTTCAGCCAATCACCTACTACACGAAATACTGGAGTATTGACGAACAGAATAACAATTTATTGCCACTGACGGGGGTGTTGCTTTATAACCGATTGATTTGGTCGGGTTTGGCAATTGTTATTTTAACGGTGGTATACTATAGTTTCTCATTCTCGCAACAAGGCTTTAGCTTTCGTCGAGCAAAATCTGCTGATCGTATAACGAAGAACAACTTTGGTAGTATTATTCGTATTGATCTTCCGAAAGTTGCTATATCACATTCATTTTTTAGCAATCTAAAGATGAGCTGGCGCTTGAGTAATGTTGATTTTAAATATGTTGTTAAAAACTGGACTTTCGCCATCTTAATTATAATCGCCGCACTTTTTGTACTAGCAATTATGTCGTCCAGTAGTATGTTGTTTGGAACGACGACTTATCCTGTAACATGGCAGGTGTTAGAAAGTATGGGAGGGATTTATAGTTTCTTCTTAATCATTATGATTATGCTTTTTGCGGGGATGCTCGTTCAACGAGATCAACAGAGTAATATGAAACTTTTGGTTGACTCCACTTCGGTGCCGAACTGGGTATTGTTATTTTCCAAGTATTTGGCATTGATGAAAATGACGGTCGTGGTTCTGTTTATCAGTATGTTGACAGGGATCGTCTACCAAGCATATAACGGGTATTATAATTTTGAATTCGGACATTATTTATATGAGCTTTTTGTGCTAGATTATCTGAAATATCTGGTACTTATTGGCTTCGCATTGTTCATTCACGGATTCTTCCGTAACTACTTTATTGGTTTTATAGTTTGTCTACTGATTGTGTTAGGGATACCTTTTCTTTCGAAGATAGGAGTAGAACAATTGATTTATAAGTTCAATAATTCTCCAAAATATCACTATTCGGATATGAATGGCTACGCTGATATTCGCCATTACTTGTATTATCGTCTATATTGGTTATTGTTTTCGGGAGTTTTATTTGCGCTGACGTTGTTGTTTTGGCGTCGTGGAATTCTTTCCAGCGTAAAAGACCGAATGCAGCAGTTTACAATGCGATTAAAGCCTGCAATTGTTGTACCCGCGGCTTTATCACTAATCGCATTTATTGGATTAGGATATTCCATTTATTATGTTAATAATGTCGTTTCTACGCGCTACTCTAATAAAGAGACTGAGCTTCAGCAAGTAAGTTTTGAACGCAAGTACAAGCATTTTGAGAAATTGCCAAGTCCGCGCTTAGTCAGTGTATTTACGAATGTAGATATCGATCCGAAACAACGAAACTTTACTGCAAAAGGAGATTTTGTTTATGTTAATAAAACGACGCTGCCGATTGATTCCTTATTTATGGGGATAAATAGTAGCGTGAAGACGAATATTAAAATCGAACGGGCGATTAAAAAGTCACAGCGTGATACAGTTCTTGATGTCAATGTTTATCAATTTGAGCAACCTTTGATGCCCGGTGATACTCTTCGTATTCAATATCAGTTAACGAATCTCTCCAATACTTTTCTGCACGATCGATCGATAATCTTAGAGAATGGAACATTCTTTAACAATACAATTTTTCCAATTCTAAGTTATGCGGATCATTTGGAAATTGATGATAATAGTATTCGCGAGAAGTATAAATTGGCACCTCGGGATCGTATGGCAGACCCCCGCGATAGTAGTAAATTGGGTAATACATACATTTCGAATGATGCCGATTGGATCGATTTCGAAGCCATTGTCAGTACCAGTGCCGATCAAATTGCAATTGCTCCGGGATACCTTCAGAAAGATTGGGTAGAAAATGGAAAACACTACTACCACTATAAAATGGATAGTCCGATTTTGAACTTTTATTCGTTCATCTCGGCGAAGTATGAAGTGAAGCGTGAAAAGGTTAATGGGAAGAATATGGAGATTTATTATCATAAAGGACACGAATATAATATCGATCGTATGATGGCTTCGATTAAGAAATCGTTGGGTTATTATGAATCACATTTCAGTCCGTACCAATTCAATCAGTTACGCATTATTGAGTTTCCAAGTTCTCACGGTACATTTGCGCAGGCTTTTGCGAATACGGTGCCTTTCTCAGAGAGTATTGGTTTTATAGCAAAGGTCGATGAAGACAATCCAGACGCTGTAGATTATGCTTATGCTGTTGTTGCACATGAGTTTGCTCATCAATGGTGGGCACATCAAGTGATTGGCGCGAATGTTAAAGGTGCGACCATGATGTCGGAGTCTTTATCTGAATATAGTTCTTTAAAGGTATTGGAGCAGACATACGGGAAAGGACAGATGCGCAAATTCTTGAAAGAAGCTTTGGATAATTATCTAGTTGGTAGATCAAATGAAAAATTAAAGGAGAACCCTTTGATGTTTAATGAGAACCAACAATACATTCACTACAACAAAGGATCGCTCGTAATGTATGCAATGAGTGACTACTTAGGTGAAGAGGTCTTCAGCGACGTGTTACAGGCCTATATCAAGAAAACAGCATTTCAGTATCCTCCGTATACGACTTCGATTGAATTTGTTGATCTGTTAAAGCAACATACGCCTGATAGTTTGCAATATCTTATTAAGGATATGTATGAAACGGTGACTATCTACGATAATGCTGTAGAGGAAGCGGAAATAAAACCTTTAAAAGGCGGTAAGTATGAAGTTAGTATAGATTTTAAGGTTTCCAAATATCGTACGGATGACAAAGGTAAACGCAGTTACGAAGACGTGAAAGGCAGCAAGCTTTCCGAAAAAATGAACGCAAAAGATAAGAAAGCTATCGAGTCGTTGCCATTGAAAGATTATGTGGATGTCGTTGTATTTGGCGAGGCGAAGAAGCAAGGTAAATATGAAGTCGAGAATCCTCTTTTGGAGAAACGCGTGAAGATTGATCGCATAAAGAATCGTTTGACTTTTGTCGTGAATCAAAAGCCGATTTCCGTTGGTGTCGATCCCTATAACAAGTTGATTGATACGGATTCCGATGATAATCGACATACATTTTAATAGATTGTTACTTACCTTTGGTATAACATAATTTAGACCTATGGATACCATTGTGAATTTACAGCCTGTTTTAGAGCATGATCATTATATGTTGCTCCCCTTACAAGCGGATGATTTTGAAGTACTCTATCCAGTAGCTTCAGATCCTAAAGTTTGGGAGCAACATCCTAATAAAGACCGTTGGCGCCGTGAGGTGTTTTTAAATTTCTTTGAAGGTGCGTTGAAAAGTGAAGGCGCCTTCAAAGTTATTGATAAAGACAGTATGGAAGTTATTGGTTGCACTCGATATTATGATTTTAAACCATCTGAAGAAAGCATACATATCGGCTATACATTCTATGCGACGAACTATTGGGGTTCTGGCGCAAATCATGCGGTAAAGCGGATGATGATTGCTTATATATTTCAGTATGTATCGAAGATACGTTTTCACATTGGAGCCGAGAACCTGCGCTCACAGATTTCTATTGAACGCCTAGGGGCTATAAAAGTGGACGAGAAGGACGTTGCATACTACGGAGAAGGGGTAAAGCGAAATTTCGTTTATCAGATTGATAGGAAGGATTGGAATCCAACAACAGCTTAACCGACAGAAGCGGGACTATTCGAAGCTGATCCTGAGTTCGTCGGGAAAGATGAATAGATTTCGTATTTTTGAGCTTTATTGAAGTTAGCGTTTCCATTTAGCATGAATATTCAAGACCTTATTATTAAGGATAAAGAGCCTGTCGATTTAAACGATGTTTTTCTGAGTCAGGACAACAGATTACAAATCGATCAATTAATTAAAGAGCAGTTGTATGTTGAACACCTGCAAGAGTATGGCCTCCCGGTCAACAATAAAGTTTTACTGTTTGGAAGCTCCGGCTGTGGTAAAACAACAACGGCAAAAGCAATTGCAAATGCCATTCATCGCCCTTTAATTGTTCTTAATTTAAGTAATATCATTAATTCCAGAATCGGAGAGACATCCCAAAATATAAAACAGGTTTTTGATCGTGCGATCCGCGATAAGGCTGTGCTTTTTTTAGATGAGTTTGATCAGATCGGAAAGGCAAGGGGAGAGGATGAAAATGATGTAGGAGAGATGCGTCGTTTAGTTAATACGATGATCCAACTAATTGACTATTTGCCAGAGCAAGTGATGCTGATTTGCGCAACAAATCATATCGATATTATTGACTTTGCCTTGATTCGTCGTTTTCAACTTAAGATTAGTTTCGAAATGCCAACAAAGGAAGTCTTAGATCATTATTATGATAAAATCTTAGCACGTTTCCCTATCGAATTACAACAGGTCGAACGTCGATATCATATTTCATTTGCCGAAGCAAAAGACTATGCTTATACCTTGGTAAAAGCTAATTTGATTCGCTTACTGGAGGAGAGAAGTTAGATGTAAGTATTTAGTATTTAGATGTTAGTATTTAGATATTAGACGTGTGATGATTAGATGTTAGAATTTAGATGTAAGATATTAGTATTTAGATATAAGACGTTTGATTTTGTCTAATATCTTAATACTAACTACTAAATACTAACAAAAAGAAGGTGTCTAAAAAGGCACCTTCTTCTGTTTTATAGCTTTTGCGATTCCATTACTGTTTTCATTTTTGAGTTTTAAGCAGTAAGTTTATATTTTGTGGTTTTAACGCTCCTGACTCCAATTTTTATCGTATATAGTGTTTTATCGCTATAACCATTTCGAAACAAGACATCGTTTGCCCACTTTTTTGCCCATTTTCTGAGGTTATGAGCAATGGCCATCAAACCGAACTCTACAGCGACTTTCTCCAGTCCTTTCATCGTGAACCGGGTAAACTTGTTGTTGCTTTTCATCTGACCGAAAACAGCTTCCACTTCTATGGGTCGCTTGCTTCGATGGTACATTCCCTCTTCTGATAGCAGTCTTTTTCGGGCTTTAGCCTTGAGCTGATCAAGCCTGTGGTTCACTTCAATAATACGATTGCCTTTTGCTTTATGGCACCCACTGCGCATTGGGCAGCCTTCGCATCGCTGAGCCTGATAACAGCTTACCCGGGCAGTATATCCATTGGTACTAACTCTGGTTGCATGACCGATATAGCTGAGCTTCTGTCCGGCCGGACATACATAATAGTCATCTTGCTGGTTGTAATACAGATTCTGTACCGAGAAAGGATCCTGTTTATGCTTGCGCTTCTGTTCCACATGAAAGTAATTGTACTTGACAAAGGCAGTTATGCCCTGTTTTTCCATCAATTCATAGTTCTGTTCACTACCATAACCGGCGTCTGCTACAAGCTGTTCGCTTTGTTTTCCGTAATGGGACTCAAAGCCTTCCAAATGTTCCGGCAGGGTTGTGGTGTCGGCAGTTGTTTGATGGATGCTGTAATGGGTGATGAACTGATCTTCGGTGCTGATTTGGGTATTATAGGCTGGCTTAAGCTGGCCATTCTTCATGTGGTCCTCTTTCATCCGCATAAACACAGCATCGGTATCGGTCTTGCTATAACTATTGCGATCTCCCAGTACTTCCAGTTGCTCTTCATATTTCTCTAGTCGAGGCAAATAGTCCTCTTCAAGTTTCTTAAGCTGCTTATCAGTAGATTTATTGGCTCCTTTGAACTTGGCATTGATCGCTTCGATCTTTTCCTTCAACCGACTGCTATCAATGGCCTTGCTAACTTCTTGATGCCCTAATGAAGATTGGTCTTGGGCGATCTGAGCCTCGATTTCCGAAAGAACCGAAGCAATGTTTGCTTCTAACTTTACCTTATTCTTCTCGACCGATTTCTTCCAAACGAACGTATAACGACCAGCGACCGACTCGATCTTGGTACCATCAACATATTGAACTTTCAGGCTAACATACTCCATATCATGCAGCATACGAACGATACTTGCAAACAGCTCTTGTATCTGTCCTTTAAGACGCTTTCCTCTGAAATAATTGATCGTACGATAATCAGGTGTGCTATTGCCCGAAAGCCACATGAAATGGATATTCTCTTGTAAGGCGCGCTCAATTTTTCGGCAAGAATAGATATTGCTTAAATAGGCGTAGAACAGCACCTTAATGAGCATTCTAGGGTGAAAACTAGTGGTGCCTCCGCCTTTATACTGACGGATAATATGATCTAGATCCAACTGATCAACAACCTGACTCACCAACCGAACCGGATGGTTCATTGGAATACGATCTAAAATATTCTCAGGAAATAGACTCGGACTATTGGATGGAAGCGCTTTGAATTGTATGTTTGCCATATTGTTTTTTTGGGTGCACCTTAAGATACAAAATCTTAAGGACAAAAAAACAGAAAAACCCCGCCATTTTTTAATGACGGGGTTCTTTCTTTAAGAGACCTTTTTAGACAGCCCCTTTTTTGTGTTATTTATACATTTGCTCTCGTTGCGCTTTTACAACATCTGAGTTGATGTATTCGTCGTATGACATCAATTTGTCGATAATACCTTTTGGTGTTAGTTCGATAATTCGATTTGCGACAGTTTGTGTTAATTCGTGGTCACGTGATGTGAATAACATAGAACCTTTAAAGTCGTTCATACCGTTGTTTAGTGCGGTAATAGATTCTAAGTCTAAGTGGTTGGTTGGTTCATCAAAGATTAGGAAGTTGGCTCCTTGTAACATCATTCTTGAGAACATACAACGCATTTTCTCTCCTCCCGATAATACCGAGCATTTTTTCAATACCTCTTCTCCAGAGAATAACATTTTACCTAGGAAACCACGAATGAATTGCTCATCCGCATCTGGTTTGGTAGTATAATCTCTTAACCAATCTACCAAGTTTTCCGTCTTGCCTTCGAAGAATGCAGCGTTATCAATCGGCATATCTGCAGGAGTAATAGTTACTCCCCATTTAAACTCGCCTTTGAAATCGTTATCGCGTCCGGTTAAGATATCGTAGAATGCTGAAGTGATTAAGTTGTTTTCTGCCAATACTGCAATCTTATCACCTTTATTCATCATGAAGGTGATGTCTTTGAAGTATACTTCTCCGTTTTTAGTTTTGCTTAAACCTTCGATATTTAAGATTTGATCACCAGGCTCTCTATCCATCATGTTAAACATAATGGCAGGGTATTTTCTGTTTGATGGTTTGATCTCGTCAATATTGATCTTATCCAAAGCTTTCTTACGCGAAGTTGCTTGTTTTGATTTTGAAGCATTGGCTGAGAAGCGACGGATAAATTCCTGAAGTTCCTTAACCTTATCTTCCATCTTCTTGTTTTGATCCGAACGTTGTTTTAACGCTAATTGAGAAGATTCGTACCAGAATGTGTAGTTACCTGAGTAGATAGACATCTTGCTAAAGTCGATATCCACAATATGCGTACATACTGCGTCTAAGAAGTGACGGTCGTGGGAAACGACTAACACGATAGCTTCATACGATGCTAAGAAATCTTCTAACCAAGCGATAGTATTAATATCCAAGTCGTTGGTAGGCTCATCCAGAATAAGGATATCTGGATTTCCGAAAAGCGCTTGTGCTAATAAGACACGTACTTTTTCGTTACCATCTAACTCTTTTACAAGTTTGTAGTGTAATTCTTCTTTGATTCCTAAGTTGCTCAATAGAGTTGCTGCATTACTCTCTGCATTCCAGCCATCCATTTCAGCAAATAGGCTTTCTAACTCACCAGCACGCTCTCCATCGGCATCCGTAAAAGGATCTTTCATATAGATATCATCCTTCTCCTTCATCACTTTGAAAAGCTCTTGATTACCCATCATAACTGTTTGGATAACTGGAAACTCATCAAATGCATAGTGATTCTGATTAAGAACAGACATACGCTCTCCTGGTGTAAATGCCACCGAGCCTGTACTTGGATCAACTTCTCCTGATATAATTTTTAGGAATGTAGATTTACCAGCACCGTTGGCGCCAATAATACCATAACAATTTCCGGTGGTAAACTTTAGGTTGACATCTTCGAATAGAATACGTTTTCCATAGCGAAGCGATAAATTTGATACATTAATCATTTAAACGTTCTTTCTGTTGTTTTTAAAGGTAATAGTACCTGTAAATCAATTGTTTTTTATACTGTTGTTTTTATATATAAACCCTATCTTACGTTTTTTGATAGTGTCCACTGAATCGCTAGAGCTTGTGGTCTGCTAGGTTCTATGACACAATCCTTCTGTACTAGAGGAACGAAATGGGTCTAAAAACAAAAAAAGACGGACTTATTCTTCTTCAATCTGTAAACGGCGATATACGCCCTTCGGTGAAAAAAGAGAACCTTAAATCCGATTTGCCCACAAAGTTACGATTAAAAAAGGGATTTACCTCATGCGGGTAGATGTACTGTAAACGATTGATTGCTATGCGATGAATTCTGTATGTTCAGTCCGGAAGTATAACCAAATTAATGCTTGATAAAAAACCTTGAAATTTGTTTCAATAGACATTTAAAAAAGCACTTTATTCTTGTTAATAAATTGTTAAATTAGCATTGAAGGGTGAGAATACTAATAAAATAGACTATTTTGACCTACAATTAAACAGACAAACAAAAAATGCCTTCACCTATTAAGTTCATTAAGCCGAGTTCAGAATTTTCTAAAACGCTAAAAAATAAGGTTAACGCCTATTTCAGCGACTTATCAATCAGAAAGGAGGGTAATATGAGTTTAATGCTTAAAGGATTTTTATTGATCCTTGCTCTCTTGGTAAATTATATCATTTTGGTGTTTTTTACTCCCGTTAGTTACATTGCAATACCATTATGTGTTATTTTGGGTTTAAATCTTGCTGCAATTGGTTTTAATATAATGCATGATGCCGGACACGATACATTCTCTTCGAATAAGACACTCAATAATGTGCTTTCCTATTCGCTAAATTTACTCGGTGGTAATATTTATCTATGGAAATTAAAGCATAATATTTCTCATCATACTTTCACGAATATCAATGGTAGTGATCATGATATTGAGATTAAATTTATGCGTGTTACGGAAGACCAACCTTTGAAAGGGATACATCGTTATCAATCTTTCTACTTTCTATTTTTGTATTCTATTTCTTACCTAGCTTGGATCTTCTATCAGGATTATGAAAAGTATTTCAGAAAGAAATTAAGTAAGGAATCAAAGGAGTTTAACTTGCCAATGAAAGAAAAGATTATTTTCTGGGTTAGCAAAGCGATACATTTTGTGATATTCTTGGTTATTCCGATCTATGTTGTTGGTTTTCAAAATGCAATGATTGGAATACTAATTGCGAGCTTGGTTTGTGGACTAGCGCTTGCTACTGTTTTCCAGTTGGCTCACGTTGTGCATGGCACCGAATTTAAGAACGAATCAGATAGTACGATTGATGAGGAGTGGATGGTGCATCAATTGCAGTCGACCTCAAATTTTGCGACCAAAAGTAGAATATTAACCTGGCTTCTTGGCGGTTTAAACTTTCAAGTAGAACACCATTTGTTTCCGAAAATTAGTCATGTACATTATCCTCGCCTAAATAGTATTATCAGAGAAACCTGTAAAGATTATGGTGTTTCGTACCATGAGCATAGAACATTCTTTGGTGCGTTCCGTTCTCATTACAGCGTTATTCATGCGATGTCTAGATAGTTATCTAATATTGTCAAAGACAGCTTGGAAAGGTATATTCTCACTTGACTTGGTTGCTATATTGTCAATCATTCAAAATGAACGTAATTCGTATAACAATAGCTGAGCAATTATAGGTACTTTTGTTGTATGGCAAATAAAAAGAAGTCACAGAAAGCAAACTTGGGCAATCAAGCCGATGTAGAGCGTGTGAGAGAACCCAATCGAGCTTACTTAAATCATGTTCAGATGCAAGCGCGAAAAATGGCTGAATTGATGGGACCGAAGCTCGGTCAACAGTATATTAAGGATGCTTTGAAAGATTGGCCAAAACTTCTATTAGTTGAACTAAAGAAATTTGGCGCATAAATATTTTGCATATTAACGAAGCGAAATGTGAGTAGGATTAATGTAGATCAATCCTACTTGTTATACAGCATAAACAAAGAAAGCCTAACGATTATCGTCAGGCTTTCTTTGTTTTTAATTGATATGCTTTATTTACATGCTTTCCATGTCGTTTGTTTGTTAATCATCTATTCGTAACATTAATGATTGTCAACTTGTTTTTTGAGCGCTGAAGAAAGAGGCAAGGTGCCGCGAATACGGTCTTTGAGGTTCATTAATTGTGTGATTGACCTTGTTTTGTAGAATGTCTTAAATGTACATTATGCTACATTTTGTCCAATTCAAGAGCAAGGGCTTTTAAATCTTGTTTCATCAAGTTAATATTGGACTCGAGTTGATCGTACATATCTGCGCGATTATTTAACTGCTCACTGGAGTATCGACCTCCTTCAGCAAAGTATAGCTTTACGAGTTTCTCTCTCGAGTCGTTATCGATCTGACCTAAATGTGTCCACTTTTCTAAGATCTGTTCGCGGAACGAGGATGTGATATTATAATCCGGATTTGCGTAGTTCAAATAATACCAGACCGCAGGGGGGAATATTTCGGATGTTTTGGTTCCAAACCAAATATCTTTTAAAGCATTTCTCTTATGATGGAATTCAATGGAAGCTTTGTCAAAAAACATTAGAAACCCGAATGTGGCTTCAGCGATACCGGTTGAGATGCCAGTTGCGTTGGCTGCCGTTTCGTTTTTAATAACTCCACCTGTTAATATTGCACCAACTGCGCCAACGACGATGGCTCCAATCGTTAGTTTAGATTCCCGTTCATCAGCAATTCCAGAAAGATAATTCGCAACTTGACTTGTACGTTCTTCTTCACAATCCATCTCCGACGATATTGCTGATATTTCTAATGAAGATAGGTTAATCTTATGATCGATATCTTGTCTCAGTTCCAATAGTTCTATTCGTTGCGTTGGATCAGTAAGACCTTTTTTAACTTCAATGTTGCAGTAACGCTCTAATGTTGGAATGAGACCAATGGCATTTGCTATATTGAGGCTATTATGACTGAGTTTATTTTTTAAGTTGTCTGAAAGCTTTTGTAAATGTAGGGGGATCGGCAAATCAGCTTCCTTATAGTCGTACACATTTCGCTGGTTACAATTGCTATGCTGCAGCAGGTTCTTAATTTCCGCATTTTTTACAGTGGCACAAGAATAAAACAATAGAGTGAGGATGCCCATTCCTATATTTAATAGCGTTGCTCTCATGTGTGATAATTTGCAGGTAAATAAAGTGAATATCAACGATATTTACGAATGATGGCCTCATTTTTTTTAAGCACTAATTACTAGTAAATCTGATTGTTTAAAACGCCTAAATCAAAATTAAATTCTAATATTTAGGTAAAAAAACAGTTTCTTTACGGATATTTCACTATTGATAAACAGTTAAACCAAATTAATGGACAAGTTCGTATCCAGTATTTCCTCCCTTGTCTGGAGTGATATTTTTATTTATTTGTGCCTTTGTACCGGGCTTTATTTTTCGATCCGTACCGGATTTCTACAGGTAACTTACATCAAAGATATGTTAAAGCTCTTGTTTGCTAAAAAGCAAGGGGATGAGGGGATATCTTCCTTTCAAGCGTTTGCATTAGCTATTTCGGGACGCGTCGGTACAGGTAACATTATCGGTGTTGCTACTGCTATATTTTATGGAGGACCGGGGGCAGTGTTCTGGATGTGGGCGATTGCTTTCTTGGGCTCTGCATCCGCGTTCGTCGAGGCTATGCTCGGACAGGTGTATAAACAAAAAGATGGTACTGAGTTTCGTGGTGGCCCTGCTTATTATATTGAAAAGGGACTCGGTGTAAAATGGTATGCGGTTTTATTTGCTGTTTTAACGATAATAAGTGCTGGACTACTATTGCCAGGAGTGCAAAGTAATGCGATTGCTTCATCGATACATAACGCTTTTGAAATACCAACAAGTTACACAGGTATTGCGGTTGTTCTACTTTTGATTTTGATCATCTTTGGAGGAGTAAAGCGTTTAGGAACTGTAGCAGAATATGTTGTGCCTTTTATGGCAGGCGGTTATATCCTGATGACCTTGGTTATTATTGCGATGAACTTCCAGCAAATTCCTGAAGTCTTCGAATTAATCTTTAGTAGTGCCTTTAGTTTAGATGCGACTTTTGGTGGTATCATTGGAATGGCAATAGCATGGGGTGTTAAACGAGGGATTTACTCAAATGAAGCTGGACAAGGTACTGCTCCACATGCTGCTGCTGCTGCTGAAGTTAGTCACCCAGCGCAACAGGGCTTAGTACAAGCGTTCTCTGTTTATGTTGATACCTTATTTGTTTGTACTGCAACAGCATTGATGATTCTGTTTACGGGTAAATATAATGTAACAAATACAGATGCTGCGAGAAAAGCGACATCCATGTTGCAAGAGAATCTTCCTGGAGTTGATTATAATGGTTTTACACAAGCAGCGGTTTCACATCATTTTCCAGGATTTGGCGATGGTTTTGTTGCTGTAGCATTATTCTTCTTTGCATTCACTACAATTATGGCCTATTTCTATTATGCCGATACCAATATCGTCTACCTAGTGAAAAATGAAAAAACACAGAAGATTCTTGGTTGGATTTTTAAAATTGTTTTCTTAGGCTCGGTTTATTACGGGACGGTGCGTACGGCAGATACTGCCTGGGCTATTGGCGATATTGGCGTGGGATTGATGGCATGGGTAAATCTTATCGCAATTCTGTTAATGAGCAAGACAGCGATGAAAGTATGGAATGATTATAAAAAGAAACGTAAACAAGGAATAGAAAACCCTGACTTCAATCCGAAAGAGATTGGCGTTAAAAATGCCGATTATTGGGAAAGTAAAAATCAATAAGCGTCTAAAATATTTTACGTAAATAAAGCGGCTGTTTTTTTAAAAATAGCCGCTTTATTTATGATGAGCCTGTTGTATTTTTTTTGGCTTTTATGGTTATAAAAAAAGGAACAACTTGTTGTTCCTTTTTAGACTCTCACACTTTAATGAATGCCAAAGCAAGTCGTTGCGAATAATAAGACGACAGCCACTAAAAGTAAAAGGAACAAATTCGTCAACGGAGTCCTTTTCATGTTTAATTTAAATTGTGTCTAAATTGGTGATTAACGTTAAAGTTACACATTTTTGTTAGGATTGGAAATTTTTATCCACAGTCTAAAGTTTAATTCTTTGTTGTTTTAAAATAAACTCAAAATATAAACTACTAGTTTTGTCGTTTTTTTATGGAGCTTCCTTTCAAGTAGAAGAATTATACTACTTTTGTAAGGTTTATATAAATTATTCTTATGAAGAAAGGCAATTTTTGGGCCTTACTGCCGCTTATATTTTTTGTTGTCGTCTACTTTTCGTGTTCTTATATCCTTGGCGACTTCTATGCACTCCCTGTTTTAGTAATTTTTGTATTGGCGCTTTTTGTTGCCTTTTTTCAATTTCCGAAAGTATCTTTTTCAGAGAAGTTAAGTCATTTTTCTAAAGGATCGGGCGATGAGAATATTCTGATTATGATTTTGATATTCTTGTTGGCAGGAGCTTTCGGGGAACTATCAAAGAATATTGGCGCAATCTCATCGACAATAAATTTTGCGCTCACTTACGTCTCACCACAATTCATTGTAGCTGGACTTTTTCTGGTAGGCTGTTTTATTTCAACATCTTTAGGAACTTCCGTTGGTACGATTGTCGCTCTGGCTCCAATTGCTGTAGGCTTAGAACAGAACATTGCCGGAATTATGCCTATTGCCTTAGCTGCTGTCATAGGCGGTGCTATGTTTGGTGATAATCTTTCGTTTATTTCAGATACAACTATTGCAGCTACACGAACTCAAGATGTAGGAATGCGCGATAAATTCAAGGTAAACTTTAAAATGGTCTTCCCTGTCGCGATATTAGTTTTTATTATCTACGGATTTCAGGGTCAAGCGCTCGTGAAGAACCTTCAAGACATACCAGTCGGAGATTATGAAGTTATTAAGATTGTTCCCTATGTGATTGTTTTCGTATTGGCTTTATTGGGATTGAACGTTATTTTTACTTTGGGTGTCGGAATTGTCATTGCTGCTATAATTGGACTATTTACGCATTCCGTTGATTTTCTAGCGGTCTTAAAGTCGATAAATGATGGTTTTGCAGGCATGTTCGAGTTAAGTTTATTATGCCTAATAATAGGAGGGGTCGTAGGGATCATTCGTTTTAATGGCGGAATTGATTATCTATTAAATGCAGTTACCAAACGTATCGATTCAAAGAAGAAAGCAGAGTTGGGTATCGCATTTCTAACCGGATTAGTTAATTTGGCTATTGCGAATAATACAATCACCATTGTTATTGTTGGTCCTATTGCAAAAGAGATTTCAGATAAAAACGGATTAGAAGGGAAACGTGTTGCGAGTATCTTAGATACTATTTCTTGCTTTATACAAGGTTTAGTGCCCTATGGTGCGCAGATTTTGGCAGCTCTTGCCGCAGCGAACATGGTTTTATCGGAGCAAAAATTACCACTCTTGTCGCCTGTTGATATTATGCAATATCTTTATTATCCAGTTTTGCTTGGTGGGGTTACCTTGCTGTTTATTATATTCCGTAAAGAAAAGCAAGTCGTGGCTTAACCTAAACGCCATTTGTCTTTTTCAGGATAGTAGCTTGAAGCAATATTCTGTAAAACCTATATAAAGCGAATTTGAAAATGCGCAATATATAGGTTTTTACTTTATGTTGGCTTACTATTTTTAATAAACGTCTTGATTTTTATTTTTCAATGTTTTCGATAACGTCAAGAATCAAAGGGTAGGTGTCATTTTTTATTTTAGATAGGTTTGATTTTTTAACCCATATTGCTTGGTCGATATCTTCTTCCAGCTGAGGTGTAAGTTTGGGAACTTTATTAATTCCCATTTCATACCACTTGGTTTGTTTAAGCACGAATTTTCCGCGCATCGTATAACAGTGATAAGTCGTTTCTATTTTCTTTCCTAAGTAGTTTATCTTGATTCCACATTCTTCTTCGACTTCGCGTAATGCGGCTTCTTTCATTTTCTCGTTTTCTTCAACTTTTCCTTTAGGAAGATCCCATTTTCCTAGTCGATGGATAAAAAGATAGTGTCCTTCACCGTTTTTTACAAGTCCACCAGCAGCTCTGATAATTCGAATATTAGCGATGAAAGTTTTGAAAACTTTCTCAATATTTGGTTGTATGTGTAAATAGATGTTTTTTTCAGTCTTGTTGGTCGACTGGTTAAAAAGTTTTTCTAAATCAATGTCTTGTAAACCAATCGTTTGAATGTTCCCTTTGATTTTCGGAGCAAAATCTGCGAAAATTAACAGAGATTGGTTCATATAAATTTTATAAATTTGTGCCATGAATTATTTAAATGAGGTTGAACAAAAAGTTGCAGAATCCTTATTGCAAATTAAAGCAATAAAATTACAACCTAAAAGTCCTTTTACATGGGCGTCAGGATGGAAGTCTCCAATTTATTGTGATAACCGTATAGCTTTATCGCATCCGTCGATCCGTACGTACATCAGACAAAAGCTATCTCAGTTGATCCAGGAAGAGTTTGGATCGGTAGATATGATCTCTGGCGTAGCGACCGCGGGCATCCCACAAGGCGTTTTAGTAGCTCAAGACCTAGGTTTACCTTTCTCATACGTTCGTAGCAGTGCAAAAGATCATGGTCGTCAGAATATGATTGAAGGAGAGATTAGTAGTGGACAACGTGTTGTTGTGATTGAAGATTTAGTTTCTACAGGAAAGAGTAGTTTAATTGCTGTTAAAGCTTTGCGCGAAGCAGGATGTAACGTAGTTGGCTTAGTTTCTATCTTTACCTATGGTTTCGACGAGGCTCGTAAGAACTTTGAAGAGGCAAAATGTACATTCCATAGTTTATGTAATTATGATGCGCTAGTTCGTGTAGCTGCATCAAATAGCTATATCATGGAATCTGATATCGAATTATTAGAAAAATGGCGCCAAGATCCAGCAAATTGGAGCCCTGAAGTTTAAGCTATGACAGTAATACAGAATTCTACGCTTATTAGTAAGCCAGTTGAGGAAGTATACAACTTCCTTTCGGATTTAAATAATCATGAGCAATTGATGCCAGATAATATTTATAACTGGGTATCAACTGCTGACGAAGCTAGCTTTACCATTAAAAATATGGCGAAATTAGCATTACGTATTAGCCAACGCATCGAGAACAAAGAACTGGTTAGTGTGCCTTCGGAAGAAGCGCCTTTTGCCATTACACTTCGTTGGAAAGTAGAACCAGCATCTGAAACGACAACGACAGCAACGTTTTTAATCGAGGCAGAGTTGAATATGATGATGAAGATGATGGCTTCCGGTCCATTGCAGAAATTAGTGGATCATCAAGTAAGTAAATTGAAAGAAATTTTGGGTTAATCACCCTAGATTCCACAATAAAGAAAAAGCAGCTCATTGAGCTGCTTTTTCTATTAATACAACATCGTTCTTTAAAAAGAATAGGACAGGTGAGTTAGCATTCTATTTCCTGCGTCTATTCTCCCGCGGCCTAGATCTTGATTGATTGGCGTTTGGAATGATGCCCCGACAGATATTCTATTGAAATTGGCTTCTAACCCCATAGAAGCATTTAATAGATGTCCGCCAGTTTCTTCGACTTTAAAGCCCATACTATGATCTTTTCCTTGTTTTTCAAAAGATAGCCCTGCATTTGGAGCAATACGACTATTTGAACCCAAGGCAATCTTGTAATAAGCGCTAGCGTTACTTGCAATTTTATTACCGTATCGATAATCGTCTTTATTTTCTGTATTCAATTTATAACTCGCATTCATATTGATTCCAAAATCTTGAATACGGATATCGTACATTAAACTCGGAATAATGTCAAGGCTTCCAGTTCCCAGTTGGAAAATATTGGGATTTGTTGCCATCGCGTTCTGCTGTTCAAGTGCGTCATATGATCCTGTAGGTAGTTTCACGCCTAATCCTAACCATAATGCTTGAACTATTAATTTATTATTATCAGTACTGTTTGAGCCCTCAAAAAGTTTGTAGTATCCGTTTAATGTGATGTCACCGATACCGTTTTTCTTACGTAAAATTTCACTTCCAGAAGTGTATTTCTCACTGAAATTATAAGGAACAAGGGCTAATACTCGCCATCGCTGACCAATATTCCATGCCCCCCATAATTCCATCGTTTGATATTTTTCGTCTGTTGTCAAGGCTGTGCGATTGCCATGTATATCCAATTGTGTCGTAATTCGATTAAATTGATAGCGGAGACCGATAAATCGTTTACTGAAATCCGGCAACAAACCGATATAATAACCTCCAACACCACAGCCACAGATATCACAAGCCTGGCTACTGTTCATAGAGATTAAGAGTATTAATACAATCAAAAGTTTCTTCATATTATTCACGGAATAAAGGGTTTTTTATAAATGTTTCATCATTGAGTGTGTTTAAGAATGCTAAAAGCTGTTTAACTTCTAGTTCGGATAGCTTTATTCCCATCTCTTTGCTAAATAAAGGATCCAAATTCGGCGTTTGTTGTACTTCTCGACGATAGTGATTAATCACCGATTCTAGCGTTCTAAAACGGCCATCATGCATATACGGTTGTGTAAATGCTAGATTTCTTAGCGTTGGCACTTTAAACTTGAGCCTATCGTTTTCCAATTGGGAAATTTCAAAACGTCCTTCGTCTTTTGCCGGATTCATCCCAATTCCATTATCGCGAAATGATCCGTCAGTGAATAGGGGTTCTTGATGACATGCGTTGCAGTTCGATTGGAACAGTCGATATCCAGCTTCCTCTTCAGCCGTAAATTCCGCTTCCGATCGTATAACCTGATCATATTTCGACTGGTCAGATACGAGCAACAGCATAAACTGTGACAGCGCTTTTAATAAGTGGCTGCTTTGGATTTCACGTGTTCCGAATGCCTTCTCAAACAGTAAAGGATAGGTCTTTGAGCTATTCAACTTTTTTAAGACGTTGGGTAATTTTTCGTCCATCTCCACGACGTTCTCGATCGGTGCAATGGAAAACAAATCTAGATCAAAGACTCCACCATCCCAAAAGAAGGACTTTGACCAAGCCAAATTGGTTAGCGTCATACTATTTCGAATACCTAACCTATCATCGATTCCATGACTAACATCATGGCCGTGATGAGTGAAAGCGTTCTCAGGAATATGACAGCTAGAACAAGAGATGGTATTATCTCGAGATAGAATGGGATCATAAAATAACTTCTTGCCAAGATCAAATTTCTCTTTACTAATCGGATTTCCTGGGAAGTTATAGTTTGGCTCCGGGAAATGCTTCGGTTTCGTAAAAGAAATAAGGTATTCGTCAACAAAGTGATCTGCCTTTTGACAGGCAAATATGATCGTTATGATAGTGCCAGCAACCAACCAATAGGCTTTATTCATTATTTATCTTTTGGAAGTTGTGCGTATGGTCGTGTCGAAACATCTCGCTATAGTTTTCAGCAATTTTATCATTGGGCCCTGTAACCATTACGGTGCTGTTCGTCGCTATGCTGATTTTATTTTTTCCATCGAATACTTTGGATAAGTCAACCATTAGATGGATATCGCTACTCAGATTTTCTTTAACTTCTGCTGCACCCGCTGGGCTTAAATCAACTTGAATAGTTTTGATGTTATTTTTTGTTGGTTTATCATAACCTCCAAAGAGACCGATATGATAGCGGAATTTTTTATCTGCCGTTGTTGACGCCGAGGAGTTACCTTCCATTTTGAAGAAAATATAGCCGCTGTTCCAACTCCAATACATCCCATTTTTGGCAATATCTAAAACCCCCGTACGTTCTTCGACAGGTAGTGTATTGGTTAGGCTGTCAAGACCTAATACGAATTGTAGTTTCGTATATTTTCCTTCCGGTACTTGGATTTTTGGTTGTAATGACGGTTTATTTTCTGCGTCTATTAGAAAATACGATTCTTTTTTTGGAACGGTATAAACTTCGCCTCTATCA